>DASUVS010000290.1:0-4315 GCA_036378835.1 Binatia bacterium | reverse complement strand
CTCGGGTTGGCTGCCAGAATGAGTATGGATGAGACTCAGATTAGATGAGTCCGGAACGAAGTTTCTGGTTGAGGAACGCGAAGGTTTAGACGGGAGAATCGGGAGAATCTTGGAATCTCTCTAAGTGGATTGCGGCAGCAGGATTTCGGTTACAGATTGAACCATTTCACGACCCGCTCCGCATCCATCATGGCGCCGATCAAATAGATCATTGCCGCGAATGGAAGCGTGAGCACCGCCCAAAGACCGGTTAACAGCGCAAAGTCTCCATTGACGTCAGTCATGATGCTCAGGGCCTCGAAAAATTTGACCGCGACGAACGGGCCGCTCGAAAGTACAACGAAAACTACTCCGAAGATCAACCCATAAGGTCTGTAGCGATGAGCCGAACCATCTTCGGCAGATTTTCTCTGGCTGGTTCGCTCTTGGATATGCGCGCATCGCTTTCGAATTTCGGCTTCGAGCCGACTCTCTCCGTGGCCCTCGCAATCGGCATCAAACCAGTAACGTAGTTTAAACAATTCTCGAAGCGAGTAGTTTGAGTAATCTGCCTCACGGTGGACTGCGTTTGTTGGCTCGGAGTGTTGACTAGGGTTCCATGTCATTTCCATGGCGCGGGCGAATCAGCAAGGAACATACCAAGGAGTTCCACGGTCGCTCCGCCCATTCCGACGATAAGCCATCAGTCTATAAAAGAAAACTTAACCTACGGAATCAAGAAAAATGTTCTTCAATACGTCAGGCGAGCAAAAAGGAACAAGCCGGGAAATCGTTGGTCGATTCTTGACTATCGGTTTGTGTGGGGTGCGCAGGAGCCGGGTTCATGGGATGGCCGTTGGCCAAGTGGCTTAGCTCTTGCCGAATTTTTTTATCAACTTTTCTCGTGGGCTACTCTTTTGCCGTCGCAGCGATTGCCGTATACGCCGCAGTGGTGAGGAGCACGCAAGCGCCGGTGACGAAGAGCGGCAGAGCTACTCCATAGCGCAAAAGATAAGCGCCCGAGAGCGCGCCCACGAACAACGCTAGGATCGAGAAAATGCGGCGCGCTGGCCGCGGGTTACTGCCTCCTGCTACGGATGAGTCCGCGGCCAAGCCGGTCAACGTGAGGGTCAAAACCGTGGTCGTGATATCTGCAACGCCGAGTTGCCGCACGGTAGCATTTCGAAGTCCCATCGATAATGCTGTTAAAACGATCATTGCATACAGCTGATGCACCGGCGCCGATGAGCGTATGTCGAATCCAATCGCGCTCACGGCTGCGGTAAAGATCAACAATGCTTCTAAAATTCCTGCGCTAAGAATCAACCGTCGCCTACTGCCGGCTGCCAGGCTGGTGCCGAGCTTTCCGCCGATTATCGCGCCGATCAGGAAGCCGCCAAGAGACGATACAGCGCGTGTGATCGATAGTCCGGAAATTCCAGCCGCGGCGAATGCCAAAAGTACCACGTTACCGGTCATGTTGGCGACGAATACCCGGCCAAGGCCGATATAGCTGACGGCATCGATAAGGCCGGTGTTGAAGGTTAGCACCAACAACGCCAAGAGTAACGATTTATTCTGACGTGTTGTAGGACCGGCCGCCGGCTTCGCCTGTTCTACCGACATAACTGTTTCACACCGCAGAGTCACGGGCGGATCGGTTCACTTCCGGCTTACGTTTGGAATTCGTGTGCCACGGAAGACAACGAGCTTCTGCAACTCCAGTGCTGATCGCGGCGCGTCGGAGCTGCACAAAGGAAGACTAAAACGATCTGCGCCGCAGCATTCGCTGAACAAGCATCGCGGTGATACCGGCGAAGGCTGCTTTGCGAAACGAGCCGCCCAAACGGCGGCGAGCCCGTCCCGCTTGAACACTGCGGTTCGCTCCACCCAAGAGACCCTGAAGAAGTCGGCGCTTCAGCAAAAAAGAAAAGACTGGCATTTCTCTAGCTCCTTACTCGAAACGATCTGACCCGCATGGGTCCGCAAGGAGGATGCCATGATTTTGTCGGGTCGCAGTATTGGATGAATTCGATTAAGTGTATTACCAAAGCGACAGCGGCATTCCATGGACGCTGTCCGCGGGACAGATTGAATTCTACGAGGCGACGAGAATCTTGACTGAGCCTTAATGCAACCCAAGAGTTACGCGGCACCGATGGTTCTGGAAGATCAAGTGATCATTTGAAGTGCGGCTAAGCCGCGACGAAGCGCATTTGAAGGGTAGGGGAAGCTGAACGAGCGGTTATCCCGTGTCATCGCGGTTGCCTGCCCGCCTATACGATCTTCATATCCCAGCCGAGCACCTTCTCATCGGGTCTCATCTGCCAGGCCAGATTCTTTGCTGCGCCGTAGATGGATGCGAGATTGTAGAGCGGCACGAATGGAGCATCGTCCATCAGAATCTTTCCGGCCTGTTGCAGCAACGCGATCCGTTTCTTAGTGTCGGGGCTCATTTGTTCTTCATCGATGATCTTATCGAATGACGGGTTGCTGTAATTGCACCGCTTAGTCGTACCGGTGCGAAAATACTGATCGTAAAAGGTATCCGCATCGGTCAAAGATCCGCGGTTGTTATAATAGAACGGAAGCTTGCCGCCATTGACCCCGTCCTGTCCCCAAAACAAAGCCCACTCCTGAGAAACGAGCTCCACTCTGAAGCCGCCTTTGACCATCTGAGCCGCCACTGCCTGGCAGACTTCTCGGTCTTTCGGATAACGGCCGGCGGAATAATAGAGTTGCACGTCACAGCCATCGGCATATCCGGCTTGCGCCAAGAGTGCCTTAGACTTGTTGGGATCGTATGGGTAGCGTTTGAGTTTCGGATCAGAGCCGATGACGTGCGGCCCGACCGGCCCATCGATGGGATAACCGATTCCGTCAAAGATGTTTTTGACAATCGCCGCTGCATCGACGCAGTGATTGACAGCCTGCCGGACCAGCTTATTGTCAAAAGGTTTGTAGGCGACGTTCATCATAAGAAAATACATCTCCAAACCTTCGATCTTGTCGATCCTAATGCGCGGATGACGCTGTAGTCGGCCGACTTCGTGGACGGGAATGGCGTTGATGAAATCGGCCTGGCCCGCCTCCAATGCTGCCAAGCGCGCCGCATCTTCGGTGACCTTGCGAAAAACAACGTCTTTGATCGCCGCTTTGCCGCCCCAGTAATCGTCATTCCGTGTGAAAACAAGATTTCCGCCGCGTTGGAAACTGACAAATTTATAGGGCCCGGTGCCGACGAGATTCTGATAAAGCTGATCGCCATACTTGTCTCCAGCAACCTTGCTGACGATAAAACGATTTCTCAACCTATCCAAAAAAATGGCCAGAGGCTGCTTGGTCACGAAGATGACAGTCTGATCATCGGGCGTTTGAATTTCAGTGACGTCATTGAAGTTCGATGCTTGCAGGCTTCCGCCTTTTTGGTCGCGCATCCTTTCGACCGAGAACACGACGTCTTTCGAGGTCAGCGGCGCGCCATTGTGAAATTTGATTCCTTGCTTGAGTTTGAACACCCATTGCTTTCCCTTGAAATTCCACGAGTCGGCAAGGACGCCAACCCAAGCCTTCTTTGTATAATCCAGTTCCACTAATGGCTCGATGACGTGCTGCCAGTTGCCATAAATCGAACCAGAACTTTGATTGTAAGGATTGATCGAATCGGCAACGGTGTTTTGGTAGATGGTCACGCGGTCTCTGGAAGCGGCGAAAGCATTGCGAAACAGGTATGGCGCGGTGATGACGCCTGCGCCAAGCGCGGCCGATCCTATCAAAAAATGTCGCCGGCTTATTTCATTGGTAGTCTTAGGCATGGGATCCTCCCTTGATCGCGGTCGTTCCACAAAATTCGGCATGTGCAGGATGCAGCGCGCAGCGGCAAAGCCGGATGCCACCACGACAGCGTGTCCATGATTCTGCTCCTAGGCGGCCCGACGCTTCGGACTGTAGCGGAATCATAACGCCGAGTCTAGATAAGGTTCGAGCGTAAACCTGCAAAGGATCGAAAAAAAATAATGCCAGCCCGAGCTCGTCGAACATTTTTTAACCTGCGCGAATAGTTCGAAGCTATGCTGGGTTGTTGCCGGCACGAGTCCAAGTTGCCGACGACGGCTGCGCTCAGCGCTTTAATTGCGCACTGGCAACGGGCCGTTCCGCTGACCGAAAAGCTTCTGCGTCGCGAGCGTTGAATCGAGTTGTGAGACCATAAGTTTTTGCGGCAACAGACGCAGGTTAACGCTGGCGGGCGGCGGCTTCCCGGATAAAAAATATCAACCTGTCTGGAGCACACGCCGCGAAAAGTTTAGATTAGATTGTTCGTAACGGGGTGCCAACC
>DASUVS010000289.1:0-2776 GCA_036378835.1 Binatia bacterium | reverse complement strand
AATTCAGATAGCGCCAATAATCTGCGCCTTAAGATCAAATTGGAGGGTTTGATCGGTGACGATGCGTTGGACAAGTTGCTAGAGAATGGTGGCGCCTCGAGCAAAGGCGGATTGCAGATTCAAGGTACTCAACGATTAGGCAGTAACTTCCGACGGATCTAAGCCGGGCAAGGGATATTAGCGAGCAGATATTTCTTGACTTAGGAGAAGGTAAAAAAGTAGATAAGCAAGCTTTAATGCACCGAGACTATCGGAATATGGCTTCGAGTGCCGGTTAACCTGTAGCTATTTTAAGAACGCGAGCTACAGAACTCAGTGACCGGTAAAGACTTATACCGGTTGACTCGCAAAAGAAACCGCAATTTGCCCTAGGGGTAACGTCAATGAGGATAGTACTTAGAACCCATGGCTGACCAAAAAGTTTACGCTCTTTTACTTCGCCCTGTGGGGCAACTGCTCGAAGCTTTGCGCATTGAATCCTTTTCTTTGTCGGTCGAGAACGAGGACTTGGTGGTGCGTGACAAAACGCCGGGACGCAAGCAGATCACCCCTAGGGAAAAAGCCCTTCTCGCGGAGTGGCAGGTAACCCATACTCGTCCGCAAGACAAGGAAGGCGCGTTGAAATTAGCTAGCGGCATTCTGGAGTGGCGCATGACCCCCGCTGATATTGATCGGCTCGAGCGCGAGGGCCGATCACGCCGGCGCAACCCCAATCTGACTCCGGATATTCACTCAGTCTCGCAGATGCTGCGGGTTGTCGGCGCGCTCGTCGATCATAAGAACGGAAGACTTCTCCAGCTTACTAAGGAAGATCAAACGATGACGTTCGAGTATGAGCTCTTAAATGGCAAGAAAGTCGTCGAAGAATTGGGAGTGCCGGCTCTTTATGACCTTTGGGTCCGCATCTACCGGAGACAAACGCCGAAATAGCTAAGCAGAGGCATTGATTTAAACGGTTCTTTCAAAGGATTGAACCAGGAAGACTCGGCGAAGAAAATGGCTTTCATACTGACTCAGACGGGAGTTCCAGACTGAAAAGCGGTGAAAATTATACACAGTTGCTTCGTCCGGTTGGTCAAGCGCTGGAGTCACTCCAAATGGAATCGTTTTCATTAACAATGGATGGCGATACCATTATAGTTCGCGGACGCAAGCACCGGAACCAGGCGGTTGAAAACTTATCGCGGCGGGGATTTTGGCAGCTGTTCCGTTCCAACCGAACTGCCGAGGTCGACGAGTGGGAGGCGGTAGAATTGCGCTATACGCCCGAACAGCTCAGTCATATGGACGATGAGGGACGATCGAAGCGCGGCAATCTCGGCAGACCAGACGCTCATTCGGCGTCGCAGATCGTTCGCGCTGTGGGAGCGCTTGTCGATCAAAAACAAGCGAGGCTCCTGTCGGTTCGCAAGGACGAAGAAAAAATCGAGATCGAATACGAATTGCCCCTGAAGGGCAGGGCAACTGAGGACTTTACGGTAGCGACGCTGTACGAGTACTGGGTACGCATGTATTTGAAACGAAGCAACCGTCTAGAGCAGAGCAAATAATTCGACGGTTCGGCTTATGGCGCCGGACGGGAATCGATCACATGCCAGATCATCTCTTCTTTTCAGAAAACAGCCCCATCAGTTTTGCGATCGGATCAAAGTAACGATCGACAACGCGTTCTTTCAGCGGAATGATGGCGTTGTCGGTAATGTGAATGTGTTCGGGGCATACTTCCGTACAGCATTTGGTGATATTACAGAATCCGATTCCAGCCTTCTGTTTGATCAAATCGATACGATCGTTGGTATCCAGCGGATGCATTTCCAAAGCAGCTAGGCGGACAAAGAGCCGCGGTCCGGCAAAATTTTTCTTGTTCTCCTCGTGATCGCGAATGACGTGACAGACGTTTTGGCATAAAAAACATTCTATGCATTTATGAAATTCTTGTACGCGATCGATGTCTTCTTGAAACATGCGCCGGGTGCCATCGGCTTCCTTCGCCTTCGGCTTAAACGCAGGGACCTGTCGTGCCTTTTCGTAATTGTACGAGACATCGGTGACCAAGTCGCGAATGAGCGGAAACGTCTTGATCGGTGAAACTGTAATCGTCTCGCCGGGCTGAAACGTGTTCATCCGAGTCATGCACATGAGCCGCGGCTTGCCGTTGATCTCGGCGCTGCAGGAGCCGCATTTTCCCGCTTTGCAATTCCAGCGAACCGCCAGATCGTTTGCGTGTTGGGCCTGAATGGCGTGGATGACGTCTAACACCACCATGCCTTCGCCGGCCTCCACTCGGTAATCTCTAAATTCGCCGCCGCTGCCATCGCCTCGCCACACCTGCATATGCACTTGTTGTGGGGCCATTACTTTTTCTCCTCGAGCAATGATTTCAACTCATCGGGCATCTCCGGAAGAGGCTCCTGTGACGCTGTAAGATCGCCGTTCTTTCGTCGCATAACGATATTGATTTTGGCGAACTTCGGATCGGTGTTGGGATAGTCATCCCGCGTATGTCCACCGCGACTTTCTTTGCGCTCGATTGCCGCAATCGTTGCCGCTTCTGCAAACGACAGGAGCGAGTGAAGATCCAACGCCAGATGCCAGCCGGGGTTGTATTGCCGATTGCCCTCCACCTTCAAGTTTCGCGCTCGCTCTTTAAGCTGTCCGATGACATCGAGAGCTTTCTTCAACTCCGATTCCGTTCGAATGATGCCTACCAGGTTCTGCATGCAATCCTGTAAATCTGCATGCACCGAATACGGGTTTTCCTTGCCCTTGCTTTCAA
>DASUVS010000288.1:0-4548 GCA_036378835.1 Binatia bacterium | reverse complement strand
GAAGAGGACGTCAAGCTCATTGCCGGCGGCACTGCTCTGCTGATCTTGATCAAGCAGGGCATCTTCGTTCCGAAAACTTTAATCAATTTGAAAAAGATTAAAGGCGCCGGAGAAATCACCTACAACTCCACAGACGGTTTGCGGGTCGGCGGCCTCGCGAGCATTTACGATGTTGAAAGCGCGCCGGCAGTGCGTGAACACTATCCGCTGCTGGCCGAAGCCTGCCATGTGGTGGCCAACATCCGAATCCGTAACATGGCGACTATCGGCGGTAACCTCGCGCATGCGGACTATCAGTCTGACCCTCCGGCGGCACTGGTTGCGTTGGATGCCAAGGTCGAGTTGACGAACCGCCATAGAGTTCGAAGCGTCAAGTTAGCCGACTTTTTTATCGGTATGTACGAGACTGGCCTGGAGCGGGATGAACTAGTCACCGCCGTGCTGGTGCCGCCAGCGCCGCCCAGCTTCAAGGGGACTTACTTAAAATTTACCACTCGCTCCTCCGAGGATCGGCCTTGCGCAGGCGTCGCCGCGTGGGTGCAACACTCGAACGGAAATCGCGAAGCGGCACGAGTTGTCATCGGTGCGGTTTCGCCGGTTCCGGTTGTCGTCACCGCTCCGGAGCTTGTCAACGGTGAAAAACTGACGTCGGATTTGATCGAGGATGTCGCTTCCAAGGCCCAAGCGGCTGTGGATCCCATCGATGATTTGCGGGGTACGGCGGATTACAAACGTCAGCTTGTCAAGGTTCTGGTTCGTCGCGCGCTGACCGCCTGCGCGACCGGATAAGGAATTCAAATGAGTAGTGTAGGGATGAACGTTTCACGCGCTGATGGTCCTGCCAAGATTAGAGGCGCGGCGCAGTATGCCGCGGACGTTGAGCTACCGGGGATGTTGTACGTAAAGGCGCTGCGCAGCGCTTATCCGCATGCCAAGCTTTTACGTGTCGATGCGAGTAAAGCGAAGAAGTTGCCAGGGGTCGTGGCGGTGTTAACCAGCGATGATTTGAAAGGGAAGAACGCCTATTTTGGACCGGTGGTAAAAGATCAGCCGGTGCTGGCTATTGATCGCGTCAGATACGTTGGCGAGGTGATCGCGGCGGTGGCCGCAGAGGAGCGGGATATCGCAGAGGAGGCGCTGGATTTAATCGAAGTCGAATATGAGCCATTGCCGGCCGTTTATGATCTGCTCGAGGCGATGAAGCCGGAAGCGCCCGTGCTCCATGCGGATCGAATCAAAGCGCACTCGTTCCCGGCGAAAAGCGGCTTCCGTCTCCAAGACGAAGGCAATGTGCTTAGCCGCTATCACGTCGATGATGGTGACGTCGCGGTCGGCTTTAGCGAGTCGGATGAAATTTTTGAGGGTGTGTATACATCGCCAAAAATACAGCATGCCCATATCGAGCCTCATGCGACGGTGGCCTACTGGGAGCCGTCCGGAAAACTGGTCTTGTATACGTCGACGCAAACCCCGTCATCGATAAGAACCCAGCTGGCCGAACTGCTGGCTCTGCCGCAGTCGATGGTTCGAGTCATCGTGCCGTTTGTCGGTGGCGGTTACGGCGCAAAAACGCATCCGCGCTTGGAACCATTGGCGGCGTTCATAGCGCGCAAGGCGCGTCGTCCGGTGCAGTGGGTGTTGACGCGGGAGGAAGTGTTTTTGACGGCCCATTGCCAGGCAGCCGTGGTGCAAGTCAAAACCGGAGTCAAGAAAGACGGAACCATTCTCGCGCGCCAGGTCGAAGCCGTCTACGACATCGGCGCCTACGCATTGACATCAACCAACACCGGACGGAATGGCGGCGAAGTATCCGGCGGACCTTATCGAATCAAACATCAGCATTTGACGACCTACTGTGTCTACACCAATACACCGCCGACGGGTCCCTATCGCGGTTTCGGCGTGCCGCAAGTGTGCTGGGCATATGAGTCGCAGATGGATGATATTGCCCGTCGATTGGGCATCGATCCGCTGGAGTTGCGGCTAAAAAATCTGGTGCGGGAAGGCGATCCGTTCGTCACGGGGCACAATCTGGTTTCCGTGGGAATTTCGGATTGCGCCAAACGCGCGGCCGAAGCAGTGGGGTGGCAGCAGGACGCCGAACAAGCTCCTCGCGCGCTTTCAGGCAAAGTGCGTGGCAAGGGCATGGCGGTCATGATCAAGACCACGATGACGCCGTCGAATTCTTCAGCGCTCGTTCGGCTCAATGCCGACGGCTCGGCGGTGTTGCTGACCAGCAGTGTCGAAATCGGCCAGGGGACACTCACGTCGCTGGCGCAGATCGTCGCAGAGGAATTAGGGCTTCCCGTTGACCGTGTGGGCGTGACGTTTCCGGACACGGATGTGACCCCATTCGATCAGTCCACCAGTTCGAGCCGCACGGTATTCACCATGGGCGGCGCGGCGCGGCAGGCGGCGCATCAGATCCGCCAGCAACTCTTAGAGATCGGCGCCCGCGTTTTCGAGGCCAACGTCGAGGATCTTCAGTTGGTCGATGGTTTCTTGGAAGTCAAAGGAGTGCCGGACAAGCGGCGCAGCATTCCCCAATTATTTCAGGCGCGCTATGGAGCGGCCGTCGGAAATATGGTCGGCAGTTTCGACAATCAGACGTCAGGCGGGTTGGATCCGACAACCGGAAAAGGAAAAGGTTCGGTCTTCTATTTTCTATCGGCTTGCGCCGCCGAAGTTGAAGTGGACACCGACACGGGAAAAGTAACCGTGCAACAAGTTATATCCGCAGTAGATGCGGGCAAAGCCATCAATCCTCGGCAATGCCACATGCAAAATGAAGGTTCGATGATCATGTCGCTGGGATCGACGCTGTTTGAAGAGATGGTGTTCGATAATGGGCAGCCGATCAACTCGACGTTCTTAGAATACATGCCGGCATCGATGGAAGATCATCCCAAGAAGTTTCAGTCTCTGTTGATCGAAACGCCGCACCCTGAAGGGCCGTACGGCGCCAAAGGCGTTGGCGAAGCCGGCCTCGGTCCGATTGAGCCGGCCATAGGCAACGCATTGGCCAACGCTTTGAACGGAATACGCCTCAAAGATTTACCGCTGCGGCCCGATCGAGTTTTGGCGGCGGTTCAGTCTGCGAAAGAGCATGGCGCATGAAGATCGAAATTCGCACAACGGTTAACGGCCGCGAAATGGAAGCCGTGGTGAAGCCGAACCAGACCGTGCTCGAATGGTTGCGCGATGATTTGCGCCTGCGCGGCAGCGTTGAAGGATGCGGCGTCGGCGTCTGTGGATCCTGCACCGTGCTGGTCGATGGCCGCCCCGTTAGTTCTTGTTTGATGCTGGCCACCAACATCGAAGGCAAGCAGCTGACGACCATTGAAGGTTTGGCAACAGGAGATGATCTCGATCCCATCCAGCAGGCGTTTCTCGACAACCAGGCGTTTCAATGCGGCTACTGCACGCCGGGAATGATTATGGCCATCAAAGGACTGCTGAATAGCAATCCTCGGCCGACTGAGGAAGAAGCGCGCGATTACCTGTCGGGAAATATCTGCCGCTGCGGCACGTATTCAGAAGTCCTCGCAGCGGTGAAAAGCTTGTCCGAGGGAAACGGCACCAAGCAATAGAGTCGGAGACAAACGTTCAATGATTAATGACCTGCGAGAGTTCCTCAATCTTCTGGAAGCAAAGAAAGACCTGGTCCATATCAGTCGGCCGACTTCGCCGCGCTTCGAGATCGCTGCAGGCATCAGAAAGACCTCCGATATCGAGGGGCCGGCATTGCTCTTCGATAATGTCGTCGGCCATTCGATGCCGGTCGTTGGCGGCCTC
This sequence comes from Binatia bacterium, assembly GCA_036378835.1. Lineage (GTDB taxonomy): Bacteria > Desulfobacterota > Binatia > UBA9968 > UBA9968 > WHTF01. Next base: position 753 of record DASUVS010000288.1, on the reverse strand, counting down.
TATGCGGTTCGACGGCGAGCGATCTGGGGCCTTGAGACCACACCGGATAAAATTCACAGCAAGATCATGGAAGGCCTCAAGAACCATATCCCGCCACGTCTGGTGAAAGATGGTCCTTGCAAAGAGGTGATCTTAACCGGGGAAGACGCGGATTTCAGTCGCCTGCCGATCTGTACCCATAACAGCAAGGATGCCGGTCCATTTATCACCATCGGCCTCGGTTTTATTCGTCACCCCAACTACGGCAATAATGTGTCGATCAGCCGGATGCAGATTTACGACGGCAAAACCATGGGATGCAGAAGCGTACCGCCGCAGCATTTGGGCGTTTACTTTCGCGAGTTCGAAGCCAAGGGGAAAGCCATGGAGGTTGCCTTCACCATCGGCAACGATCCCTACGTGACTTTATGCTCTCAGGTTTCCGGATCGATCTTCATGGACGAGCTGGAAATCGCCGGAGGCTGGAGGGGCGAACCCGTTGATGTCGTGCAATGCGAGACCATCGACGTTCAGGTGCCCGCTACCAGTGAAATCGTGCTCGAGGGAGAATTAACTGCCGGCGAACGCCGCACGGAAGGGCCGTTTGGCGAGTTTCCAGGGTACTACCAAGCAGTGACCGAACAGCCGGTGTTTAAGTTGAAAGCGATTACGCACCGGCGCAATCCGATTTACATTACCGCGCTCACCGGCCCGCCGACCACCGATAACCATGTCATGAGAGAGATTGTTCTCGAAGCGGTGTTGTATGACCGC
>DASUVS010000287.1:0-9477 GCA_036378835.1 Binatia bacterium | reverse complement strand
GCAATTGAACGTTTTGAACGGCTTGAACGTGTTCAAAATTCGCCAGCAAGCTAAGTAGTTTCAATCCTCGCGGCCCGGTGTTGCCCCGATGGAAGCAGCACGTCAACCAATCGTCCCGTAGCAGCCAATTTTCCCCTGGCGGTTTCCCAGGGCGGCCAATCAGCCGTATCTTGTTCCCAATCGGCAAAGGCGGCTTCGTCGCACCAGTGCGGCAACTTCTGCATTGCTCCGCCGTGCGGCGAAGCGGGCTCAAAGGTTCGGATCGCTTGATTGTCCCGCCACATCTCCAATGTCCAGAACGCAAGCCCTTTTGATTTTCTAACTCGGACGCAAGATTGCCCGGGGTCCGTTTTGCCTGTGTGACCGATCGCCGGGTGTACCAAAGGAATCCGGGAAAAAGGTAAGGAGCGCAGGCGGAGCCGCGTGACGGAGACAATTACCATAATTGGACCTTCTTACCAGGGTTACTATTCATAGGCCGCAAATAGGAATACCGCGCGTGGCATTCAAAGCCGGCTATCTGACACTCGCAAGTCGCTACGTTCAAGAGGCTCGTAGAATTTTTATTCCAGTGTTGCGCAAATTTTGCGAAGCGAAGCGAGCTCGTCCGGGGTTCTCCCGCCGTAGTCACAATGTTGAAGGCCGGGTTTTTTTCAACCGCCCGCTCTCGTCGCGGACACGCAATATACGCTAAATAGCGGATTGACATCGCGTTTGGTTTCTTATTAGCGTCGGCTGTTAACCGGTCTCGCCAAAAGGAGGAATGGTATGAAGCCGAAGCTTACGTTCATCGTCCTCGCGGTCCTCTCTGTCGCGTGCGCCGGTCTCGCCTACAGTCAGGAACTGCCGCCCAATTTGAAAAAAATTAAGGATGGCATCTACGTCTATGTGGGGAGCAACTTCAATTCCAATTGCGGTATTGTGGTCACTCAAGAAGGCGTTGTGCTGATTGACAGCGGTCACAATCCCACCGATTCGAGAAGCATCCTCGATGCGGTGAAGAAGATCAGCCCGCTGCCGATTCGGTTTTTAATCGACACAGAACCTCATCCCGACCATACTACCGGTCACTTCGTATTTTCTCCGCCTGCGACCGTGATCGCGCACGAAGGCGCGACCCAATCCATGATCAATCGCGAAAAAGAAACGCCGGGGCGTATCGAAAAGCTTGCCGGAGTCTCGCCTGAGATGCGCAAGGCCTTGGACGGTTATCGATTTGTGCCTCCCCAAGTGGAGTACCGGGGGAAAATGACTTTGAATCTCGGCGAACGGAGCTTCGAGCTGCTGTACTTGAAGGGCGTTCACAGTGAGGCCGACACGGCCGTCTGGCTACCCGGAGAGCGGGTGCTTTTTTCGGCATCGGGCATCGTCGTCGATCAATTCAACATTCTTCGTCCGTTCGTGACGATTCCGGATATTCTGGCCGCATCGAAAATGATGAAGGCATTGAATCCTGAAATCGTCGTGCCCGGACATGGAACTCCCGGAACGGTGAAAATCTTCGAGGATACAGAAAAATATTACGCGCTGCTGGAGGAGCGCGTCGGCAAAATGGTTGCCGAGGGAAAATCGCTCGACGAGATTAAGCGAGAGCTAAAGATGCCGGAGTATGATCATTGGGCGACCAAGGAGCGGTTTCCGACCAATGTGGAAGCCGCCTACAAAGTGGTGAAGGGTGGTTAAACCCGGAACACCAAGGAGAATCGGATGAAAAGCAAGATTCTTGGCTGTTTGATGCTGTTTCTTTGTTTCTTTGTTATGAGCCGTGCTATCGCGCAGGATCTCGGCGCACAGTTTAAAAAGGTCAGGGAAGGTATCTACGTTTATGCCGCGGTGCTCAACGAAGCGAATTCCACGATCATTCTGAGCCAAGAGGGGGTGGTGTTGATCGATACGGGGCAGAGTCCGAAAGATTCGCACGTCGTCATGGCGGCGGTCAAGAAATTGACACCCCAACCGGTGCGCTACATCGTTCATACAGAGCCCCACCCTGATCACGCCATGGGCGACTTTGTCTTCTCACCCCCGGCCGTAGTGATCGGTCATGCCGGCTCAGCTGATTCGATGAGAGCCTCCGAGTCGTTTAGCCCGGCGCGTATCGAGAAATTGATGTCGACCTCGACCGAGATGCGGGCGGCCTTCAACGGCTTTCGCCTGGTTACGCCGCATATCGAATATCGCGATAAATTATCTCTGAAGGTAGGCGAGCGCGCGCTGGACCTCTATTATCTGAAGAATATCCATAGCGAAGCCGACACGGCGATTTGGCTGCCTCAGGAACGCGTGCTGTTTACAGCGGCTTCCGTTGGAGTGAAGCGCTTCGGCAATCATCGACCGTCTGTCAGCATCCCGGACACGCTGAGCGCGATCAAGATGATGAAAGCCCTCAATCCTGAGGTCGTGATTCCGGGCCATGGCGATCCGGGAACGACGAAGATTCTCGACGACATGGAAAGCTACTACAACAGACTGATGGACGGCGTACGGCAGATGGTCCAACAAGGCAAATCCCTCGATGAAATAAAAAAAGAGTTGAAGATGCCCGGTACCGAGGACTGGGAAGGCCAGGCGCGCCTGGGGAACAATATCGAAGCGGCGTATCGCGGTGTGATGGGGAAGTGAAGCGATTAGGGTAGCCATTGCCAGCACGGTCAATCAGCGCGGCTCTATTCGCAATCGGTAAACGCGGCTTCATCGCCCCACTCGACAATTTTTGCATCGCTTCTGTACGACGCTAGGCCGGCACGAACCCCTCAGTTTTTCTTCCTGAGGGGTCGCTGTTCCATCAGCCGGTGCCCCAATATCAGAGAACGTGACGAAATGACAATGTCGGAACGAGTTTTGTTTGAAACGCCAGCGCGTCCACCCATCGCTTTGCCGCTTCGATGGTCAAAAGGGCATCGGCAGATTACGTTGTGGAGCAAGTGGAGCACCGCGCTGGGAGGTAGCGGCGTAAGCTTGATTGTTTCGATGTGTCCGCGCATGCACTAATGAGCGTCAGTTGATCCGCTACAAAGCTATAAAGAGACATTCAAAGCGGCATTAACTAAACTCGTTATTAATGCGTTGACCAGGAGGGAGCCGGACGGTCTTTCGCGGTCATCACAACGGCTCCTGGCCAATGGCTGTCTGAGACTTCGTCGGAAACTTTACGATCATTGATGTCACGGCCAATAAGATCATTCGTGATTTTGCCTGTTCAATGAACAATGCTCTGCTTGCCGTTTGCCGGAAGTGCGACGAGCTATTAGCGGCGGCAGGAACCAAGGAGACTTGATGAAGAAGCCCGTTCCCATTGCCATCGCCCTGGCTGCTCTGCTGGCGGTTTCCTACTTCGCAATCAATGCCATTAACCGACAGCCGTCGTTGACTGACACTTTCAATCGCATCTATGCTACGGGTCGATGGGCCACGGACGCCGCCGGCAAGGGAACGAGCGGTTCGGGATCGACTTTGGAGATCACCCGGGAGTATCGCGCATACATCGAAGACTTCATTAAGAAGCACGAAGTAAACTCGGTCATCGACGCTGGCTGCGGGGACTGGAGCTACTCGAGCGCAATCGATTGGGGTGATGCGAGCTACCTCGGGATCGACATCGCCTCCGATGTTATCGTGCCCGTTCGCAAGAAGTATGAGACAGGCAAGGTCAAGTTTCAGGTCGGCGACATCACGGAGGAACTCCCCGCCGCGGACCTGCTCATATCCAAGGACGTCCTGCAGCATCTCTCCAACGATCTAATTCACAAGTTCATTAAGAATAATCTGCGGAAGGGCAAGTACAAATGGGTCATCCTGACGAATGACCGCAGCAGCGACAACCAGGACATCCCATCGGAGCATACCGGGGGATTGATCTTGCCGCGCCTCCGTTCGAGGTCAAAGGGCTCGTCGATCTTCCGATCAAGTTCGGAAAAGAGACTACGAAGATCACCTCGCTTCTCGACCTGACTCAGCAGCCGTAGGGTGACTCGCGAATTTTGCGCATCTCGCAAGCGTCTTTTTGGTTAAACGCGAACCACTCCGAGCACGGCTGTACTGTCCGCCTTCTATTCGAAGAATCGGGGTAAACTCTTTTATTTTTCGGTAGTCCCGCCTACCTTTCATTAAATGCGGCCATGGCGCAACCACTGAGAATATCTTCCTGGAGTCTTTTTAATCACGTTCCATGCCCCCAGCAATTAACGGAAGGATATTTTCGCCATCGAGACGATGCAATCAGGTCATCGTACGACACTGGGGCTCACCGTTATCAGCCGATCGCAGAGGGATTTGGAGTTCAGCTTAACAAGGCGGTAAGGATCGCGGCGCGAGCGTAGGCAGCCGGTAAGTTCCGTCTGAGGAAGGATGTACGCAAACCCGTATCTGATGTGGTAGAACGCCTGCCAATTATGGTTCACCGTTTGACACGTTCAGCGCGCCGACGATATATCTCGAGTCAGAAAAAAGCGGTTTAAATTCTCTCTACATTATACGACGTGATGATGAAACTGACCCTGGCTGCCGGACACTACGACCGTACCGAGGCGCTGCGCGACGGGCGGGTGCGCCCCGAAGGCATCGCGCTGACCTACCTGACGTTGCGGGTAGAAGAAATTTTCTGGCGCATGGCCCAGTACCGTGAATTCGATGCGTCGGAGTTCTCGCTGGGCGGCTACTTCGTCCGCCGCGGCCGAGGCGCGGATGACCTGGTCGCCATCCCGGTTTTCCTGTCGCGCTTCTTCCGCCATTCGGGGCTGTTCGTTAATGCCGGTGCGGGCATTGAGGGTCCGCAGGATCTGCGCGGTAAGCGTGTCGGCGTGCCCGAATACCAGATGACAGCCGCGGTGTGGGTGCGCGGCTTTCTGGCGGACGACTACGGCATACGGCCTGAAGACGTCGAGTGGGTCCAGGGTGGCCTTGAAGATCCCGGCCGGCTGCCGTTCGAGCCGGCCGAGCCGCCCGGCGTGAAGCTCGGCTTTGCGCCCAACGACCGCTCCCTGGCGCAGATGCTGGCCGCGGGCGAGCTTGACGCGCTGGTCACCGCGCGCACGCCGTCAACCTTCCGCCGCGGCGGCGGCCCGGTGCGGCGCCTGTTCGACAATCCCTGGCAGGTGGAGCGTGACTATTTTCGCCGCACCCGCCTCTTCCCGATCATGCACACCGCCGTGATCAAGCGCGAAGTGCTCGATGAGAACCCGTGGGTGGCCGTCACCTTGGCCAAGGCTTTCGAAGAAGCCAAGGCGCTCGCCTTGCAAGACCTCACCCAGACCAGCGCCTTGCCGGTCTCGCTGCCGTTTCTGGTCGACCACGCCTACGAGACGCTGGATCTGATGGGCGACGACTTCTGGCCCTATGGCCTGGAGTCCAACCGCCACACCCTGGAGACCTTCGCCCGCTACATGCACGAGCAAGGGCTCACACCCGAGCGTCTCTCGATCGATGCGTTGTTCCCGGAAAGCACGCACCGTACGTTCCGGATCTAGTCGTCCGTATTCAGTGGTCAGGGAAGGACAGCCGAGTGACGTCACTTGTGGTGCGATACGTGTGCACGAGGGGAAGACTATTCCCCGGACAACTTCTGATAAGCAATGAGGATGAATCAATCGAGAAAGCGCTTAGGGAGTCTAGTCACAGCCAAATGGAACTGCCGCAACTTTAGCAATTCTCTTGCACAGAAGCGTTTTTTTCGAATATGTAGAGCCTATTTGCAGTTAGAATTGCCCCTACAAGCTTCACCAGCTACTCGCAGCATGTACGTCTAATCCGTTCTCTGACTCGTGCATAATGAATATTTGGTTCAGCAATTTTTCTGTGCTTTCGTGGCGCTTGTGATATTTTTGTCCACACCACATCTCTTGTAAGGAGGATCTAAGATGACTAGCAAGATGCTTTCGGTACTCGGCATTTGCGTCTGGGCCGTTTTCCCAGCATCGTCTTCTCCTGCACAAAGCGTCACGCTTCGCTATGGCCAAATTCCCTCGTCCATCAAGACTGTATCCGCTATTCAGTTCGTAATCGGCCAACGCAAAGGTTTATTCGAGCGCGAAGGCATCCAGCTCAATCTCATGCCGATCGAAGGCGGCGCCGACAACATGATGGTCGCTCTCAACGACGGTAAAGTGGACATCACCCGCACCGCTACACCCTACCTGATTCAGTCCGTGCTCAAAGGTTCGGATGGTGTCGCCATCGCCGGCGAGACGGCGACACCGATCTACAGTCTGATCGTCAAGCCGGAGATTAAATCTTTCGCAGAGTTGAAGGGGAAAACCGTGGGTCTTTCGCTCGCCGTCGATACGATTTCTATTTCCACGCGGAAGCTCATGGCCATGAACGGTATTACAGAGTCTGACTTCAAACTTAGAGAGCTGGTCGGCACGCCGGCGCGGTCGGAATGCCTGCACAAAGGCGAATGCGATGCCGTACCGCTGGGCCAGCCCGAGGACCTGCTGCTGATGGGAAAGGGCTACCGGCGTTTGGGTGTTACTACCGATGCCATGCCTAATTTTCAGTTTATCGTCAGCGCGGTAAGAAAGTCCTGGGCGGAGAAGAACAAGGACGCGCTGCTTCGCTACGTCCGCGGCCTCGCCGCGGCGTTTCGCTTCATGCGGGACCCGGGCAACCGCGATGAAGTAGTCAAGATGGTCATCGATACGACGGGATCGAGCGAAGCGATCGCGCGCCAGACATTGTCCCTTTATTTTGATCCGGACCGCGGCGTCATTCCCCAACAGGCGGAAATCGACATGAAAGGCTTCGATCAGGTGATTCGAGTTATGGCGGAAGCCGGCCAATTGCATGCACCGCTACCTGCCGCTGAACGGTTCGTCGACCTCCAGTACCTGCGCGCTGCGGGGCTGATGAAGTAGTTACATCAAAGATCCCTCGTCGCTATAGACACTGAAGCTTGCATTTCATCGCTCTCCGTTCTTAAAAGCTCCAGTTCAAAGTTAAATAGCTGTAATATCCGGCAGCAGGAAGAACTGGGATCGCATCGATCTCCAGCAGGCCGTGAATAGTTTTCAACGCCCGCGCCTGCGCCGAGATATACTTCCATGCGATTGACCGAAAAATTGATATCTCCGATTCCCTGACAAATGCGACTCACTCTTTCGACCATTCAGGAGAGAGCATGATCGGGAGTGCAATCAAAAAGGATCAAGATGGACAAGGTACTGGGGGCCCGTTCTCGTGGCGCACGGCAGATTGAAGAACTGGCAAAGACCACCAAAATAACTGCTCGATTACCCTGTCGGCTTGGTTGCTTGGATATTCGACCATGATGCACGTAGTCACGAGCTCATCGCGCGTGTCTTTGACGGGCAGCCTGAGGGTTACGCGAGACGATGTGCTCGACATCATGCGCTCTATTGGCAAGGGCCTAGGCGTCCTTTTCTTGTCTATTAATTTGGATTAGAGAAAAGGTATGGGGCAGGCGGCGCATAAGAAAAGCATGATCTACGGTTTTGTGCTTGCTATTGAGATGAGCCTCCTCTTTCATGAGGTGGCTTTTAGCGCGTCTCGCTCTTTCCGTGGGTCCGGAAAATTCAGCGCTCCCGCGGTGCGCAGCCAACATGGTTTGACAGGCAATTTTCGCTCAGGTTTCGGCGTTGAGCTTGGGCCAGCTCAAAGGCCGCATCGTTTCAGAGATCGTTTCGACCGCTCCGATTTTCGGTCGCGGTTCGGTGGCGATGTTGGGTTTATCGGAGGCCACGTCATCGACACGGGCGATGTCATCATCATCCAGGTACCACCCTCAGCGCCCGCCTCGTCTCCATCGAGAGAACTCGCCCATAGCGGCACATACGTGGACCCACAGTGGGTGGATGCCGGTCACGGCGTGGAGATCTTAAAGCCAGGTCATTGGAGCGATGAGAAGCAACGAGTAGAGCGTTAAGGGTCACCGGAAAGCAACCTGATATCTTAGCTCCTAGTTTCAGCACGTGGCTCGCGCAGTGGGCGTTTAGGCCTTTCTTCCTCTTCCGCGGCCGGCGTCGGTGTCGGGACTGGCTGGTGTCCGTGGTTGGGACCATACAACTCAGCGCAACGTTGGCAATTCTCTTTCACCGCAGCGTGTGACGCTTAGGCCGCATTTGGAAGTAGAATTGCTCTATGGCTTCACGGCTTCTCTCAGCATGTATATCCATATGAGTGCTTGAGTTCACGACGCAGGGCTTTGATTTTAAGCTCGCTTCTGACCTTCTCGACAAAAGCTAAGCTGCCAACCGCAACGGCGTCCGACCATCGTGCGTCTCGCAAGGCGATCCTGTAACAGAGCGAGGGTTTAGTTCAGACAATCTTCGCCATCAGCTTTGCTTTGTTACGCGCCTGAGCTTTTCCGTGCGAGCGACGATATCTTTTGCCGTCTCGATCTCCAGAGGAAAACTGTGGATAGATGACGATCTCCGCCGCGCCGAGTTTCCGCGCTGCGGTGAAGTCCTCGGCAATCTGCTCGAGGGTCCCGTAAAATCGATCCGGTCTTTCTCCATCGGCGCTTTGTGAACCTCCACGTCTGCGGCAATGATAAGCTCGAGGCCGGAGGGATCGCGCCCGGCATTCTTGCGGTGTTTTTGATGTCATCGAACATCGCGCCAATGCCGCTCAGCGGAATGCCGACTGGGAACCAGCCGTTGGCCTCGGTCGCAACCCGCTTTAAGGGCAGGAGGAGTAAACGCCGCCATATAAATCGGTGGGTGAGGTTTCTGCACAGGCGTCGGACCGATGGAAGATCTCGGAATACCTGCCTTGAAACTCTACGGGGTCCGTGGTCCAAATTCTCTTGAGGGCCGTAATCGACTCATCCGCGCGTTTGCCGCGCTCTTGCCACGCCACACCGGCGGCGCCGTATTCATCCGGCGACCATCCGATGCCGAATCCGATCCGTAGCCGTCCGGCCGAGAGAATATCGAGAGTTGTCAATCGGCGTGCCAGCAGGACCGGATTGTACCAGGGAAGGATGCGGCTCGTGTGCGCGGCGGTGAACGTTAGCGTCTCCAAAGGATCCAGCACGCTTTTATATCTGACCGGTAAAGAACCGTCACCGATGGGATAAGGGGCGCGCGGATTGAGCGGCCACAGCATGCGGTCGAGGACCCAAACGCTGTTCAAACCCAAATCTTCGGCCCGTTTGGCAACCATGACCAACGCTTCCGGTCCGATTGCTGATCCTATTTGTGGAAGTGCAATTTCCCAAACGCATCATAACCTCCTAAAGCATTCCGGCGAATCATGCCATGTCCGCTAAAAAATCTTCGTTAACAACCTCACCGGGGATTTACAAGAATTGCGACAAGTAAAAAGCCATAACGACTCTGTCGGAGCTGAATCATCTTGACAGATCGAGAGAGCTGTCGATATATCTTCGCACTATGCCGGCAAATGCTTGTCTAGACTGGAGCGGAACATGACTTCTCGCACCTTCCCGAGAACAATGATTGCGCTATTTTGTTGGGGAATCTTCATCGCGCTGCCGCCTGCGCATGCTCAGACGCAAGT
>DASUVS010000286.1:0-18098 GCA_036378835.1 Binatia bacterium | reverse complement strand
ATGCGACGTTCCCCGTAAAGCCGTCACATACAATCACATCGACTTTGCCGTTGAAGAAGTCACGACCTTCGACGTATCCGATATAATTGACCGGAGCGCTGTCGAGGAGCTCGCTGGCCGCCCGGGTCAACTCGTTCCCTTTGCTGTCTTCTTCCCCATTGCTCAGCACACCGACCCTGGGACTGACGATGCCTAACCCGTGCTCTGCGTATACCGAGCCAATAATCCCAAACTGCAGTAATTGGCGCGGTTTGCAGTCGACATTAGCCCCGGCATCGATGATGACTGTTCCCTTCGATGGCCCCGGCACAATCGCCAAAATTGCCGGTCTAGTAACTTGCGGTAACGTGCCAATGACCAGCATTCCGATGGCCATCATGGCTCCGGAGTTTCCGGCGCTGACCACGGCCTGCGCCTCGCCCCGCTTGATCATCTCGAACGCAACCTTCATAGACGAATCTCTCTTCCTCAGCGCCACGCTGGGGGATTCGTCCATGGGTACTGTTTGTGAAGCGTTAACGATCGGCAACGCGGGGAGCTTGCCAGCAAGGCGCAAACATTCTTTTTCAACAGCTAGCTTGTCCCCGACAAGAATCAATTCCGCATTGACGTCTTGGGCCGCAAGCAGCGCGCCTTCCACAACAACCCCTGGGGCATGATCTCCCCCCATTGCGTCGACTGCGATTTTCGGCATAGAGGAATGAAGTGCTAACTCTCGTCAACTTTGAGAACGGCCCGACCGCGATAGAAGCCGCAGGCGCGGCAAGCGCGATGGGGCAGAACAGTTTCCCCGCACTGCGAACACGTGCTCCATTGCGGCTGTGTCAGTCCGTCATGCGACCGGCGCTGGTTTTTTACTCGTTTCGAAGTTCGTCTCTTTGGTACAGGCATTTTGATCCTATCCTTCCCGCCGGCAAACGGCAGAACCCATCTTCAGAGAATTGGCAGTTACTAACGATTAATTTTAAGCGTCCGAAAAATCGCAAAATGCGATTCGGAGGGCGCAGCGGGATCGCAGGCGCAGTCTTCGATGTTCAGATTCACTCCACAACCACCACACAATCCTCGGCAATCTTCACGACACAGCGGCCGGGTCGGCAAGGCCAGTAGAACTTGCTCTTCGACTAACGGCGCTAGCTCGATCATGTCGCTTGAATAATAACTCAAACCTAGCTCCTCTCGCCTCAACTCCTCAACTTTGCGCTCGGGCCGCGCCGGGTCCGGAACTAACACTATGTCAAACGACTTTTCAACGTCAAACGAATAATGAGCTAAACAACGGCTGCAGCAGCCTTCAAAACTTCCGCCGAAAGACCCCTTAAAAAAAAGCTCTTGGCCCGATCTGTAGTAAACCAAACTTCCCTTCAGCACCGATGGGAAGTGAAAATCCCGATGCTTTTCATTGGCGAAAAACGAATTGAGAGACTCAATCTTCTCCGCAAACGAGATTTCTTTGGGAGACTGAGTTATCTGGTCGACAGGAATTTTCATAGCGAGAGAATCAGGTTGGCCGGACGATTTTGAATATAATGGATTCTGCTCTGTTGTCAAGTTGGCGGCCATGACTAACATGCAAAAGTATGTGGTTTATCCGCAACTTCCGGCGCTGGCCCTCTTTAGTTGCGGACAACACTGCGCTCCGAAAAGCCCTTCCTGCTATTTGCCATCGTCGCATGAATTGATGCCCCATCACTATTGAGGCTGCGGTTCAAGTGCGGCATCCATAGCCAGCGTCGGGGCTCGAGTAGTTTGGATCCTTGGCCCCGCTTCTCAAGCGGCGACAATCGCGCGATTAAAAAAATCCTACTCGATCAACATATGTCACGGAAGAAATACGCAAGCCACCAAGCGACCGTTGACAAGCTCGCAATCATCAATAGAATTCACGAGAGAGCGTTGGAATGGCGTGAAGCCGCGCACTTAAAATCGGGCGACATGCTCGCGCAATAGCGGCGGGTAAACTCGCGTAAGGAGCAGGACTTTGAACGGCCATCTCGGCTTGATCCATGCAATCATTCCGGCAACGGTCGACATCCACGTGTCAATCCCGGAAGATCATCCGTCGACCAAAAACCTCGGCTCGGAGCGCACCGGATCCGGAACAATCGTCGATCCAGAAGGCTACATATTAACGGTCAATTACGTCGTGACCGGAGCTTCCTCCATTACCGTCACTGTAGCCGAAGGGGACCAGTATCCAGGTGAAATCATCACCCAGGATCTCGATAGCGGGCTCGCGCTTTTAAAGATCCCGGCTCGCGGACTGCCCTTCCTCAAACCGCCAACAGAACCGGCCGAACTCGGCCAGGCTGCTCTGATCGTTGCCAGTAGCGGTAACAACGAACGAAAAGTCAGTGGAGGTTATGTCACTTCACTGGAACCCTACGATGGACATTGGGAATACATGCTCGATCAAACGGTGAGAGTGACAGCCGTCAACCCAGGATTCGGCGGCGGCACCTTGGCCAATTTTAAAGCAGAGATGTTGGGCGTCGTTTCCCTGAACCTTGCGGATGTTGGAAAATTCTCATTGGCCATTCCGATCAGCTACTACATCGATCAGGAGCAGGCGTTCAAACAGCGGTCGCTGGTCAGTCAAAAACCTTGGCTCGGCTTTTATCCGCACTTGCTCGCCGGACACGTGGTTGTCGGTGGCGTAACGGAAGGAAGCCCGGCAGACCGTCATGGACTGAAAGAGGGAGATATCATTCTCGATGTAGAGAGTACGCAGATCCGCTCCCGGCGGCAGCTGTATCAGGAGCTTTGGAAGAAGCGCCCGGGAGAACGAATTTCCCTGCGGGTCCTAAGAAACGAAACCAGCATCGAACTAAACTTGATCGGCGCGGACCGGCGCAGCCGCTATCGCACTTAGTCGTCACCGCCGACCTTCTGTAATTTACCTTGTCCCGTCACCTTGATTGCCGTTGCCGGAGTGTAGGCATCGGGTTCATAGTTGATCAACGCTTTATCAGTCTGCTGCAAATCTTTTAATTTGACTTTGTTACCGGCTTTTTCGATATTTGTTTTGTCATCCACTCCAACCACCTCCTCGCGGACCTTTCCTTTGCGCTCCACTTGAAAGGTTATCGTGCGCTGCCCGACACTGCTGATGACACCTTCAACTTCGACGGCTTTCGACTTGGTTTGTGTCGTTTCGCTCTTTGTAGCTTTCGTTTCCGGGGGCTGCTTTGATGCCGCGTCGGATTTGGCCTGCGCCGGCGCTGGCTTTTGTTCCGGAGCGGCCGTTTGTTCCTGAACAGACGAACATGCGACTAATCCCCCGGCGAGCAACAGCGAACCGGTTGCCAAGGTCCAGAATCCAGTTGTTCGGTTCATTTCATTCCTCCGAAATCGCGTACCCGACGATCACGAAAATGGTCGCCAGAAATTTGTAGAACTTAAAGCATACTTCATTTCAAATTGTCAAGGCGCATCGAGAGCGATGGCTTTGAGAAAAGCCTTAACATAACATACAAGGAAGACCGTATGAGTTCGACCAAGCCGAGCCATTCGAATGTAACAACCTATCGGGTTATCTACGGCGATACCGATCAGATGGGCGTTGTTTACTACGCCAACTATCTACGCTGGTTCGAAAGAGGCCGCGGTGAATGGCTTCGCGCATGCGGAATTCCGTACCAAACAATCGAGCGATGCGGCATGCATTTTCCAGTTGCGGAGCTGTCCTGTCGGTATTTCAGATCGGCGCATTACGATGATCTGATTGTCATCGAAACTCGGATTACTTCGGTCTCTCGCGCGTCATTAACGTTTGCATATCGGATTATGCGCGAAGGTGAAGCTAAGCTGCTGGCCTCCGGCTCAACTAGACACGCGTGTGTCGATGGTCAAGGCAGAATCATGAGAATTCAGAAGGAATTGATGAAGACGCTCGAGGTGATGCTTTACCCAGCCGCAGAAAACGATTAATGCCTGCTTACAACCACGCCGTTACAACTGATCAGCCACAGGGTTGCCGGCTTCACAAAGAGCCTCCTCGATCTCGCTTTTGACCTCCGGATGGTCTTCTGAAAGCAACTTCTGCCGCAGCACCGCGAGCGCTTCGGATGAACCAATCCGGCCAAGCGCCCATGCAACATGACCTCGTACTAGCGGCTCCTGGTCATTCAGTGCATCGGTCAGTGCCGGCACCGCTTGAAGCCCGGCATTGTTGCCAAGCGCCACTGCTACATTGCGCAATAAGCCGCGTCGTTTCGCGCGTAGAATGGGACTGCCATGAAACCGCCGGCGAAATTCCTTTTCATCGATCGACAGCAGCTCAATCAGATCGGGCGCGTAAAGACCTTGGCGCGGCATGTAAGAGGGTTCTTCGGTGGAACTTGCCTTGACATTATAAGGACAAACTTCCTGGCAGATATCGCAGCCGAAAATATGATTACCGATCAGCGGTCTTAGATGACGTGGAATAAAACCTTTGAGTTCGATCGTAAGATAGGAGATGCAGCGACGCGCATCCAATAGATAGGGTCCGACGAAGGCACCAGTGGGGCAGGCTTTTAAACACAGGTCGCATTGACCGCAACGGTCACGAATGGGCTGATCATAAGCCAGAGCCAGACTGGTAAACAGCTCACCAAGGAAAAACCAGGATCCTTTTTTGGGGGAAATCAGCTGGGTGTTTTTGCCAGTCCAACCGATCCCCGCGGTACCGGCAAAGTCGCGCTCTAGAATCGGGGCGGAATCGACGAAAGCCCTGCCTTCCATGGTCTCGCCGCCAATCTCACGAACAAACATCAGCAAGGCTTCCAGTTTGTTGCGGATGATCTCGTGATAATCGGCACCCCAAGCATAGCGCGAGATCCAGCCACGCCCGGGCGCCGGCGGAGTTAGCCGTTTAAAGGGCGTGTGATAGTTCATTCCTACCGAGATAATTGACACCGCCCAGGGGACAAGCAGCCTAGGATCGCGCCGCAAAAGCTCGGTGCGCTCCATATAATCGAGATGACCATGGTATTTTTCGCGCAGCCAACGTGCGAATGACTCCTCGTGCGGCGGCACCCGCGCTGGAGAAATTCCAACGAGTTCAAAGCCAAGCCGTTGCGCTTCATTCTTGATGCGCTGGGAACGCTTGGCCAAGCTCGGGTCAGAGTCGGCCGTCATAACAGAGTCAGAAAACTAGCAAACAAGATGACGAGGGAAAAATGATTAGGAGATCCCCATGCGAAAAGGATTTTAATGAAGCCCAGCGCCGCCGCTCGAGCCGGCCGCGCTTGGGTCCAGTAATGGGCGCCGGCCAGCAAAACCGTCTTCAATCCTATGCCAGTAGGTGATTTCGGGTTCGCCGTACTGCCAACAGAGAAAGACGATTTCCTCACCCAAGAGACATGGGAAGTCGAGCAATCCTTGTTCGACGCCTTTGCACACGCAGCCATGTTGTTGAATCTCGTTAACAGCATCATTGATCTGCTTGATCAGGGCTGCTATCTCCTCATTCTGCTGTAAACGGCGCAGCAGATTGGGGGTTTCCGGATCGATTTGCTCCGCGCGAATCACTATCTCGCTCTTGGCCCGTAAACGGCGGATGATCTCCAAGATTTTTTCGATGGTGGGCCGCACTACGGGCAAAAGCGCGCTGGCCTCGTTGATCGTAAACAATCTGGAATAGGGCGAAGAGGAGTCCATAGCCGATCAACGAACCCACCCTAAAGCTGCATCCCAGCTCGAACAGCTTTAAGTAGTCCAATGTTATCCGAATGGCCAGTCATGTGAGCCGTGATTTTGCCGCGAATGGGTCTGCCAAGCAAATAAAAGTCCCCGATAATGTCGAGAATTTTATGACGCGCCAGTTCCTCCGGAAAGCGCAAATCCGTGTTCACGATTTTCTCATCATCGATTAAAATACAATTACTAAGCTTACCACCGTTGATCAAGCCGAGCTTCTGCATCTTCTCCATATCGCGCAAAAACCCGAAGGTTCTTGCCGGCGCAATTTCTTCTTTGAACGAATTCGGACCCTGATGGGTAAAGAGATACTCCTGCATCCCCACCGGTTTGGGATAATTCAGAACGTAATGGACGGAAAATTTCTCCGCTGGCTCGATACTGATCCATTCGCCTGCGTCCTCACCGAAACGATACGGCCGATCGATGACAATTCTAGACCAGCTTTCCTCTTGCTCGTGCAGCCCGGCTTCTTCGATGAGTTCACAGAACTCCGCTGCCGATCCATCCAATATCGGAACCTCGCCTTGAACTTTCACCAGCAAGTTCGTAATCCCGTAACTATGGAGCACCGCTAAAAAATGTTCTACGGTGGCCACCGTAAAGCCGCGATGGCTCAATGATGTGGCGAAGCCCGTCGATCCGACATAATCCAAATGCGCAGGTACGCTGACGTCACCGGAGATGCCCTCAAATAAGATGCCGCTATTTGGCGGTAGCGGATGAAGAATCAACCCTGTTTTAATCCCTGAATGCAGTCCCTGGCCTGAACTCACCACGCTCGTTCTCAAGGTCTTTTGCCGAATCGGTTCGGCGCATGCGCTACTCCGCCGGGCGGCACTCACTGACTCGGCAATATCCTCGGCTCCGTGACTCTGGCCCATTTCGGTCGCGCTCTGAGCAACAGGAAGCTCCCCCAACGCGCGTTGTACGGTATGAAGCAGGCCATCGAGCGACACCGGCTTTTCGATGAAATCGAAAGCGCCAAATTTTGTTGCGGTCACTGCGGTGTGGATATTGCCGTGCCCCGAGATCATGACTACGTTGGTTGCCGGCTTCTTGCTCTTGATTTCCTTGAGCAAGCCGATGCCATCCATTTTCGGCATCCAGATATCCAGCAGCACAAGCCCAGGTTGCTCCGCTTCAATCATCTCGAGGGCACACGTGGCATCGGCGGTGTCGAGCACCCGATATCCTTCGTCCGTCAGCACTTCTTTGACCGATTCGCGAACCTTGTCCTCATCGTCGACAATCAGGATGGTTTTCTGAGATGATAAGTCGCTCACCGCCCCTCCGTTTTTCATAGCTGCACAGCTTTCCTTTTGAGCTCGTGCAGCGCGTCCTGCTGCCGCACCGGGAACTCTATGACGAATCTGGTGCCACGCGGCTCGTTGTTTCGCACCCGAATGTAACCGCGATGATCTTCGATGATTTGATTGACGATAGTCAGTCCCAAGCCGGTACCCTGTTTCTTTGTGGAAAATCCACGTTCGAATATTCTAACTCGAGCTTCCGGCGGCATGCCGCAACCATCGTCAGCAACTTCGAGGTAAACTGTATTCCGAGCGTGATCGTAGGACGTCGATATCCGAACATGGCCGCCCTCGCCAACAGCGGCAACGGCATTGTCCAACAAATTAATCATGACCCGCTTAATTTGCTCCCGATCAAGTTCCAGCGCTGGCAACTCCCCCTGGCGAAAGTCAAAATCGATATGATTATGTCCTTCCTTGAAGAGGAATAGCGCGTCCTGAACGATCCCGTTCAGATCGTTCGGCACCGGCTGCGCCGTAGGCAACCTCGCGAATTGAGAAAACTCATTCACCAGGTTTTTGAGCTCGACGACCTGCTGGATAATCGTTGTCGTGCATTTGTCCAGCACTGCGCCGTCTCCTTGCAGCAGTTTAGCATAGCGTTTGCGCAGTCTCTCTGCGGAGAGCTGTATCGGCGTGAGTGGATTTTTGATTTCGTGGGCAATCCGCCGCGCCACTTCGCGCCAGGCTTCCATTCGCTGTACTTTTTGGATCTGAGTGATGTCCTCGAGAAAAATCATGATGCCTAAACTATCGTTGCTATCGTCTCTGAGCGTAGCCGCGGTCGCAAATACCGTAAGGAGATGATCCGGCAGCTGTATCTGCAATTCGGTTGCGCTGCTTTCGCGATCATTGAGATTGTCAAGCAAGGCCCGCATCACCGTTAATGGCTCGCTTTCAAAGGCTTCCCCGTAGTTCTTTCCGAGCGCAGTCGCAGCATCCACATCTAGCATTTGTTCTGCTGCCTTGTTCCAAGAAGTGATTTTTCCAGTCGGATCCACAGCAATCACTCCGGCAGTGATATTAGCCAGAAGTGTTTCAACGAACTTGCCGCGGCGCAACAGTTCCAAGTTGCTCTTCTTTAAGTCCCGGGTCATCTGGTTGAAAGACTCAACCAAGGTTCCTAACTCGTCGTCGCCCGCCGCCTCAATTTGGTAATCCCAGTTACCGTGAGCCACTTCATGGGTGCCCGCCGCCACCTGCTGGATCGGGATTGTGATTCCCTTGGCAAGATAAAGGCCGAACCAAGTCGCGGCGAAAATAATCACCAGGGTGACCAAAAGCAGAGTCAGAATGTAACTGTTTTTCACCGGGTTCTTCAGAAAACCAAGGTGCTTGTATTGCTCATAGGAACGGGAGATCTCAAGCGCCCGCTTGGTGATGCTCTTCGGAACATAATAGTCGACTACGACCACACCCTGAATCCGCTTACCGCTGTCATAGATCGGCACACCGCCGCGGATGATGTCGCCGTCGCCGAAAGCCTGAGTCCTGGTAACTTCCAAACCGCGCAGCGCCCGGTTAAGAAAATCGGGCTCAGCCTTGATACTAACACCGGTCGGCACCTGATCATTGAAAGCCACGACGACCGGTAGGTGGTCGGGTGAAAACAATTCGACAGTGCCAAGATTGTACTCACGCTGCTTACTCTGAATGAATTCTTTAAGATCGCTTCGCCGCTGGCTGTCGAACAATCCCTGTTCAGTGACGCGCCGACTTAGCTGCCGCGCATAGAAAAGTGCATTATTTGCGGAGTTTTGATAATACGTCTGACCGATTTCCAACGATCCCTGGAGGGCGGTCTCAACCTGTATATCGAACCATCTTTCAAAAGAGCGAGTGACAAATCCGCCGGCGATGACGAAGAGCAACAGTGTCGGAATGAGCGACAGCCCAACGAATGCGATCACCAGCCGAGCGCGTAGCCGCGAACCGAGGATGCGGCGTTTGCGTTCGAACACCAACTTCACTAGGTTTCTGACGACCAGAAAAACCAGGAGAATCAGCAGAATGATATTGATGTTGATTAAGAGAAAAAAAACGATGTTATTACTGAGAGAGTATTCCGACGAAACATCGGGAAGTTGTACCTCGAAAAAAGCAAACGCCAGCACCACCAGCGAAGTGATGAGAATTGCCAGGCCTTCACGCTTCCGCCGTTTGGCTTCGTCGATCCGGGGCGTATCGCTGATTACCGGTTGTCTATCCCAGATTTTGGACATGGCATTTTGCTAAGGAGCTAAATTCAAAAGGAAATTTTACCTTCTAAACAAATAGAGCACAAGGCTGATGAGGACGCTGATGACAATGCACGTGCTAATTGGAAAGTAAAAACTGAAGCGACCTCGCTGAACGTGAATATCCCCCGGCAAATGCCCCAGCCAGGGGATTTTCCCGCCAAAAGTAAACAGCACTCCGAGGGCAATGATTACGATCCCCAGAATTATCAAAGTTCTGCCGAACTCAGGCATAAGATTGATCCCGCTCTGAGGCAGCGGAGTCTCAGGGCGTTGTTAGATCAAAACAAAGTGGGTTGGTTCTTTGGGGCAGTGCCCTTTTGTCCCTTGGATTTTCGTCCGAAGTGATCGTAAGCCAGAGGCGTCGCCATCCGTCCTCGGGGCGTTCGCTGGATAAAACCTGCCTGAATCAAAAATGGCTCATAGACATCTTCAATGGTATCTTTTTCTTCGCCAATCGCCGCTGCCAAAGTCTCGACTCCGACCGGTCCTCCGGAAAATTTCTCGATCAAGGTCAATACCAACATGGTATCCATTTTATCGAGACCGATAGAGTCCACCTCCAACATTTGTAAGGCCTCGACCGTGACCGCGAGAGTGATCCGTCCCGCTGCTTTGACTTGCGCATAGTCGCGCACACGGCGCAGCAGGCGGTTGGCAATCCGTGGCGTGCCGCGCGACCGCCGCGCGATCTCGGCGATGCCTTCCTGCTCGCCGCCCACACCAAGAATTACAGCCGAGCGCTGGAGAAGATCAGTCAGGGTTTCTGGTGAATAAAAATCCAAGCGGAAGCTCAAGCCGAAACGATCCCGCAGTGGCGAGGTGAGCAGACCTGATCTTGTCGTTGCGCCGATCAATGTAAATGGCTTCAACTCCAGCTTGATGGATCGAGCCGCCGGCCCTTGACCAATCATAATATCGATCTGGAAATCTTCCATGGCAGGATATAGGACTTCCTCAACAATATGGTTGAGGCGATGAATTTCATCGATAAACAAAATATCGCCTTCCTCCAAATTGGTGAGAATTGCCGCCAGATCACCGGCACGCTCGATAACCGGCCCTGAGGTCCCTTTGATATTCACCCCCATCTCGCGAGCGATGATATAGGCCAGTGATGTTTTTCCCAATCCGGGCGGGCCATGAAACAAAAGGTGGTCTAAAACCTCCCGCCGACCCCGGGCTGCGTCGATGGCTACCTTGAGGTTTTCTTTGACACGATCTTGACCCACGTATTCCTCGAATCCCCGAGGCCGCAGATTTACTTCATAGTTCAGATCCTCGTCGCTTCGCGCCGGCGAGATCTCCCGTGACTCCGTATTCCCCGGATTAACAATCGGTGGGTAGCTCATAATCGATATCACCGGCTCATGCGCCGAAGTACTTCTTTGATTACCTGCTCGAGGCTGTGATTGCCTGCTTGAACGCAGTCACGGACGTTCTTTTCAACTTCGCCTTTACGATACCCCAGATTGACGAGAGCCGAAACAGCGTCCTGGATCAGCCGCGGGTCGCGTCCTTGCTCCGGAATTTCGGCGGGTTGAGATTCGAGAAAAGCAAACCGATCGCGAAGCTCCACGATCATGCGCTCCGCAAGTTTCTTGCCGACTCCGGGAATGGATACCAAGCGCAACTGATCGCCTTCTTTAATCGCGCGGGTGAGCTCTTCGGCCGGGATTCCCGACAATATATTCAGCGCGAGTTTGGGTCCGATCCCGGCAACGCCGTTGAGCTGCAAGAAAACTTGCTTTTCCGCTGGCTCCTGGAACCCGAAAAGCTGCAAGGCATCCTCGCGCAAGTGAGTGTGAATATGGAGCCGGACCGGCGCACCGATCTCCGGTAGATGATAAAACACGTTTAGCGGGATGAAGACCTGGTAGCCGACTCCACCGACGTCGACAACGATTTCTCCTGCCAATTTCTGCGCCAGAGTGCCGCTAATTTGCGCGATCACGACTGCTTAATCTTTCGCTTTAGCTGTAGCGCCGTCGGGCCTCTAAGGAAGGATCGATTTGCGCGGCAACGGCGCAATATCTTTGGGCAGAGCTTCGACCAAATGCGCCCGCAATGTCTGCATGTGGAGATGGCAAATAGCCGCCGCTAGCGCGTCCGCGGCGTCGGCGGGCAACTTGCCGTTAAGCCGCAACAAAGACGCAATCATCATTTGCACTTGCTGTTTGGTTGCATGGCCGTAGCCTACTACCGCGGCTTTGATCTCGACCGCGGCATACTCATGAACCGCCAAGCTGTTTCGCGCCGCAGCCAAAATGGCGACGCCACGTGCCTGGCCCAGTTTGAGGGCGCTCTGGGCGTTTCGTGCAAAAAAAACCCGCTCGACGCAGACACCATCCGGATTATTGGAGCCAATTACTTCCTCAAGGCCGCGGTAAATCCGTTCGAGCCGAGCCGCTTGCCCCTGAGCGCCTCCTGTAGCGATCGTGCCATGCGCCAGATGGATCAATGAGTTGCCTGCCGCTTCAACAACTCCCCAACCGGTTATGACCGAACCCGGATCAATCCCCAGAACCCTGCGCGCAAGCGGAGCCGCATCATCTCTGCTTCTTACAGGCGCTGGCCACCTCAACTAGCCTTCTCCATTAACTCGCTCGGAATATTAAAATTAGCCGAAACGCTCTGGACATCGTCGTGATCTTCAAGCTCCTCGGTAAGTTTTAAAATCTGTTCGACATTCTTCTCATCGACATCGACAGTGTTCTTCGGCACCATCGTGATCTGGGCGCTCGCGACGGATACTTTTTCGACTTCGAGTCGTTCTTTGACTTTGTCGAACTCTTCGACCGTTGTGATCACTTCATAGATCTCATCTTCGTCCCTGACGTCCTCCGCGCCTGCATCAAGAACGATTGACATCAAGCGATCCTCTTCAATCTGCGTTTTCTCGATCGCGATCAGCCCTTTTTTGTCGAACATCCAGGCGACGCAGCCGGCCTCCCCCATATTGCCGCCGTGTTTGGTAAACAGGCGACGAATCTCCGAAACCGTGCGATTTTTGTTATCGGTTAGCACATGGGCTAATATGGCTGCGCCACCGGGGCCATATCCTTCGTATTGAATCTCGTCGTAAGTGACACCTTCAAGCTCGCCGGTTCCCTTTTTGACCGCTCGATCGATGTTCTCGGTGGGCATACTTGCGGAGCGGGCGGTGAATACCGCAGTCCGCAGGCGAGGATTCGCGTTGATATCGCCGCCGCCCATACGGGCCGCAACCGTAATTTCCTTGATCAACTTGGTGAATAGCTTACCCTTCTTCGCGTCCTTTGCGGCTTTTTTATGCTTGATCGTGCTCCATTTGGAATGGCCTGACATAAACTAGTACACTCCCTTGTAAGTTGCCGGTAAAGTAGCACACTCTCCGGTCTGGGTAAACGGCGGTAGTTGTTGATAATACGCCTTTTAAAGCATTGCAATTGACCATTCCGACAAAACCACGTAGTGTGAGAAGGACGTTTTCATGAGCTCAACAGGAACTCATCAATTAGACATCTTCATTCCGCCTTGCCAACTGGCGTCACAAGCCTTCCAATAAACGAATCGCTCGAGAACCCGTTGACTCGGTTGTGATACAGGGAGCCGAACAAAAAAATGTCATTCTACACTAACGAAGTCGCCGCGTTTGCCGCCTTTTTCGTGTACGGAAGCTTTTTCGAATGGACGTTACATAAATACCTCATGCATCAACCGCGCTGGAAGTATCCCTTTCGCGCGCACGCGCTGGTTCACCACGGTCTTTTCCGCACGGGAGCCGATTACTTTCTCTCGGATAAGAAATATCGGAGAAAGGTTCGCTTTGCTTGGTGGAACGCGCCGTTCATTATCGCCCTCCACGTCCCGGCGATACTCCTGATCCAGGATCTTTTAGGCGCGCCCATACTTCTCGGCGCCTGCGCGGCGATGGCGGTTTATTATGGGCTCTACGAGTACTTGCACTACTGCATGCACATTCCTACCGGGCGCCGCATCGAACAAACCAAGTGGTTTCGCTGGCTTGACGCGCATCATCACATGCATCACAAACGGCACCTGAACAATCTCAATGTTGTTTTGCCGTTGGCGGATGCCGTGTTTGGTAGTTTAATAAGCGCGAAAGAAAGAATTCCTGCTCCGGATCGGAAACAGGGAGCCTACAGGATGGAAGCACTGCTAGGCTAAATAGTTCGGAATCCGCCGCCGTGACTCGCCTTCAATGCGCTTGGTACCAGTGGTCTAGTAGCGATATCTCCGGACCCTCTTCCGCAGTGGGCAATGTGAAGCCGATTTCCGATTTAAGCCTCGGTTTACTCTTAGTAACAGTCATCTCGATAACGGCATGTTCCGTACCGCCATCGAGAATTCCTCCTCCCATCACACCGCCGCGCGCCAGTCAAACCGGCATCGCCTCCTGGTATGGGCCCGGTTTTCACGGCAAGGCCACTGCCAGCGGCGTCATCTATAATCAACATGACCTCACGGCGGCGCACCAGACATTGCCTCTCGGCACTCGAGTCCTGGTAACCAATTTGGAGAATGGAAGATCCGTAGAAGTTTTGATCAACGATCGCGGGCCGTTCGCGAAGGGAAGGATTATAGACCTATCTTACGCCGCAGCGGAAAGCCTCGGCATGGTTGGTCCCGGAACCATCCCGGTGCGGATTGAAGTCGTCGGTAGCGGCGCTGACAAAGTATCGTTGATTAAAGATTCGCTCGATTACACCCTTCAGCTGGGGTCGTTTTCGGTCCTCGAGAATGCTCGCCAGCTGCGCGATCTTGTCGCAAGACAATTTTCAGAGGTTGCCATTGTGCCCTTGAACACCAGCTCGACCACATATTATCGCGTTCAACTCGGAAAATTTTCCACTCGCTCCAGCGCCGAAGAACAAGCGCGGCGGGTGACACAAGCCGGATATCCGGTGGTTATTCTGGAGAAGTGGTAGAGGAACACGATCAGTACAGCGGCGCCAACCTGAGTCAACAACGCACCAGTTAGTTCTTCTACTTCTTGCTACATACAGAGAGGCAGGGGAAAGCAACAAAAGCCAAGCCCGATTGATGTCCTTTGATCCGGCACGGAAACGAAGTGTTTAGTCGGTAGTCATTTGATAGCGGCCATCTTCTCTTTTCACCCGGCCATCGCGGATTAGCTTCTCCAAGTGTGCCTGAACCGAGAATTCCGCGACCCTCTGCAGAGCGGGGGACACATCCACATAGATCGATTGGGTGATATCGCCGATCGTATTCCGTCCGTTGCGCATGGCTTCAATCACCTGCTTCTCGCGCATCATGCGATGACGCAAATATTCCCTGATCTTTGCCTCCGGTTTCCCGATCAACGGTCCATGTCCGGGCAGAATCAGATCGATATTAAATTCCAAGAGCCGCTCCAACGATTGCAAGTAATCGGTCATGTTACCGTCCGGCGGGTGAATCACGGCCGTTCCATATCCCAAGATATTGTCACCGCTGAACAGCACCTTATCACCTGATTCATAAAAGCAGCAGTGA
Organism: Binatia bacterium; assembly: GCA_036378835.1. Taxonomy (GTDB): domain Bacteria; phylum Desulfobacterota; class Binatia; order UBA9968; family UBA9968; genus WHTF01. The sequence continues at coordinate 3,367 of DASUVS010000286.1, read as the reverse complement.
CCCGATTCATGACCCGGGGTGTGCAGCACTTGGAGCTCGCCGCCGCCAAAAGCAATCCTGTCCTGATCGTCGTACTGGAAGTCCTCCCCGCCCAGATAGCCGGCGCGCGAGCGGTGAATGCCGAGCTTGGCGCCGGTGCGCTTTTTCAGCGCCAGCGCCCCGCCACAGTGATCGATATGGATGTGCGTCAAAAGGATTTTTTCGATCTTTTTGACGCCCATGGCTTCGCCCTGTTCGATGATGCCATCCATGTTTCCGTCCGAACTCAATGCCACATCAATGACCACCGCGCTGTCCTTCCCCACAATGTATTGGTTGGTCCCCTGCAAGGTCATCATGCCTGGGTTATCCGCGGTAAAATGTGCGATGTGCGCTGGTTGGTTCATGATCGGCCTTTCAGCGGCATAGGGATGCTTACGGAATAATCGCGAATTGCCGAGGAGAAGCGCCAGCGAACCCGGTCCGATTAACGCCAGCGCTTGTCTCCGATTCATGGCATTGGTTTACAAACGGCGGAGGTCAAGCTCAAGCGATATCAAACTTACCCGAATCTTTCGTTCCAACGATCAGCTTTGTAAGAGTTGCCTGAGGACGAACTCTAGAATTCCACCGTGACGGTAATATTCAAGCTCTGCCGGGGTATCGATGCGGCAAATAACCGTGAACTCTTGAATCTCGCCATCATCTTTGGTCGCTCTCACCGCCAGAGTTTGTCGCAATTTGAGGCCTGCCGAGATCCCGACGATTTCGAATGTTTCGAAGCCGGTGAGATTGTGAGCCTTGAGGTTTTCACCAGGCTTGAACTGCAGCGGCACAATCCCCATGCCGATCAAATTACTACGGTGGATACGTTCATAGCTCTCTGCGATAACCGCCTTCACGCCTAGCAATCGAGGACCTTTGGCCGCCCAGTCTCGCGAGGAACCGGAGCCGTACTCTTTGCCGGCGACAACCATGAGCGGGACGCCTTCTTTTTGATATTGCATCGCGGCATCGTAGATTGACATTGGCTTCTTGTCCGGCAAATGAACCGTCACACCGCCTTCGGTGCCCGGCGCCAACATATTTTTCAAACGAATGTTCGCAAACGTTCCGCGCATCATGACTTCATGATTACCACGCCGCGCGCCATATTGATTGAAATCTTTAGGCAACACATCATTGTTGGTGAGATAGCGCGCCGCCGGGCCATTTCTCTCGATGGAACCCGCCGGCGAAATATGGTCCGTGGTAACGGAATCGCCGACCAACGCCAACACGCGGGCTCCTTTAATCTCTTTCAGCTCGGCCGGAGTTCTGGACATTCCATCGAAGTAAGGTGCTTCACGTACGTAAGTCGACTGCGGATCCCATGCGAAGAGCTCGCCCCGCGGCACCGGCATGTTCTGCCATAGCTCATCGCCTTCGGTGGCCCGGCTGTACTCTGTTCTGAACATTTCAGACCGCACCGATTTGCGCATCACTTCTTGAATTTCTTCCGGAGTGGGCCAAATGTCTCGCAGGAAAACCGCCTTACCGTCTGAATCAGTTCCCAACGGTTCATTGTAAAGATCCGTATCCATATGACCAGCCAGCGCATAGGCAACTACCAGAGGCGGTGAAGCTAGATAATTGGCGCGCACATTAGGATGAATGCGGCCTTCAAAGTTTCGGTTGCCGGACAAGACCGCAGCGGCAACTAAATCGCCTTCGTGGATCGCATTAACCACCGGCTCGGGTAGCGGACCGCTATTGCCGATGCAGGTTGTGCAGCCATATCCAACCAGATGAAAGCCAATATCTTCTAAGTACGGCAGAAGCCCGCTGTCCTTTAAATACTCGGTCACGACTTTTGACCCAGGCGCCAAACTGGTTTTGACCCAGGGTTTACTCGCCAAACCCTTCTCGGCAGCCTTCTTGGCCAGCAACCCGGCGCCGATCATGACCGACGGATTAGATGTATTCGTGCAACTTGTAATTGCCGAGATCACCACCGAACCATGCGTGAGCTGGAAGCTGTCGCCATTATTCTGCACAGTGACCGTCTTGTTGGCGTCCCCACTCTTCATGAGAGACGGCAGCGCTTCTTTGAACGATTTTTTGCTTTCAGTCAGCGGTATGCGGTCTTGCGGCCGGCGCGGACCCGACAGGCTTGGCACCACGGTTGCCAGATCGAGCTCGAGTGAATCGGTGAACATAGGATCCGACGAAGAATCGGTGCGGAACATGCCCTGCTCTCTGGCATAGCTCTCGACTAGTTCGATCAGGTGCGGATCACGGCCGGTGAGTTCCAAATAGCGCAAGGTCTCGTCATCAATTGGAAAATAGCCGATGGTTGCGCCGTATTCGGGCCCCATGTTGCCGATGGTCGCGCGATCGGCCAAGCTAAGACTAGACAAACCTGCGCCGTAAAACTCAACGAACTTCTCAACCACTCCCTTTTTCCTAAGCATCTGCACAACCGTCAAGACCAGGTCCGTTGCGGTTGCGCCTTCCGGAAGTTTGCCGTGGAGCTTAAAGCCAATCACTTCAGGGATGAGCATGATGATCGGCTGCCCAAGCAGGGCTGCCTCAGCTTCGATGCCACCCACTCCCCAGCCGACTACACCCAAACCATTGATCATCGTGGTGTGCGAATCGGTGCCGACAACGGTATCGGGGTAAGCGAAGTGCGCGCCGTCCTTTTGCGCGCGGAAAACCACTGGCGCCAGATATTCAAGGTTGACCTGATGGCAAATTCCGGTATCGGGCGGGATCAGTCGAAAATTGTCAAAAGCCGTTTGGCCCCAGCGTAAGAAAGCATAGCGCTCGACATTTCGCTTGAACTCTATTTCCGAATTCTTGTGCAACGCGTCCGCCGTGCCGAAAAAATCGACTTGGACCGAATGGTCGATCACCAAATCGACGGGAGCTAGCGGATTGATTTTTTTCGGATCGCCGCCCAAACGCTTCATCGCCTCGCGCATCGCCGCCAGGTCAACCACGGCAGGAACTCCCGTAAGGTCCTGCATCAGCACCCGCGCCGGCATAAACGCAATCTCTTTTTCCGATTTGACCTTGGGATTCCAATTTGCGAGTGCTTCAATGTCGGCTTTGGTAACGTGATGGTTGTCTTCCTGCCTTAACAGGTTTTCCAGCAAAACCTTGAGCGATACAGGCAGGCGAGAAATATTCTTGAAGCCGGCGTTCTCGAGCATATCGAGCCGGAAAATATCATATGTCTGATCGCCGACTTTCAGCACCTTGCGCGCGCCGAAGCTATCCACATACTTCTGTGCCATTGAAGCGCTCCTTATTTAACAGAACTGTTAGGAGAGTTGCTCTATTTTGTAGCTAGCCTAACAGGATAAAGCAACAGGAAGCGTTGCATGGATCTCCATAAGTCACC
>DASUVS010000285.1:0-11532 GCA_036378835.1 Binatia bacterium | reverse complement strand
AGCCGAACCATCAGCGGTCACGAACTGAAACAGCCGCGCCATAACTCCTCGATCGTTTTTAAGTGCTCGGGAGAGATTGTCACATCCGCGCCTGCGGCATTTTCACGCATCTGCTGGGCATTGCGAGCGCCCGGAATCGTCGTGCTGACCGCAGCGTGGGCGAGACAAAAAGCGATCGCCGCTTGGGCAAAGGTTTGTCTGTTTCCATCTACCAGAAATCGGAGTTGCTCCGCTTTTTGGAGCTCCCGGAGAAACGGCTCGCCCTTGAAGCTGCGCGCCCGCACATCTTCACCCTGAAATCTCCCATCATCAGCCGCGGTTAATTTTCCGGTCAAAATTCCGCGGCGCAGCGGCACCCGCGCGATAATGCCGATATTGGCTTCTTGCGCCAGAGGAAATATTTTTTCCGCTGGTTCTTGCGCTAGAAGGTTATACTCGAGCTGAACCGTATCCGAGCGGCCGCCGTTTACCGCCGCGATGCCTTCCTCGATACTATTGATGGAGACTCCATAATGCCGGATCTTGCCGGCTTTTTTAGCCCGATCGAGCACGTCCCACACTTCGCCCCGCTCGATTACATCGACCGTGGGGTTGTGCAGCTGATAGAGATCGACATAGTCGGTTTGGAGCCGCTTCAAGCTTTCGTCCATGACGCGAGTGATATAATCAGGCGTGAAAATTCGCTTGCCGCGGTCGGGACCGACCATGACGTTCCCGCCCTTGGTGGCGATAATTATCCGGTCACGTTTGCCGCGCAGGGCTTGCCCGAGCAAGGTTTCCGAATAGCCTGCGCCATAGGCATCTGAGGTGTCGATGAAGTTCACTCCCAGGTCCATCGCAGTTTCGATAGCGCTCATGGATTCACGGTCATCCATTGGACCGAAATGGCCGGCGTGAACCATCGTACCCAGACCAACAGCGCTCACCCGCAAACCTGTTCTGCCAAGAATTCGGTACTTCATTTATCCTCCGGTTACTGCCGCCAACATAAAACACGTCGGCGTTCATACGCAAGATCACGAACGATGTTCGACAATCCGACAGCCCTGCGACCGCGACAAATACTGCAAGCGCGGCGAGTGACTCTCGTTGACAAGCTCCGGGTAAAGCCATATTTTAACTCCACATCCACCCTGATGAGCGGGCGTAATTCAGCGGTAGAATGCCAGCTTCCCAAGCTGGACGTCGCCGGTTCGACCCCGGTCGCCCGCTCCAAACTTTTCAAAGGCTTACACGTTCTCCGTATGAGCTTTTTTTATTTCGGGCAAATCTCGGGTTTTAATGAGCAAGAAAGATTCTTAAAGATAATTTTCCCGGTGCTCAGCTTCTGATTGAAAACTGCAGTGTGTTTCGTCAAGGCACACGGTTGACACTCATTCGTCGGAGATCGATTTGAAGATCTTTCGTAAGATAAGATCTTAGGAACATTCCGAGTTTTGTGGCGATAGCAGAAAACCGTCACTCTGTTCCGATCTCAAGAAGATCACAAGCCTCGTAAATGCTGTTTCGGCCAATGACTGAAGATCGTTATTGTTAAGCGATCGTCGCCATCTCCGTTTGATTGTTCACTTGATTTACTACCGTCGCCGGTACTCACCCCTGGTATTGCTGGATGAGCTTAGCGACGAGGCCGGTCCAACCGGTTTGATGGCTCGCGCCGATGCCCGCTCCGTTGTCGCCGTGGAAGTATTCGTGGAATGGAATCAGACCGCGCCAGTGCGGGTCGTTCTGGAATTTTTCCGTGCCGCCGAAAACTGGTCTTCTCTGATCTGCACCCTGCAAGAAGATGTTGATCAACCGGCGCGAAATTTCGCCGGCGACTTCCCAGAGCGTCATCATCTTGCCGGAACCGGTGGGGCACTCCACCTTGAAACTGTCTCCAAGATAGTAATGAAACTTCTGCAACGATTCGATCAGCAGGAAGTTCACCGGAAACCAGATCGGACCGCGCCAATTGGAATTGCCGCCGAAAAGTCCGGTGCTGGATTCGGCCGGTTCATAGTCCACCCGATGGTCCATGCCGTTCGCTGGCAAATGATACGGATGATCACGATGAACCTGAGATAGCGAGCGAATTCCGTAGGGCGAAAGGAACTCGCGCTCGTCGAGCATATACTTGAGCGTTTGTCGGAGCTGGTCCTGGTTGGCAATGGAAAGCAAGCGGCGCTCACCCATTCCTGGCGTCCTCATGCAGGCAACGTTGCCGGTCAAGTCCGGGCGATTTTCTATGAACCACTCCAGCCGCCGCTTGAAACCCGGCAACTGCTCCAGCAGCTCCGGTTCCAAGGTTTCCACGGCGAACAACGGAATCAGCCCGACCATCGAACGGATCTTCATCGGAAAATGACTGCCGTCCGGCAGCCTGAGCACGTCATAGAAGAAGCCGTCTTCCTCGTTCCACAGCCCCCTGGCGTTCTGACCGCGATGGCTCATGGCATGCGCAATGTGGATGAAGTGCTCCCAGAATTTGCTCGCCACGTCTTCGTAGGCGCGGTCTTCCTTGGATAGCTCGAGTGCAATGGCGAGAAGATTCAAAGTGTACATCGCCATCCAGCTCGTGCCGTCAGACTGTTCGATGTAGCCGCCAGTGGGCAGCGGCGCGCTGCGATCGAACACGCCGATGTTATCCAGGCCCAAAAATCCTCCTTGGAAAATGTTCATGCCGCTGGTGTCCTTGCGGTTTACCCACCAGGTGAAGTTCAGCAGCAGTTTGTGAAACACGCGCTGGAGAAACTCGCGATCTCCTTTGCCTTGGCGCTTCTTTTCGACCTTGTAGACGCGCCACGCCGCCCAGGCGTGAACCGGCGGGTTAACGTCACCGAAGGCCCACTCGTATGCCGGAATCTGGCCGTTCGGGTGCATGTACCATTCCCGTAGCATGAGACAGAGTTGGTCCTTGGCGAACTCTGAATCGACCAATGCAAGCGGAATGCAATGAAACGCCAGGTCCCAGGCTGCATACCACGGGTACTCCCACTTGTCGGGCCTGGAAATCACGTCGGCATTGTACAGATGGGGCCAATCATGATTACGGCCGTTGAACCGCTCCGATGGCGGCGGAGGATTGCCGGGATCGCCGTCTAACCATTGCTTGACTACATAATGGTAGAACTGCTTCGACCAGAGCATGCCGGCGAGCGCCTGGCGCATCACGTCGCGTGAATCCGCTGAAAGATTCGGAGACGCGACGCTGGCATAAAATTCATCCGCTTCTTTTTTCCGCTCCGCCAAGGTGAAATCGAAGCTGGCGCCGAACGGCCGGCTCGTGGCAGAGACCATTTCTTTGTCCGCGAGCCGAAGCTTTACCACGGCGCTCTTTCCCGGCCCGACATTGAGCCGATAGTGGCCGGCCGCTTTGGTTCCGACGCCTGCGGCATTCACCGCTTCCTTGACGCCGCGCACGATGTAATCGTTGATTCCATCCTTGACGTACAATGAAGCGTTGTTCGCGCCGAAGACACGGCTATTGTTAGTCTCATTCTCGGTGAAAAGCGTTTCCGGGTTCCCTTCACAGTAAAACCATCGTTTGCCGTAATATGCGTGATGGAGTTCTATCGGAATGTTGCCTTCGGTGCCCTCACCTAGCCTCAACCAAGGCCGCTGCACATCGGCGCTCCAGGACCAGGTATTGCGAAACCAAACCGTCGGCAAGAGGTGAAGCTCAGCGGCTTCGGGTCCGCGATTGATTACTTCGATCCTAATGAGCACATCGTCCGGCGCACCCTTCGCGTATTCGACGAACACATCGAAGTAACGGTCCTCGTCAAAAATTCCGGTATCTATGAGCTCGAATTCCGGGTCGCCTTTCCCCCGCCGTCGATTCTCCTCCACGAGACGCGCATAGGGAAATTCACTCTGCGGATATTTGTACAGATATTTCATGTAAGAGTGCGTCGGTGTCGAGTCCAGGTAAAAATAATATTCTTTGACGTCCTCGCCGTGGTTACCCTCGCTGCCGGTAAGGCCGAAGAGCCGTTCTTTGAGGATCGGATCGTGGCCGTTCCACAGGGCCAAAGCGACGCAAATGAACTGGTGCCGATCCGAAATCCCTGCCAGGCCGTCTTCGCCCCAGCGGTAGGCGCGGCTACGCGCCTGATCGTGAGAAAAAGAATCCCATGCGGCTCCGTATGGACTGTAATCTTCGCGCACGGTGCCCCATTGTCGCTCCGAGAGATAAGGCCCCCAACGTTTCCAGTTCGCCTTCCGGCCTCGATCTTCCTGCAATCTGAGCTCTTCTTGTGTCACGATGCTCTCCTGTTTGCGGTGATCAGCGGCGAAAAGAACCGCCGGTTGTCTGCCAGATCGGTCTCGAGAGTCGTATGATCTCGCGATGCTGCGATGCTTACGTGTTAGATCCCGCTTGCGCTGGAGAGGATGCGCGGATTTCCGGTTTTTCAGCGAGTCTCAGAACCATTCGCTCAAGGGCGAATCAGTTCTGCCAGGGACCAGGCTTGACTGGCAACCGCGTGGTGTCTGCGGCGCATGACATCGATATCTCGGAGACATGAACGAGGATGATAAACCTTCTGTTGCCGTGCTCAAATTATCTCTCGAACAACTGAAGGCCGTGGCCGTCAGGATCGCGCACTATAAATCCTTTAGTGATTCCCAGGGCTCGGTCCGGGATAGTCGCCACGCCCGGGGAAACAAAGCGAACGCGCGAATTATTTAGCCTCTCCGCCGCTGCATCGGCGCGGCCCACCCTTATCGCTGTCTGCCAATGCCAGAGGTCATTTGCCCGCGTATCGTGCGGCGTCGGGCGGCCATCGCGCGGCGTCAGATAATCTAGGAACTCGACTCCGGGACCGGACTGCGCCCTGAGCCCGCTGATACGCACCTTGGATCCGAATACCTGATTCAGATGCTCCTGTTCGGTGCCGTAGTTTTCACTCTCGCCGACAAGCTTCAGTCCGAGAATTTCTCGGTAAAAATCTAAGCTCCGGGCCGTATCCGAAACTGCCATTGCGGTATGGTCGATACCTAAGAAAAGACGGCCGTTGGTTTGCTGCCATTTTGGATTGCCTTTACCGGATGGAAAATAAATCAGCTCGAGATTGTGACCGTCGGGATCCTTGAAGTAAAAAGCCTTGATCCCGGCGGCGGCCTTGTTCCAGTCGGGAATTCGCTGCGGACCGGTGGAGGTATGCTGCACTTTATGAGCGCGCAGATGCTGGTAGGCTTTGTCCATGTCGCTGACGACGATGGCGAAGTGCTGGAACCATTGATCGTTGCTGCGCGAGTCCGCCGGGATCGGCCTGCCTTTGGGCGTCAGATACTCGGTGAGATCGATTGATTCATCGCCGAGCCGCATGCGCGCAATCCTCATCCTCGCCCCGAACACTCCCTGAAGCCGCTCGTACTCGCTGCCTGCGACTTCGATTTCCGAGACTTTTTCAAACGACAGCACTTTCGAAAAAAATTCCACCGACCGCTCGATCTCCGACACCGTCATGCCCACCGCATCGACGGACTTGACGAGCTGCGCAAGCGCCTTGTTCCCCATGCCCGCGAGCATGCTTACGAACACGAGCACGCTCAGAAATTTTCTGATAGCCGTTGCCTCGTGCCTGTTGCCTATTGGCTTCATCCTTCCGCGTTCCTACTTCATCCTTTGAATCAAATGCTCTCCCACTCTCAGGGCATTGGCCATGATGGTGAGAGCCGGGTTCACCGCGCCGCTGGAACAGAAAACGCTGCCATCGACGACATAGAGATTATCCACATCGTGGGCTTTGCAATTGGCGTCCAGCGCGCTGGTTCTTGGATCGTTGCCGAACCGAACCGTTCCGACCTGATGCGCCACGCCTGCCAACGGAATGCGCTGACCGACGTAGAGGTTGCGGCCGAACAGTCCCTGATGACATTCGCGGCCGTGGATCTTGCACGCCGTCTGCTGTTGCATGAGTTCTTTGAGCTTGACGATGAGCCGCTTGTGGCCTTCTTCGTTGTTCGGCTTGTAACTGAGAACAATACCGCCGGAGGAATCGAGCGTGACCCGGTTGTTGGAATCGGGCAAATCCTCGGACGTGAGCCAGAAGTCGAGCGAATGACGCGCCATCGTATCGAGAGTCCAGCCTGGCGTGAGCGCAGGCGCGCCCCCTTTCAATGTCACGCCATCGAGCTTGCCGACAAACGAGATATGGCCCATCGGATAATTCCAGCCGGCCGTGCCGAAATAGAAATCGTTCACCGAAAGCGATTTCTGAAAGATCGTCGGGTTAGGGCATTTCGATAAAGCCATCAGGACCGAGTTGACGTGCCCCATGTAGTGTCGGCCGACAACATCGGAACGATTCGCCAGACCGGTCGGATGCCGGTCATTGGCGGAGCGGAGCAGCAAGGCCGCCGAATTGATCGCGCCGCAAGACGACACCACGATATCTGCCGAAATTTCCTCGCGAACGCCGTTGCTCTTGATCATTACCTTGCTGATCTCGCGGCCCGATGGGCTGGTTGCGAGCCGTTCGACGTAAGCGTTGGTCCTGAGAGTTACGTTGGCATGTTCGAGCGCCGGATCGACGGCGCAGACCTGCGCGTCGGACTTGGCGTTAACCAGGCAAGGGAATCCGTCACAGCTGTTGCAGCGAATGCAGCGGCTCGCATGCGAAACCTTTTCGTTGAGCATTACGCCAAGCGGCGTGTGAAACGGGCGCAGGCCGAGCTGCGCGAAATCGTCCGCTAATTGTTGAATACGCGATTCGTGGCTGATCGCCGGAAATGGATAGGGCGCACTGGCGGGCGGCTCGGCGGGATCTTCACCGCGGTTGCCGTGCACGTGATAAAGCCGTTCCGCTTCAGTGTAATAAGGCTCCATGTCGGCGTAACGAATGGGCCAAGCCGGAGAGAGGCCGCCGTGATGACGAATTTCACCAAAATCTTCTTTGCGCAGACGGAACAGCGCCGCGCCGTAGAATTTGGTATTACCGCCGACGTAATAGTTGGTGTGCGGATGAAGTTCGTGGCCGTCTTTGTCATGCCACATCTCTTTGGTCTGATATTTTCCTTCGAGGTTGACGACGCGGGGATTCCAGTTGTCTTTCTCGCGCGGCACATACCCGCCCCGTTCCAGGAGCAGGATGCGCTTGCCGCTGGGCGCAAGTTTATGCGCCAGAGTGCCGCCGCCTGCGCCAGTGCCGATAATGACAACATCGTAATGGTTTTGGCTGGGCATCTTCTCATTCCTTTCTTAGGCAGGGGATTGTTGTTTAACCGCACGGGCGGACAGCTCAAACTGTTTTCTGCCCCTGGCCATCTCAAATCCTTTCGTACTTTCTCAAACCGGCTGCTTCCCCAGCAGGGAAAGCAGCCGACAAGGAATACTGGTCCTCTAGCTGCTCTGTGAACCCAGAGTAGCGGCGCCGAAGTTAACCCCGAAACGCGCGCACCAGATGCTGACCGATTTGTATTTGTTGAGATCGGCATCCGCCGGCAGCTCATAGTTCTGATCACCCTTGTTGCCTTTGATCGAACCAAGATCGATGAAGCCGGCCTGCTTTACCGTGGCGTTGTCTTTGGCGACTTCGGCGGCAACCAGATAGACATGGACATCCGGACCATTGGAAGTTTCAAAATCGCTCAGCCGCAGTATGCGCTTGCCGTCCGCCAATCTATGAACCGTCGCTTCGCCTTTGGTCTCGTGCGCAAGCCCGCGAAAATCGCCCTTCGCCAAAACCATTGCCTCTGTTTCTTTGGCCATCGATACTGAGCCTGCCTGAGCAACCGGCAGCTCCTCGTTGACGGTTTTGTTGATGAAGAGCAACTCGGGCCGGAACGCATACCAAGCGATTGCCAGCGCGACGCTAGCGACCCCGATAATAAGATTACGTTTACTCATGACTTATCCTCCGTTAATTTTGTTTATGACTATGACAGGGGAAATTCTGTGGGTTAGATGTCGGGAAGGAGTGAAACGATGCAGACTTGGCAGACCCGTAATCTTGTTCAGAGCCGCATAGTCTTACCAACGGAGAACAGCTTGCCGGCAGTGGAGTTCGAGCCGCTTAACGGTGGCGTACACCCACGTATCGAACAGAGCCGGCAAATGTGTTCGTAGTCCAGCTGATGGCTGGTGAACCACATTCCGCCGTGCAGGTATATCGATGCTATACTGACCAGAATATTGGTTATACCTCCGAAACGATAATTGACAACTTCTTGAGTATAAAAGTAAATTTCGTTGCAGTAATTTCAGTAAAAGCAATATAAGTGGTCAGTATACTCAATGGTTAGACAGCATCACTCCCGCGATGCCGAGACATAACTGGCCTACTGATCCAGTTCAGTTAGTGCAACCCTTCGAAGCACGACATGCAAACCCGGACGCGGGTGCCCTATTACTTTGGGCTGCGTGGTGCGTTGACTGTCTACACTATGTGGATGACATTGATTACGAATACGACGTCTCCCACTCCGTAATTGGTGGTCATAACCCGGATATCGCAGACGTCTCGCACGCCAGATGGGCAACGGGCACCTCAATCACCGCTCTAGATCTCTGTGCCGCTGGCTTAGGTCGCGCTCTTTGCGATCATACTTCAACCCGTGAGCTTGCAATGCCAGACTTCGATCCGAGTAGTTCGTCCAGCCGGTCAAATACATTGCGGACCGCACTACCGGCTACTGCGCGCCAGTGGGTAGATGGTGTGTTCGCGGATCAACGGTATGCCGATATAAAAGCAGCTCGTAACTGGCTGACACATTCTCGTATGAGACGTCATTTCACTCTTGCCGCCGGCGGACCTCCACAGCGTTTGGAACTCACTATTGGCGCCGCGAGGGTTGGTGTTCGCGACATTGTTCAAAGCTCGCGAGACTTAGCAACTCACCAGGTTTTCGCATTGCTGACTTTGCTTCCAAGCTTATGATGCTACCTAACGACACGCCGCACACGGACGCGCTCACTAGCGCATCGCTTTTTCAGGCACCGCGAGCGCGCGCCGGTGAGCGTGGACGTTAGGCCTACACAGAGGTGGAGTGATATAATCCTTCGTAGATGAATGTTCGGTTCTATATCGATCCGGAAACCGAAGCCCCTCATATTCATAAGCATGGTGTCGATGAGGAAGAAGTTGTTGATGTGCTGTTGAATCCGGGCGAGGATCGGCCGGGTCGGGAAGACTCACGGGTCGTGATCGGCAAAACACGAGCAGGCCGCTACCTGCGTGTTATTTATGTTTCCGATCCCGAACCCGAGAGCGTATTTGTGATTAGCGCGTATGAGTTGCGCGGAAAGCCATTGTTCGCATATCGCAGACGCTTACGTAAGAAAGGAAGGAGATGAAACAGAGTAAATTCCCGCCAGGTTGGGATCAAAAAAGAGTGCAGCGAGTACTCAAGCATTACGAACAGCAGACGGAAGAAGAGGCCCTTGCTGAGGACGAGGCCGCCTATGAGGATTCGACTCAAGCAATCATGGAGGTCCCGCGCGAGCTGGTCCCATCCATCCGGGAACTCATCGCGAAGCACAAACGGACACGGAGGGCCTAACCCCGCCGCTTGAGCCGAAGGCGAACATTGGTCGTAAATAAAATTTGGCTTTAGCGGCTCAGTGGCATCGCGTTACTCAATATAAGGGCCAATCGGTTCTCCGAATCCTTCCTCAAGGTTTTTTGGCTTGTGTATACATTGGTTCATAGCTCGACCTTGTCATCATGCAGCTTTGATCCGCCGACCGCCCTGCGGCGTGCCGGCGGATTTACTTCCGATGTCGCGCGGGCGCCTAATTGGAACCCGGACTCTTTGCCGGCGTGATCGTCACTTTCATAACCTCGGAAGTTTTCGCATAGGCTCTCGCGTATTTCACATCCTTCGCACTGCGCACGACGCCGTTCTCGGCTTTGCCGGTATTGGGCGCTTTCTGCCGCGGTCCTTGCTCGGAGCCGATGCCGGGTTCCTGATCGACTTCCGTGCCGGCATCCCAAAGAACCATTTGCGATGTGATATCTCCGCTGATGGCCTTGCCGTTGTTGAATAGTTCGATGCCGGATTCGGCCGGAGCGTAGAACCAGTCATTGGACTGGCCCATCATCGTCGTCAGCGATAATCGTTCGCCGCGCACTGCAGAAATCATGATTTCGTAAGCTGCGCCTGGAGTAATCGGGCCCGGGCCGGTCCCGCCCATAGGCGTGTTGAAAACTACCACTGATTTTATTCCCTTGCCGCCCTGCAGCGACTTGGCGAGGATAGTGGGATCTCCGTCTTCTGACTGTGCCTCGAGCCCTTGGCCACGGTCCTTTTTCACGGCGCTAAAGATCGGCGCCTTCTCGGTATGCACCACGGCCATGCCGGGCGAGAATGCAAGCGACCACTTTTCGCCGTTCGATGCCGTGAACGCGTCGGGCTTGGTAGTGTTCTCGATCCGTACGGTAAATTTCGTCGCCATGCCGTCATCTGCCGCTGAAACTCCGGCCACGCTCAATAACAAGCCCGCAGATATAACTATTAACTTCATAACCATGATTTCCCTCCTTGTGAGTTTTTGTTGATCTTCGCCTGACTCAATCGAAGCGCTGCGTACGAGCTTAGATGCGGACGTGCCGGCAAAGGATGCGATGGAGAAGAGCAGGTATCCTTCTTCGCGGTCCCACACGGGTCCTTCCACCCATTGTGGCCGCCCGCGATCTTCTCGATCTTGGTATTCAACGGCACGAGCTTATCGAAGCGAGGATTGAGGGCGACAACCTCGATGATCTGGAGAGCGTCCTGTGGACTGTAGAGAGCGCCGGAGATGCTGCGATCGGAAAAAGAATACTAAAAAGCCCGAGGACAAATTTAAGATGTTTCACCGTTATCTTCCAGAGGATGATTGAACATTCACCCGAGAGCGCCGATCCCTCGTTTTCGCCCCTGATAAGAATCCGGTCTTCTACGAAGCCGATCTGAAACCTTGAGCAGTGCTAGCGCCTCGTAATTTCCCCGGAAGCATGTACAGAGGTAGGAGCAGGAGATAGATCGCCAGGCTGATCCCCGCGCTCCAAAAACATATGAATACGGTCAGCGTTGTCGCAACCGGAACTATCAGCATGCGAGATCGTACCGTGTTGCAGTATTCGGCACTGACAAAAGCTGCCATCATGTCGGGTTGTGAGCTTGCATAGCGCCATTGAAAGAACAGTATCCAACCGATAATCGCCAGGTTGCTTCCGAAGAAGAGGGGCGCAATGAAAGCCTCTGAAAAGGCATTCAGCAGGCTGGTTGAGAAAGGGAGCAGGGAGACGAACATAAAGAAGACGATGTTGAGCCAGAGAAGCGTCCGGTCGGCGCGCCGGATAGCATGATACATGACATGATGACCGACCCAGAAGAATCCCAGGCTGACAAAGGTGACGATGTAGCTCGCGAACTTAGGCAACAAAGCAACCAGCGCCGGCGCGACCTCGACATTGGATGCGTTGGACGGCAGATTGGGGACGTGAAACTCGAGGATAAGAAGGGTCATGACAATGGCAAATATGCCATCGCTGAGCGCGTCAATTCGGTTTTTACCGATTTCGAAGCTCACGGGAACTCACCCTCCCTCATTCTGCCTACGCG
>DASUVS010000284.1:0-4048 GCA_036378835.1 Binatia bacterium | reverse complement strand
GGCCGCGCGGCTTGTCGCCTAATCCCAAAGAGTTCGACTGTTTTCAGTCCACTATCTGCGACCACATGTGCAACCGATCTGATTTCTAATTCGCCCGAACATTCCGCACTGCTTAAATAGCCCTTGTGACAGCCCATAACCAAGCGATTTCGAGCGAATGCTTGCAATCGAATAGGCATAATAAATCCCCTGTTTTCTTGACTTAGTGCCTTTCGATATATAGGTAATACGTGCTTAATCGCTATTTTAAGGAGGCTTCATGGGATCACTGATTGAGAGCCGGAAGGTTTTGCTCATGGTCCTTTGGCTAATTGCCGGTTTGACGCCGGCGATTGCGCTTGCGCAACAGGCAAACGTTGAAGCGGCCAAAACCGAAGGCAAAGTCATCGTCTATGGTTCCGTTGTGCCCCAGGCGATGGACGGATTACATGCGGCATTCAAAAAGAAATACGGTATCGATGTCGAATACTGGCGCGGCTCTTCGACCCAAGTTTCGGAGCGCGCGTTGTCGGAATGGCGCGCTGGTCGGCCGGGGTTTGATGTTGTCGAAGGCAACCGCGGTGTCCAGTTAATCATGAAGAGCGAGGGTTTGTTTCAAAAGTATGTGCCGCCATCCTCTGAAAAGTTTCCTGCCCAGTTCAAAGAAAAAGATGCCTTGATTACGCCATGGCGAGTGCTGCCAATTAGCATTCTGTACAATAGCGATATGGTAAAGGCGAACGAGGCGCCTAAAACGCTCGATGATTTGCTCGATCCTAAATGGTCCGGCAAAATCAGCATTCCCGACCCTACACGGCATACCACTACGGCGCAGTTTCTTTGGAACTTACAGATGTTTAAGAAAGATAAATGGCTCGATTACGTAAAAGCCTTGGCTAAGCAGAGGCCGATCCTTGTCGATTCACTGGCACCCGTAACGACGACGATCATTAAAGGTGAGGCGCTGGTTGGAATTACGTATATCAAGTACGTGAAACAGTACAAAGGTCCGGTTGATTATGTTCTTCAGGACAAATATCTGACGGATCCCAATTACTTGAGCCTGAGCGCCAAGACGAGCCGCGCCAATGCGGCCAAACTCTATATCGATTTTGCCTGCTCTCCGGCAGGACAGAAGGAGATTGCCGAGGATGGTGAGTTCGTCATGGCTCCGGGTATTTATCCGCCGATCAAGAACGCCGAAAAGGTTGCGCCCAACATGGTGTTCATGGAGAATCCATCGGCGGAGGAGTTCAAGAAATTGATGGGAGGAACTTTCAGGGATATCTTTTTCGCAAAATAATCGCGAACTTTTGCTCAAGACGGACAGGTAGAAGAACAGGAGGGCTTGCCCGGTACAGGGCCGGCCCTCTTCATTTTTGACAGAACGGAAATGTCGAGGTGTTGAACCGGATCATCGATTCATTTCGTCGCGAACCTCAAATTGCCGTGGTGGCGTTTGTGGCGATCGTTATCGGGTTTCTCAGCCTGTCGCCAACAGTGATGCTGTTCTACGGTAGCTTCCTCAGCCAACCGCTCGGAGTTCCGGGCGCGTTCACGCTCAGCAACTATATCAACGCTTATTCCGATCCGCTTACTTATCGGTTACTTTTTAATTCTTTTCTTTTCGCTACGGGGTCAGCCGTTATCGCCACGGTACTGGCGGCGACCTTGGCCTGGATCGCGATCCGCACGAACGCGCCGTTTCGGCGATTTTTTGAGCTCACGGCGATCGTTCCAAACATCTTCCCGCCGGTGATGCTGGCAGTGGCGTGGACCGTGCTTCTTAGCCCGCGTACCGGTCTTATTAACCGGACATTGATGGAGATCTTCAGTCTCTCCGAGGCACCATTCAATATTTATTCGCTCTGGGGAATGGTTTTCGTCGAATCGCTGATCACCACGCCTCTGGCTTTCTTGATCGTTTCGGCTTCTCTTTATTCGATGGATCCTTCGCTCGAAGAATCCGCTCGCGTTGCTGGTTCTAGCAACCTACAAATTGCCTGGCGCATCACGTTTCCCATCGTGCGCCCGGCGTTATTATCGGCGGCCATGCTCAACTTTGTGCGGGCGATTGAGAGTTTCGACACCCCGGCAATCATCGCGCTTCCGGCTCGTATCGAGGTGTTTACGACGAAGATTTACCGCGAAGCGATCGGAGCATTTCCGCCCAATCAAAATCTGGCGGCGACCTATGCGGTCTCGCTTCTCCTGATCACCATGTTGTTTGTTTACTTCTACCGGGGATTGACTAAGCGCTCGGAACGTTACGTGACGGTGACTGGCCGCGGTTACCGGCCGACCATCATCGATTTGGGAAAGTGGCGCTATCTGGCCTCGGCCGTTGCCGGTTTGATTCTTATTATGATCGTAGTTTTGCCCTTCCTGGTGATGATTTATGTTTCCTTTATCACTTATGTCCATGTACCGGGGGCAAAAACCTGGGAACTTCTCACGCTGGATAACTATGTTGGCAATCTCTCCGATACCAGGACCTACCGAGCCCTGCAGAACAGCTTGTTGTTGGCCATCGGCGGGGCAACTTTGTGTATGCTCCTGGCGACGCTGACCGCCTGGGTCACGACCAAAACGAAGACCGCTGGGCGCGGCGTGATCGAAGCGCTGACATTTATCCCATGGGCATTTCCAGGAACGGCGCTCGCAATCGGACTGCTTTGGACTTACGTCTATGTGCCGCTGCCGATCTACGGAACGCTGTGGATCCTTTTGATCGCTTATATCACGCGCTTTTTGCCATATGGCCTGCGCACTATGACCAGCACTATTGTGCAATTGCACGATGATTTACCGCAGGCCTCGATGGTTTGCGGCGCCGGTTTTCTAGCCACCTTCCGGCGCATCCTGCTGCCGCTCTTGCGCCCCGGGTTTCTGGCCGGTTGGATTATTCTAGCGACGATTTATCTCCGTGAGTTCAGTACCTCGGTATTTCTTTATTCACCGGGCGCGGAACCGCTCGGGCCATTGCTTTATCACTTTTACGTCGATGGCAATTTAGGCCCGATGTGCGCGCTGGGTGTTATCGTTAGCGTCGTCTGCGTCGCGATGATTATCATAGCGCGGCGCATAGGCAGGGTAGGAGAACAGTTCGAAGGGCGTTGATGTTATGGACGCGAACACGGCCAAGAGGATTATCGAGAAAAACTTAGGCTACGAAGAGGTCAAGCGCCTGTTGGTAAAACTGGTTCAACAGCCGAGCCCGCAGACCTCGATGCTGGAGTCCGAACCCCAGGTGCTTGCCTTGATTCGCGATGTCATCAAGCCAGAGCTCGAGCACGCGAGCTTGCGTCCTGTGATCGACGCAATGGGTAATCTCATCCTGCACATCAAAGGAAGAACGCGAACCGACCGCCTGATGCTGGTTGGGTACGCCATGAACGCGGCTCCGAGCACGATGCCAAATCCCTATTCAGGGGAGATTGTCGATGGCGCGCCCTACAAATTGAATGGAGAATGCGTGTGGGGCCGGGGAGCATGTGAGCAGAAGGGGAGTCTTGCGGCGATGCTCGCGGCGATTCGCTTTCTCGGCGCGGGCAAAATCGAACTTCCGTCGGATCTTTACCTGATTGTTAGTACCGCGGGTGAAACTGGGCGGCACGATTCTCTTGCTTACGTTTTGGATCATGACCGAGTCGAAGCGGAGTGGTGCATCATCGATGGCCCACCCGAAATTCAACTCGGCAACAAAGGTCGCATCGATATACTGGTAATTGTGCGCGGTAAACAGAGCCACAGTAGCCGGCCATGGGAGGGAGTTAACGCCATCGACGGTGCGATGAAGGTGTTAGAAAAACTTAAAGCGTTGATGCCGCATCCAGAGGCCAAGACCCACGGTTCCTTAGGCAAAGTAAGTCTCGCAACTAATGCCATTGAAAGTTTTCCTAAGGCGACACACACTATCCAGAGCGAGTGCCACATCATGTTTGATCGCCGCCTTCTTCCAGGCGACGATCCCAAGAAGGCCGTACAGCAGATGGTCGATGCCATCGGCAGAATCGAACCCTATGACATTGAGGTTCAGCCGAGGGATTTCATGTACCCGAGCGAAGTC
>DASUVS010000283.1:0-2233 GCA_036378835.1 Binatia bacterium | reverse complement strand
AACTTCGCTCGTTGGTCGGCTTTATGTTTGGGCCGGCCGTCGAGCACGAAAGGCAAAGTGATATTCTCCAACGCGGTCAGAGTCGGCAATAAATTGAAAAACTGGAAGACAAAGCCGATCTGGGTTCGGCGGAAAACTGTTACTTGATCATCGGCCATTTGCGATATTAACCGCTCGCCGACCAGAACATCACCACCGCTGGGACGATCGAGGCCACCCATGAGATGCAGCAGCGTGCTCTTCCCCGACCCGCTCGGCCCCATGATCGTTGCGAACTGACCCTGCGGAATATCGACAGTAATCCCCGATAGGACGGTAACTTCGTTATCGCCCTGGCGGTAGGTTTTGCGCAGGTCGAGGCAGCGAATCATGTGGTGCGAGGATCAACTGAGGCGGCAAAGCGTGGGAGCGGCGAGAGTCGGAGAAGCCGCGCCGGTCTTCTGAACCATTTCCAACTCATCGAGGTTTCGTTTGACGGCTGCGCTGAAGGAGGCCAGCTCAACGCCCAAGTAAACCGGGCTATAGGGCTCGATTTTTTCCAGCCCCATACGCCAAAGCTTGATCGCTCCGGCGGGGACGCCTTGCTGTAGTTTAAAGTAACCTGCGGCAATCTGAATAATCCCCTGATAAAACTTCCGGTCTTCGCCGCGCTCTTCCAACCAAATCTCCTCTAACGTTTCATGACACTCAAAGAAGAGCTGCTGGTTGAACTCTTCAATGCCCTTTTGAAGACGCGGATCGTCTTGTGCTTCCATCGGAGGCGTTCCTAAATACGACTGAGCAGCGCCGAGAGTGGCAACTTGCTCGACAGCTTGTATAGTCAATAAAGGTTCAAAATCTAGTTACCATGTCGCAGACTAACGCGAAAAATGAGCTCACGCTAGATATCGACGCGCTTTCATACGGCCCGTATGGAATCGGGCGGCATCACGGAAAGGCGGTGATGATTCCCAAGACCGCGCCCGGCGATGGCGTCATCGCGCGTATTCTCCAAGCCAAGGAGCGATATTCGATTGGCGAAATAGTCCGCATACTAAGGCCGTCATCTCTGCGTCAGGAGCCACCCTGCCCTTATGTAGCTCAGTGCGGCGGCTGTCCCTGGCAGCATGTGCGCTACGAGGCCCAGCTGCTGGCCAAGCAAAAAAGCCTTGAAGACGCGCTGCGGCGCATCGGCAAACTCGAGGACTTCGAGGTCAAACCAATCATCGCTTCGCCGTTTACCTATCACTACCGCCGACGTATTCGCTTGCAACGTGATCGATCCAAACGGCTCGGCTTTTTTAGTTCGTTTTCGCACCACGTGATCGAGATCGACAGATGCCTGATCGCCGATGAGAAGCTCAATGGTCTTATTGAACGAGTGAGGCAGTGGAGCGAGGAATTGATAACCGATGTCGAGCATCTGGAGGTTGTCACCGGCGACGAACCGAATCAAAACGTTGTCGTCGGAAAATCAGCGGGCGGATTCAATTCCCGCGACAGCGCGATTTGCGAACGCCTAATAAAAGAGAATCAATATATAAACGGATTAATTCTGCGAGGTGCCGACTGGCGCCGAACCTGGGGAGAAGTGGGGGTTTCGATCATTCCTGAAGAGGGCTTGTGCGTGCGCGTCGATGGCGACGTATTTACTCAAGTCAACAGCCAAGGCAATCGGCAACTTCTCAAGGAATTATTGGCAGCGGCCGATTTCAACCGCGATGACCGCGTGCTCGAGCTATATAGCGGCGCCGGAAATTTCACACAGTCCATTGCCACGCGCGTCAGCGACGTCGTCGCGGTGGAAGGCGATCGCCCGGCCTTTGAGAGCGGCAAGCGCAATGCCGATTTGAACG
This sequence comes from Binatia bacterium, assembly GCA_036378835.1. Lineage (GTDB taxonomy): Bacteria > Desulfobacterota > Binatia > UBA9968 > UBA9968 > WHTF01. The sequence goes on along the minus strand of DASUVS010000283.1, from coordinate 398 downwards.
GCATCACCGGGATTCAGTGGATTTGCGCGCCGGTTGCCGTCGCTCTGACGGAACTCAAAAAGCAGCGCCGGCGCTTCTCTAAAATCGTTCTCGATCCGCCGCGCACCGGCGCCAAAGGTCTCGACCGCGAGCTGGCGGCACTCGGTGCCGGAAAAATCCTGTACATCTCCTGTAACCCCACGACCCTCGCCCGCGATCTTGCCGCCCTGAGCCAACGGGGTTACTCGTTGCGTACTGTTCAACCTATCGATCTATTTCCACACACGTTCCATGTCGAGGCGATAGCCACGCTGGTGCGATAGACCGTTGACAAGTTCGAGCGAGGACATCTATTGTCGCTGGGGCTGAACGGCTCTGCTGAAAGGCGCAGTCAGGGAGGCTTCAAGCGGCCGGGCTAA
>DASUVS010000282.1:0-7955 GCA_036378835.1 Binatia bacterium | reverse complement strand
GGCTTGCCCACCGGAACATGCATCTGGTTGATTTCCCGGGCACCGCTTGGATGCTGCAGCTTCCACATCCATTGTCGTCCCACCGCGCGCAGTTCCAAGGCGTCTTCCGGCGCTTGGGACATTTGCACGAACAGGCTGGCGCCCCAACCGAAACTGATCATGACCAGAATCAATGGAATAATCGTCCAGAGAATCTCCAGGCGCATGTCGATGTGGATTGGCGGCGGCCGCTCGGTCGCGGAGCGGCGCCGGTATTTTGCCGTAAAGAAGATAACCGTGCCGAATATCAGAACCACGAAAAAAGTGGCCATCGCCACTAAAAAGAAGTAAAGCGTATCGACTTGGGCGGCGAAGGTGGAGGCTCGGACCGGGAACAGCGGGAGGTCTTCGAACATCGCTACGCCTCCGCTTCCCCGTGTGAGCCGCGCCGCTCGCGCCGCAGCATCGTGATGATAAAGGTTGCCATCGCCAGCACCGTCGATATTCCCGCCAGACGCAGAGCGCCCATAATTACGAATCCATACTTTCCGGTGAGCGGGTTATAGTGATAGCAGTAGAGCAGCAGTTGATCGATGGCGGTGCCGATGGTGCCGTCGCCGGCTTCCACCAGTGCCAGACGAACGTCGCGCGGCGCATAATCGATGCCGTAGAGCACACGGGCGATTTCTCCCTTGGGCGTAAGAATGAAAATCCCGGATGCGTGCACGTACTGCTTGCTCGCCTCATCCCAGGCATAGCTGAATCCGGCGCTTCGGGTCACTTCTTCAATGGCGCTTTTCTCTCCCGTCAGAAAGTGCCAGCCGGCGCCGCTGCTATCCCGGTTATAGCGATTGATGATCTCGAGTTTCTTTTTTTGCGCCAGCTCCGGCGTATCTCGTTCATCGATGCTGATCACGACCACGTCGAAATCGCGGCCGGCGTCGAGCGACAACGGTTTCAGGCTTCGCACCAATCCCTCCAACAGCAGAGGGCAGAGCATTGGGCACTCGAGATAGGAGAAAACCAGCACCGCGGGCTTTGCCGATAGATAGTCTTGCAACGAAATCGAGGAGCCGGTTTGATCGCGAAAAATTGTTTTTAACGGCAGCTTGGTGCCGAGCTTTTGTTCGATGCCGATATTTTTAAAAATCGCCGGTTGATTGTCTGCTGCAATTCGAGCGGCTTTTTCGTCATGCGGGTACGCCGTTTCCGGCGCCACAATCTGGCTCAGGGCGAACGCCAGGATCGCCGCCGAGAATCCTCTGCCGACATGCTTCACGGTTGCTCCCGTTTGCTTTGCGGGCTTTTTGCCTGTGGCTTTTGCGCCGGCAGCCCACCCGCCGCCAAAATTTCCATGGCACGTTCAATCGGTATCGCAGCAACGCCGGACTCTCGATCGACCCATCGGTAACTATGCAATTGCGCCTCCTCCGCAGCTCGCATTTGCTGATAATCGAGGGAAGATGCCACCTGAAGATTCGGCGCCGGCGACATATTCGGCGCCGGTACGCCGGGAGTGACGATCCCTTGTCCCGGCCTCCGGCCATCGCTCAGAACCCACAACAAACCGCCCATCAATGCCAAGACCATCACCGCCAACACTGCCAGCGCGGCGGTGAACCAGCGGACGCCACGCGGGGTGAAATCCTCGGTTTCATACTTCAGTTGGTGGGCGTCAGCCATGGGTATTTGCTTCCTCCGCCAGCAGCGCTACATGCAGGGGCAGCAGCGGCATCTTTTGCAGTTGCCAGAGAAAAACCCCCAACCAGAGTCCGCCGATCCCGAGCAGCAGGGTGGCGTCAAGCCAATGGAGAGCGGAGTTTTCAAAGCCCGGCACAATCATCCAGTAAGTGTCCAAAAGCCGCATCACCAGTACGCCCGCCGCGACCCAAACCAAAACATTGGGGTCGCGCTTAACGTCCCTCATTAGAAGCAGGAAAAGCGGCACAAAGAAATGAAAAATCACCAGCAGCGGCGGCAGCCAGCGCCAGAGCCCAGCGGTGCGCGCAAGGTACCAAGGAATTTCCTCGGCCAGATTGCCCGACCAGATAATCAGGTATTGCGAAAACACCATGTAGGCCCAAAGCATGATGAATGCGAGCAACAGATTGCCGAGATCTTGAAAATGGCCCGGGCGCAGCGGTGTTGCCAGAGGTTCGCGCGCGCCCAGCCACGCCAGCCCGATGATCGCAAAGGCCATCGCCGCGACTCCTTGATTAACGATCCAGATGAAGCCGTAGATGGTGGAGTACCAGTGCGGTTCGATGGACATGATCCAATCCACCGATGCGAAGCTCATCGTGAAAAGATAGATCAACAACCCGGGACCGCTAAGGCGGCGCATGCGTTTTCCGGCGGGCAGTTCCGCGGATGTGTCTTGCTCCCGCGACCAGCGGTTTAGAAAATAACCCAGGACTCCCCAAAGACCGAGGTACAAAATGGTTCTGGCGATAAAGAAGGGCACATTCAGATAAGCGGATTTTTGGCGCAGGATTTCATCCTCGGCGACATGCCCCGGGCTGGCCCAAGGGTAAACCGCTTGGAGTCCGAACAGCAGCGGCACAAACAAAAGTGCCAAAAGGGGTAGGGTGCGGGTTGCCGATTCCAGCAGGCGCCGGATCATCACGCCCCAACCGCCGCCGACGAGAAAATGCAGCATCAGAAAGGCCAAAGAGCCGAGCGGAATCGCCAGCCAGAAAATATAAGCGACGAGATAGGAGCGAAAGAATTGCGCGCTGTCGAACAAGCCGCCGATGACCGAGATAACCGCGCCGGCGGCGCCGGCGATAAAAGCCAGCCGCGCCAGGCCTTGGATGCTCCCATCGCTGTTTGTGACAGGGTCGTTCACTGGGTCTCTTTCATCTTGGCGCGATCTTCCGGCGGCAATTGATCGAGCCGCACATTGCGACTGAGCTGAAGCGCCCGAATGTAGGCGATGACAGCCCACCGATCATGCTCCGTGAGCTGATTTGCATAGGAAGGCATCGGCCCAAACCCCTGCGTTATGACCTCGAAAAAGTGGCCGATGGGGGCATCGCGCAGCCTGGTCTCGTGCAACGATCGCGCGCGTGGAAAACCGCGCCGGACGATCATTCCCTGGCCGGTGCCGAGACGATCGTGACATGGTGAGCAAAATATTTCATAACGCTCCTGGCCGCGCGCCAGCACTTCCATGGTTACCTGGAATGGGAACGTATCGACCAGCTTGCCATCGACTTTACCATTGAGCGGCTGCTTGTCTCCGTCGTTGCCCCGGCGCGCGACGGTGCCCGGCACCACCGGGCGTGACGCCATGCCGTCATCGAAAAAATTGCTTGGCTCCAAAGGGCGTTGGTACGGCTGATCTGCCATTCGCTGGCGACAACCGGCGCTGGCAAATATTGTTATGATCGCAATCAACAGCGACGTTTTGAACAGTTTCGCCTTAATCAACATTGCAGCGCGTCTCTCGGTCCACTCGGTCATGGTTCCACTTCGTGAATCGAGCTTGGGTTTAAGCTGCGCAAAAATTCGACAGTGCTATCGAGTTCGAATTTCGGGTCCGCCGCCTCGATACAGAGAAAAAAACGGTCGCGGCTCGCCAGCGCGAAACGTTCGACGTTGAATACCGGATGATAAGGCATCGGCAATCCGTTCAATCCGAGCATGCCCAGCACCGCGGCCAAGGCGGCGCCCAGAATAGTCGTTTCGAAGGTGACCGGAATAAAGGCGGGCCAGCTGTTGTACGGTCTGCCGCCAATGATCATCGGATAGTCGATTGCCGATATCCAATACTGCAGGTAAAACCCGCCGATGCCGCCGAGGAGACCGCCGATCAGCACAATCAATGGCAGCTGTGTACGTTTGAAGCCGATCACTTCGGCCAATCCTTCAATCGGAAATGGGCTGTATGCATCCATCCGGCGGTAGCCGGCGGCGTGGGCGCGCTCGGCGCCGGCGCAAAGCATTTCCGGATTATCAAATTCCGCCATTACGCCATAAATAAGCGGCGCCTGTTTCACTCAGCTCTCCTCCCGTTCCTCATGCACCAGTTCCCGCATCTCGAAGATTGAGATCATCGGCAGCACCCGAATAAAAAGAAAGAGCAACGAAAGAAAAAGACCCAGGGTGCCTATAAACGTCGCCCAATCCCAAATCGTTCCCGAATACATGCCCCAGGACGAAGGCAGAAAATCGCGATGAAGGCTGGTGACGACGATGATGTAGCGTTCGAGCCACATACCGAGGCTGACGACAAGAGAGATTACAAACAGGAGCGGCACTGAAGCGCGCAGCCGCGGCGACCACAGGAGTTGCGGCACCAGTCCATTGCAAATCAGCAGGAGCCAATACATAGGCGCATACGGTCCGGTGGCGCGATTGGTCATCAGGTAGGCTTCGTTCGGGTTGGCGCTGTACCAAGCAAAGAATGCCTCCATAATATAGCCGTAAAAAACGAAAAGCCCGGTGGTCAGCATCACCTTGGCCATATTATCAAGGTGGTGCATCGTGATCAGATCCTCAAGCCGGTAGGCAGCGCGCAGCGGGATTGCCAGAGTCAGAACCATGGCAAAGCCGGCGTAGATCGCTCCGGCGACGAAGTAGGGCGGAAAGATCGTCGAATGCCAGCCCGGCAACACACTCACGGCAAAATCCAAGCTGACGATGCTGTGAACCGACACCACCAGCGGTGTCGCCAAGCCGGCGAGCAGCAGGTAAGCGGTTTCATAGCGATGCCAATGAACCGCGGAGCCACGCCAGCCCATCGCCAGCATGCCATACGCCATTCGCGCGAAACGGTGCCGGGCGCGGTCGCGCAAGGTCGCCAGGTCCGGGATCAGGCCGATGTACCAGAAGATCAAAGAAACCGTGGCGTAGGTCGAGACCGCAAAAACATCCCAGACCAGCGGGCTGCGAAATTGTGGCCAGATGCCCATGGTGTTCGGATAGGGAAACAACCAGTAGGCAAATCCCGGACGGCCAAGATGGAGAAGCGGATAGAGTCCGGCGCAAGCAACGGCGAAAAGCGTCATCGCTTCAGCGAACCGGTTAATCGAGGTCCGCCAGCGCTGCCGCAGCAGCAACAGGATCGCCGAGATCAAGGTCCCCGCATGGCCGATACCAATCCACCAGACGAAATTGATAATCGCAAAGCCCCAGGCCACCGGCACGTTGACGCCCCAGATGCCGATGCCGTTAATCAACAGATGGGCGACCGCGAAAAACAGGAGATTCATTAAAAGAAACGAGATACCGAAACCGATCCACCAGCCCTTGGGTGTTTTGCGGGTGAGAACAATCTCGCTGATCTTGTCGGTGATCGAACCGGCGGTATGGCCCGGCCCGATAACTTCGTAGCGACCATCGCGTGTTCTAGCTTCGGTCAGAGGCTCCGTCACTTTTTGTTGACTCCCAGATCCGTATTGGGATTTTTGAGCCGCGCCAGATAAGTTGTCCGCGGCCGGGTGTTGAGCTCGGCGAGCATCGCATAGTTGAGCGGATCCTTCTTCAGCTTTGACACCGCGGCGCCGGCATCGCTCATGTCGCCGAAGATGATCGCTTCGGTGGGACAAGCCTGCGCGCATGCGGTGATGACCTCGCCATCGCGTACCGGTCGATTTTCCTTTTTGGCTTCGATGCGTCCATGATTGATCCGCTGCACGCAATAAGTGCATTTCTCCATGACGCCGCGGCTTCTTACGGTAACGTCGGGGTTGTAACCCAACTTGCGCACCTCGGTTCGGAAATCGGCATATTGATAAAAATTAAAACGCCGAACTTTGTAAGGACAGTTGTTGGAACAGTAGCGCGTGCCGACACAACGATTGTAAACCATGTCGTTTAGACCTTCGGTGCTGTGGACGGTGGCGCCCACTGGACAAACCGGTTCGCAGGGCGCGTTCTCGCATTGCATGCACGGCACCGGCTGAAATAAAAGGTCGGGGTTTTCCGCCGGCCCGTCGTAGTAGCGATCCACTCTCAACCAAAGCATTTCGCGGCCGCGGGCAACTTCCTCTTTGCCGACCACTGCAATATTGTTTTCCGCCTGGCAGGCGACGACGCAAGCGTTGCAGCCGATGCATACACTGGTGTCGATCACCATCGCCCAAGCGCTGCCGTCGAACTTGTGTTCGGGATAGAGCGACAAGTCGGGCGGCGGTTCGTGGGCCATCTCATGGACGAATTCTGGATGCTGCCGGAATTGTTCCAGGGTGCCGCTGCGCACCAGCGGCCTTCCCGCCATCGTATGATGGCCTTGAGTGGTGACCAGCTCGTGGCGTCTGCCGGTTTTATTAATCTGCAGACCACCGGCAAACCACGGTTGGCGGGTGGTACGCAGGGGATAAGCATTGAAGCCGATGGCGCTGCCCACCTTGCCTGCGCGGGCCCGGCCGTATCCCAGATGCACCGTGACCGATTCGTCGGCCTGCCCGGGATTGATCCAAACGGGGCCGGCAACCGAAGAATCGCCCAAGCGGAGTTCGACAACATCGCCGTTGTGCAATGTCAGTCGTTGCGCCGTGCGCGGGCTGATCAGTGCCGCATTGTCCCAGGTGATTTTGCTCAAAGGTCCGGGCAGTTCCTACAGCCACGCGTTGTTGGCGAAACGGCCATCCCAAATCGTCGGGTCGGGTCGAAATATCAATTCGAGGCCGTCGACCTTTGCCGCAGCAGCACCGGGCTGAGATGGGGACGCAGTCTGCGTGTGAACCGCGGCACTCTTAAGCTTCGCTCCGCTATCGGGGATAAATCCGTCATGCAAAGCGCGTTGCCACCAGGCATCAAAACCGGCTGTGCCGACGCGGCCGCGCCAGAAGCCCCGGACGATGTCATAGGCGGATATTTCCACGCTACCGATAAGAGCCGCCAACAGCTCGTGCGCCGAGCGTCCGCCATAGAGCGGCGCGATCAATGGCTGCATGATAGTTACGGTGCCGTCAAAGCTCCGGGCATCGCTCCAAGTCTCCAAAAAATGAGCTTGCGGAACATGCCATTGGCATAGCGCCGAGGTTTCGTCTTCATACTCGGCAAAATGCGCGCGGAAACCGACTTTGGAAAGCGCCTCGGCGAAATTCAGATCCGCCGGCGCGCTGTAAGCCGGGTTGGCGCCGATGATAAAGAGCGCGTCGACCGTGCCTTGCGCCATGTCGCGGACGAGCTCTGGCAACGGGCTTGCCCCCGCCGACTCCTCGATAGCCTCGGTATAAACCACGGTGCTGCCGACGCTGCCGAGCAGCTGGTTCATCGACTGGGCCAGGGCGTGGACCTGCGGCGGTTGGTATTCGCCGGCAAGAACCAGGCTCGAACCCCGATGCTTTTGTAAATCACCGGCAACGGTCTCGATCCAGGATTTGTAGGGCGCAAGTTCTTGTGGATCTTCGGCGCTGGATTGTTTGGCGCCAAGGCGGCGCGCCACAGCTTCGGCGAGCAATCCGATCCGGCCGGCGGCGATGGCGAGGCGGTGATCTGCCATCGAACCCGTGATCGACGGTGTCGGTTCGGCGACATAGAGCCGGTTCATTTCCGACTGCTCGCCGCGCACTCGTCGGCGCTTGGAAAAATCACGCGCATAGCGAAGTGAGCCGGGCTCGCCGAAAAGAAAATCCGAGTCCAGCGAGAGAATCACATCGGCGCGATCGAAACGGTAGAGACTGTCGGTGTCCTGGCCGAGAACCAGCCGTGTACCTGCGCGCGTGTTATCGCGCGCCACCGGTTCGTAAACGTGCCACTTAGCCTGGGGAAATTGCTTGAGCAGGTTCCTGATCTGTGCTGCCAAAGTCGGCGAGGTGACGTTGCCTGTGAGTAATCGCAGACCCGCTCCTCCCGCCGGCTGTAGCGATTCAAGCCGTGCGCGCGCCGTTCGGACGAAGTCCTCCCAGGTGGTGATGCCGCTCAGCTGTCGCACGACTTGCGAACGTTCCGGATCATAAAGACTTAGAATCGAAGCTTGGATAAATGGGTTGGTGCCCCCCAGACTCGCCGGATGCTGCGGGTTG
>DASUVS010000281.1:0-3305 GCA_036378835.1 Binatia bacterium | reverse complement strand
GAGCCCGCCGGCATCTACAGCTTCTGTGTTGTTGTATATCGACGGTAACCGACTCTTTAACGCGAAGCCCGCGATCCGTTTATAGATAGCCCACACTCGTGTGCCCGAGAGCACGTACAGTCCGTCCGGGCGCTCCTTGTTAAACGTGGCGAATGCTCGCTCGAAACCGTCGACGTCTGGCACCTCCCAAGGCTGAATAGTCAACTTCAGCGCACCCGCTGTCATTGGGAGAACCTCTTTGACCTCGCGTACGTGGGAAGGATTGACCGGATCGTAGAGAACCGCGACACGGGCAAGTTTGGGAACGGCTTCTTTGAGCAGTTCCAACCGTTTTCCCCCCAGTTCTCTCGCAAGGTTTGTAAGGCCGGTGACATTGGCGCCGGGACGGGCGAGGCTTGCGATCAGCCCTGCCTCGACGGGATCGGACCCGCCCGTCATAACGATTGGAATCGTTTGGGTCGCATTCTTGACCGCCCGGACCGGTGTGTTCCCTCCTGCCACCACGAGGACATCAAGCTTGAGACGCACAAGCTCGGCCGCAAGCTCAGGAAACCGATCGCGCTTCCCCTCCGCATATCGGTTCTCTGTGGCGATGTTCTGTCCTTCTATGTAACCAAGCTCGCGCAGCGCCAGTCGAGTTGCCTCGGAAACGGTGGACTCACTGGCGGGGTTGCCCGGCAATAGATATCCTATCCGAGGGACTTTCTTTGACTGCTGCGCGTCGGCTGTAAAGGCCGGAGTCAGGAGCAGGGAGCACAGTATGATTGCGGATTTACGATTGCGGAATGCGGATTTTAGATTGATGCGCGAGTGCGACCCGGTCAAAATTCCTTCCATCGTTTCTGTCCTCAATTCGAAGTCGCAATCACTTGATCACTCTGTCCGCCCGCGCTAGCACATTTGGTGGAATCGTGAGCCCAATCTGGTTTGCTGTTTTCAGATTGATTACCAGCTCGAATTTCGTCGGCTGTTCAACCGGGAGATCAGCGGGTTTTGCGCCTTTTAGGATTTTGTCCACATAGGACGCCGCACGCCGAAATAAGTCCAGAAAATTCGCGCCGTAAGACATTAACCCACCTGCCTGCGGAAACTCGTTGGAAAAAGAAATCGCCGGCAACCTGCTGCCAATCGTGAACTCCGCAATGCGCTTGGCGTAAGTAGTCATCATCGGTGCCGGCAAAATTAGAATAGCTTCCACACGACCCTTGTTAGCTGATGTAAGCGCGCGACCTAGCTCATCAGGTTCTCGTGCTTCTATCGTTTGTAGCTTAATGCCCTGCCCGAGCGCCGCGGTTTCCGTTTCTCTCAATGACAATGCTGCGGGTGGATCACTGGGATTCCACAAAACGCCGACATGGGTAATTGGTACGACTTCCTTGAGCAGCTCAAGCCGTTTTCCACTTAGTTCGGGTGAAAGCAGGCTCAGCCCAGTGATGTTTCCACCCGGCCGTGCAAGACTAACGACAAAACCAGTTCCAACAGGATCGCTACTGCCTGTCATAACGATGGGAATGGTCCGAGTCGTTTTCTGGGCGGCATGAACTGCCTGCGATCCCGCTGCGATGATGACGTCAACTCTACGATCGACCAATTCCGCTGCGAAAGCGCTGAGTCGATCAGCTCGGTCGGCTGCGTGTCGCTGCTCGATGACGATATTCTGCCCTTCCAAATAGCCAAGCTCTCGGAGGCCCTGGCGGAAGGCTTCAATCCGGCCAGTTCCAGCCGATACCGAGACCACATTGAGGTATCCAATCTGCGGAATCTTTTTCGGCTGCTGCGCGTTGGCGGAAGAACAAAGCGCATAAAGTAGACCGATAGCTGCAGAAGCAATGAGCCTCGATCTATTAAGGTCGGCTAGCTGCTGTTGCTTGTTACCCGCTTTCACTGAATCACCCGGTCTGCTCTCGCCAGCACATTCGGCGGAATTGGCAGACCGATTTTCTTGGCGGTTTTCAGATTGATAACGAGCTCGAACTTTGTTGGTTGCTCAATCGGAAGATCACCGGGTCTCGCGCCTTTGATAATCTTGTCGACATACGAAGCAGCTCGTTTCCAGGTATTAGGAATGTTCTGACCGTAAAACATGAGGCCACCCGCCTCGGCAAACTCAGCTTCTCCCGAAATCGTCGGGAGTCGGTGCGTTAGCCCGCGTTCCGCGATATAAGCGCGATGAGTGCCGAAGAATGCTCCCTGCGAAATCAACACGGCGCCGGCCTGCTTTTGGCGCGCAGCTTCAAACGCGCTTTCCAGGTCATCTCGCTGACGCACTTCTAATGGATGAAGCGTCAAACCCAAGGACTGCGCCGTCGCCTTTACGTCTTTCACGACAATGTCCAGATTTAGCCCGAATGGGTGCCAAATCATTGCTATGCGAGAGAGCTTCGGAAGAGTTTCTTTCATTAGCTCGAGCCGCTTCGGGCCTAACTCAGATCCGTAAAAGGCCAGCCCGGTGATATTTCCACCCGGCCGCGCTAAGCTTCTCACCAGTCCGGCCGCGACCGGATCGCTGGTCGCCCCGATGACTATCGGAATCGTTGTCGTCGCTTGCTTCGCGCCAAGCGCCGCTACTCCGTGCCCAGCCAAAATCACGTCCACTTTTAGGCGCACAAGCTCAGAAGCCATCTCCGCCCATCGATCTGGATTTCCTTCATCCCAGCGCAGTTCAAGATGAATGTTTTTGCCTTCCACGTACCCCAGCTCGCGCAGTCCCTGGCGAAAGCCTTCGAGCGAGGGGCGGGTCGGCGGTTGGCCCGCTACCAGAACACCGATCCGAGGGATTCTTGTGGATTCCTGAGCGTCGGCAAGGAAACACAGCGCAAAAATCAAAGTACAAACCGCGACGATAATCAGTTTCACTTAATCACTCTATCTGCCCGTGCCAACACGTTCGGTGGAATCTTCAGCCCGATCTGCTTCGCGGTTTTGAGATTGATCACCAGCTCGAACTTGGTTGGCTGCTCAACCGGCAGATCGGATGGCTTTGCGCCCTTCAGAATCTTGTCGACATAAGTGGCAGACCGGCGATAGAGCTCGTCAAGATTCGCGCCGTAAGACATTAGCCCGCCAATCTCTACGAATTCTTTGTTCTCGTACATACCAGGCAATCGATGTGTCGCCGATAAATTCACCAGGTCTTGCCGGTAAGCGAAAAGAATGGGAGAGGCTAATACGTTAATCGCCTCCGCATTATTCTTCTTTGAAGCTGAATATGCTCCATCGAACTCATTGACCGATTGGATCTCCAAAACTTGAACCTGTATTTTCAACGATCGGGAGGCGGCGAGCGTCGCTTCAAGCGATTGCTT
>DASUVS010000280.1:0-3051 GCA_036378835.1 Binatia bacterium | reverse complement strand
CGTCCGTGCTTCAGACAATGATCAGCTCGCCGACATTGTCACCGAACATGTCCGCGCATTGCCGGGTATCACCAGCTCCGAGACCCTGATCGCCTTCCGCGTTTATTCACGACATGATCTCGAGCGCATGTTTTCTATCGGTCTGGAGAAAACGTAGCAGGCTGCTGAAAAGCCTCATATGCTTCGTTCCGCTCGCCCGATTCGCTTCAACGTACTGAAGCGTACGCCTCAGCTCATCGAACTTCGCGGGCCTCGCCTGTGAGATCTTTTGAACAGCCTGCCAGAACCACTTTTCCGCAAGCTGACTCCAAGTTCTTTAGCAATTTACCCGAATGGATGTTGGGCGAGGGATTTACGGCGATCTGTCTCGCCGCGAAATACTGACAACGACCGGAACAATCAGCAGCAACAAAGAAACACTCAAGATCGTCGCTGAGATAGGTTGCGTCAGAAAGACCATCGGATCACCCTGGCTGATAGCGAGCGCGCGCCGGGCCTGCGTCTCAGCCAGCGGACCAAGAATCAGTCCGATCACCGCCGGCGCAACCGGAATGTCCCAACGGCGCATCACGAACCCGAGCAGTCCAAAGACATAAAGAATCATCAGATCGACCGCGGACTGGTGTAGACTATAGGCGCCCAGTGTAGCGAAAACTAAGATTCCGCCATAAAGCAACGGCCGCGGAATCGCCAGCACCTTCACCCAAATGCCCACAAGCGGAAGATTCAGGATAAGCAAAAGGACATTGCCGACATAAAGGCTTGCCAGCAATCCCCACACCAGATCTGCCTGGGTTTGGAAGAGCAGCGGACCCGGCTGGATGCCATAGTTCTGAAAGGCGCTGAGCAAGATTGCGGCGGTTGCCGACGTCGGAATGCCCAGCGTGAGCAGCGGTACCAACGCGCCGGTTACCGATGCGTTGTTTGCGGCCTCGGGACCGGCGACGCCTTCGATGGCGCCCTTGCCGAATTCACCGGGATGCTTGCTCAGTCTTTTTTCAGTTGCATAAGACAGAAACGTCGGGATCTCAGCGCCGCCTGCGGGTATAGAGCCGAACGGAAAGCCGATAACCGTCGCCCGCAGCCACGCCGGCACCGATCGTTTCCAGTCCTCCTTGGACATCCACAGCGACCCTTTCAACTGCTCGAGCTTTTCCTCCAAACGGCTGGTGTATGCGGCAACGTAAAGCGCTTCGCCTACGGCGAATAATCCGACGGCGAGGACGACAACGTCGACACCGTCAAGCAACTCGGGCACGCCGAAGGCAAATCGAGACCTGCCGGTCTGGCTATCGATGCCGATCACACCGAGCAGGAGCCCAAGAAACAAACTGGTCAAGCCGCGCACGGTCGAACTACCGATCACCGCGGATACCGTGGTGAATGCAAAAATCATCAAAGCAAAATACTCCGCAGGGCCGAACTTCAAGGCGACCTCGACAACCACAGGAGCAAGCAAGGTCACCAGCACGGTCGCGATGGTACCGGCGACGAATGAGCCGATAGCAGCGGTGGCAAGCGCCGGGCCGGCCCGACCCTTTTTTGCCATCAGATTGCCTTCCAGGGCGGTAGCGATGGAGGCCGATTCTCCGGGCGTGTTGAGTAGAATCGTCGTGGTGGATCCGCCGTACATAGCGCCGTAGTAAATACCGGCAAACATAATCAGCGCTCCCGTGGGATCGAGCCTGATGGTCAGCGGCATGAGCATCGCCACTGTGAGAGCAGGGCCTACTCCGGGCAGCACGCCGATGAAGGTTCCAAGCATCACCCCGATGAATCCCCATAGCAGATTGAGCGGCGTCAGTGCGACGCTAAAACCCTGGAGAAGCAAGCTGAAGGTTTCAGCCATGGAAAGCTAGATCCCGGCGCCGCGCATAATCGGCGCTAACCAACCCGGCGGGAGATTGACGTTGAGGAATTTGACGAAGAAAAGAAAGACCGCCGCGCCCAACGCGAGGCCAATAGCGAAATCTCGCAGGTATCGCTTGCTGCCGAAGCCTCGGGCAACGCAAGTAAACAGAGCCGCCTGCGCGATCACAAAGCCAGCGTGGTGGATTAGCAGCATCTGGGTGATCAAGCCGACGCTCACCCAGATAAAAGCGGAGGGCGAAAACTCGTGCTCGCCGCGGGCCTCAGGACTCTCCGGCGCCGCATTCCGCCAGCCGCCAAAGGCGGCTTCATAGAGCAGCCATAATCCTAACAGGATAAGTCCCGCGGCAACCACCGCCGGGGCAACGTTGGGCCCTATCCGCGCGTAGCCGCCGGCGCCTGACAAACTTGCGGTGCCAACGGCCACCGCGATTCCCAACGACAAGACGGCCAGCGATAGCACCAGCTCGGCCGGTTTGGCTTTCATGAGTGAAACGGCTACTTGTTTTTAATGCCGAGCGAATCGATGATCGCGGCGATGCGTTTAGTGTCCTCGTCGATGAATTTTTTATAGTCTTCGCCGCTCAAAAAGATCGGCGACCAGCCAAGTTTTTCCAGGGTCTTCTTCCACGTTGCGGATTCGGTGGCGCCGCGAACGATCTTTATTAGAGCATCACGCTGGGCCGCAGTGATCCCGGGAGCGCCGAACACGCCGCGCCAGTTGGTAAGCTCGACATTCAGGCCCTGTTCTTTAAGCGTCGGCACATTGTCTATTGGCGACGCGCTCGAGACTGCCAGAGCGCGCATGCGGCCGCCTTTTACGTGTTCGGCAAACTCACCAATCCCCGAGACGCCGGCGGTCACGTGCCCGCCGACGATGGCGGCAATCGCCTCGCCGCCGCCTTTGAACGGCACGTAATTAATTTTGCCTGGGTCGACGCCGGCGGCTTTGGCGATCAAACCCACTAGTATGTGATCGGTGCCGCCCGCAGAGCCGCCGCCCCAGGAGACGCCGCCTGGATTGGCTTTGAAGGTTTTCACTAGATCGCCCATAGTTTTGTGCGGTGATTTTGCCGGCACGACAATCATTTCATATTCGCCAGTAAGGCGCGCCACGGGCGTCACCATGCTAAGATTGACCGGAGCGTTCTCGAGGTAGATGGCACCGATCATGACCATTCC
>DASUVS010000279.1:0-13265 GCA_036378835.1 Binatia bacterium | reverse complement strand
CATTCCAGGGGAGCTCTGCCGGCGGCGCGACTGGCGGTCGATCACCCCGAATTGGTTAAAGCCCTGATCATTTTTGACAGCAACACTCTCCCTGCGGAAGATGCGTCATTGCCCTATGATTTCTATACGAAACTGGAAGTCGGCGCGCCTGCCGTTCCGGATCGAGAATTTATTCTCAGAGAGCCCATCGCCAACTCCTACTCGCATGACCACATCACTGAAGATTTCGTTGAAGAGATGCTGAGAATAGGTCGGCTCCCAAGGACGCTCGAGGCGCGCAAGAAGATGGAGCGTTTTCTGGATGAAGTGTTTCTTCCGAGTATGCGCGAGAAAAAGTATGAGACCCTGAAGCTGATTCAAGCCGGAGGATTGAAGGCTCCGACGTTGATCATTTGGGGAATCAACGATCAATCCTCCCCCATGAAGCTGGGAATCGACTTGCTTCACGTGATCAGTTCAGTGGTAGATAGGACCGAATTCCATGCTTTCAATCATGCAGGTCATTATGTCTTCCGAGAACAGGCAAGACACGTCAATCGATTGATAATCGATTTTGTGCAGAGTTTGTAATTTCTTTGATTCGCTTCCAAGTCATACGTAAAAGCTTAGGACTCGATCTAAAAATTCAAGCAGAATACTCCAGCTCGCGTCTTCTTCTCGCATATCGTTGTCTTGCTTTCTATTCCTTTGTATCACCCAAACCGGTCGACGATGTGTTCCGACCCGGAGGCCGTTCTTCTAAGTGACGTCAGTGGTGTTGCTGGGGGGGTAGACGCGAGCGTGTCGCGTCTACCTACCAGATCGGCGAATGGTGGTTAATGGTGTTTTGGTGAGTACTTATCTCCACTCGGAATCGATTACTGCAAGAAGATCTTCTGGTATTCTTTCTTTTTCTCTGTGAAGCCGTTCTGATCGAAATGAGTCATTTCAATAAATTTTATCTTCTCGGCGCCTGGAATCGGCGGGTGGATTCCCTTACGGGTAACGAATTCGCCGTTCTTCGCCAAAATCTTCATGCTTTCATCGTCAAGAAAGAAATCGATAAATGCTTTGCCGGCATTGGCATGAGCCGGCTTGCTCGCCAGCATTATGTAACTTCCTTCACCCAACATTTTGTCCGATCTCACATAGTCCAACGGCGCACCCTTTAAGCCAAATAGATAGCTGAACTTAATGTAGGTGATGGCAATGGGTGTTTCTCCCGAGCTGACGCGCTCGGCGGCTGGAAGGAGAGACTCGACCAAAAGAGGTTTAGTTGCCGCCAGATCACGGACGAATCTATCAGCTTTTTCTTTCCCCATGACCTTTTCAAGGCTGGCAACCCACTGCAGCGTCGTCGTATGCTGAGTCGGGTCCGGCATGACCAGCTTTCCTCTGAACTTGGGTTGCAGCAGGTCTTCCATGGATTTCGGCGCATCTTCGGGCTTGATCATCGACTTGTTGTAGACGATTCCAATGATGGTGTCGCGGTATCTCGGGCCGAGATCGGCATCGATGGACTCTTTGGTGAAATCCTTGAAGGCCGGCGAGTTGTACCGGCTTATAACACTATTCTTCAACAGGAGCCGCATCTCGGCATCATGAACCAGAATGACGTCGAAGAGCGGTTTTTGAGCGCGAAATTCACTGGTCGCTCGATCCACAACTTTGGTGGCCGACGCGCGCCAATATTCCATCCTGAGACCGGTCTTTTTCTCGAAGGCTTGTTTTACCGCCTCGGTGGTATCGGATTCCAGTGATCCATAGGCGACGATTTTACCGCCTTCCTTTTTTGCCGCTTCAATGAGTTTAGGCTCCTGCGCACAGACCGAAGATGCAAGGAAAGTAAACGAACATATCACCAATATCGGAAACGTCTTTGTCATGATTTCTCCTAAACATGTGATTTGGAATCCGAGCCATCGACGCAAAAGAGGTATAGAGTAGCTATCGCATCGAAGTCAACCCGAGAGAGACAGCCGGCGTAAGCGCTAAGCGGGTGCTTTGCGCTCGCAGACTTCCTTAGCAGCCAGGTTTCCATCTATTTAGTTCTATCTGGTTATTTGTGTCTTGTTTCTTGAAGAACAATCCCGAAATTAGCTGTCGGCCAAATGGCCAGACCAGCTGGAAATTTGGTGTCTTTTGCGCCGCTTCATGTCAGAATTGGCTAGATCAAAGTTGCGCCAGAATGGCCGATGGCTTATAAAAGCAGCCAGAGCGTTTTTACCGGAAAGAGGTAGTTTCGAGTGGAATTTCAGCGCATCAAGCGGCTGCCGCCGTACGTGTTTAGCATCATCGATGGGATGAAGATGCAGGCCCGTCACCGCGGCGAAGACATTGTCGATTTCGGTATGGGTAATCCGGATCTGCCGACGCCGCCCCATGTGGTGGCAAAGCTTATCGAGGCGGCGAGCAAGCCGCAGAACCATCGTTATTCGGTGTCGCGCGGCATCTACAAACTGCGGGTTGCGATCTCGGATTGGTACCAGCGTCGTTACCAAGTCGCTATCGATCCGGATGCCGAAGCCATCGTCACCATCGGCGCGAAGGAAGGGTTGTCCCACTTAGCTTGGGCCACCATCGATCCCGGCGACGTGGTGCTTTGTCCCAGCCCGACTTATCCGATTCACCAGTATGCTGTGGTTCTTGCTGGCGGGGATTTGCGCTGCATTCCGCTAATTACCAGCGAGGAGTTTTTCGGCCATCTCGAAGAAGCCATCAGGCAGACCTGGCCCAAGCCGAAAATGTTGATCATCAGTTTTCCCCATAATCCGACCACTGAAGTGGTCGAACTGGATTTTTTCGAGCGCATCGTCCAGTTTGCCAAAGAGTACGAACTTATCGTCGTCCACGATCTGGCTTACGCGGACCTGACCTTCGACGGCTATCGAGCCCCAAGTTTTCTGCAGGTGCCCGGGGCGAAGGAGGTTGGTGTAGAGTTCTTCTCGCTTTCGAAGAGCTACAACATGCCGGGTTGGCGCGTCGGCTTTGCCGTCGGCAACAAAGATATCATTCATGCGTTGGCGCGGATCAAGAGCTATCTCGACTACGGGATTTTTCAGCCGGTGCAAATTGCCGCCATACAAGCGTTAAACGGACCGCAGGATTGCGTTGAAGACATTCGCGCGATGTATCAAAAACGCCGCGATTGCTTGATCGATGGTCTCACTCGCGCCGGGTGGCCGATCAGAAAACCCAAGGGCACGATGTTCGTCTGGGCCGAAATCCCCCAAGCCGCGAAAAAAATGGGTTCCATCGAATTCGCCAAATTTATTCTGCAAGAAGCCAAAGTGGCCGTATCGCCCGGGATCGGATTTGGACAGTATGGCGATGACCACGTCCGTTTCGCCTTGATCGAGAACGAGCATCGAACGAAGCAGGCGGTGCGAAATATCAAGCGCGCTCTCGGCAAATTGTTGGATTAGCGCGCGCCAAAACCAGCTCAGTTAGAATTCGATAGCTTTTTACATTTTAGATGACTGCACGGCGTAAAATTGGCGTCGGCCTGTTGGGCGCCGGCGTTGTCGGCGAAGCCATTCAGGATAGTCTTCTCGCTGGCTTCCACGGGATAGTCGGCCAAGACTTGGAACTCGAACTCCGCAGGATCTACACTCGAAATCCCAAAACCAAAAAGTGGTTCAAGGATCGTCCCGAGCTCTTCACCTCGCAAGCAATCGATGTGATCGACGACCCCACAGTGGAAATCGTCATAGAAGCCCTGGGATTCCAGCAGCCCGGCGATCTTCCGATTTTCCGTGATTACATCCTGCGCGCTTTCGAAAAAGGAAAATCGGTAGTGACCTCGGACAAAGCGGTGCTGGCGCGCTATGGCGCGGAAATCTGGGCAGCGGCGCAGCAAAGCGGTCAGCACTTGCGTTTCGAAGCTTGCGTTGGCGGCGGCATTCCGGTCATCCGATCGCTCAATGAAAGCTTCGCCGTCGAGGAACCCGAAGCGGTCTTTGGAATTGTCAACGGCACCTGCAACTACATCCTGTCGCAAATGGAGAAGACCGCCAAACCCTATGCCGAAGCGCTCAAGGAAGCGCAGCAAAAAGGCTATGCTGAGACCAATCCCACGGCGGACGTGAGCGGCAGCGACGCCGAAGCCAAGCTAATGTTATTGAGCTCGGTGGTGTTCGGGCTTCAACTCCGGCCCGGTACCACATGGCGCAAGGGCATTGAAGATATTCACGCGGTGGATTTCCGTTACGCCGGGCGAACCGGTGCGAGCACGATCAAACATCTGGCGGTGGCCAAGCGAATCGGTTCATCGGTGCAGGTGTTTGTCTCTCCGGTTTTGATGCCGCGGGACAATCTCCTCGCCGGCATCCATGGCGCGACTAACGCAATCTGCTTTAATGGTAAAAAAAGCGGCGGCATACGTCCCCATCGTGACTGCGATTATGTGCTGGTCGGTCCTGGCGCAGGCGGTGGTCCAACGGCTGTCGCCGTGCTTGGCGATGTCTGTGAATTGGCGCGAGCCAAACCGGGCTGGTTCACCGGCATGCCGAGCTTGGTGCAGCCGGGCCTTCTGTCGCTGCAGCCGCAAGACGACATTGCTGGCTCCTTCTATGTTCGTTTTATCGTCAAAGATCGGCCCGGCATCGTCGGTGATATCGGCCAAACCTTTGGCGCTATGGGAGTGAATATCGCCGAGATCTGGCAGCTCAGACACGGCGACGAGGAGCTGCAGGACCTGGCCCGCAGTTATAATCTAAGAGCAGACTTCAAGGAAATTTTGCCATTCGTTATGACGCTCGAGCGAGCGACCTTGCGGCAAATCCGTGCCGCTCTGGATTCGGTGCGCGATCGAGATTATATCGTAGTTGATCCCGTGTGGTTTCCGATTTGGGCCGTAAGCTGACACAGCCCAACGAATCGAGCCAGAGACGTTATCGACTTTGTTCGCCACCTGACTCTCCAGGTTGCCTTTCGGCTAACATGTTTAGAACCTTCTACAAGCAGAAATTCTGCAGGATTTCACAAAAGATAAATTCACTGAAATGAAATTCATTATTCTACAGGGCGATGGCATGGCGGACTATCCGCTCGAGGTGCTCGGCGGTAAGACTCCTCTCGAAGCGGCCAGGACACCTAACATGGACTGGCTCGCGGCGCGCGGCGTGTTTGGCTTGGCTCATGTGATTCCGAAAGGCTTCCCGCCGGGCAGTGATGTCGGCAACATGAGCATCATGGGCTACGATCCGGCGGTCTATCACACCGGACGATCGCCGTTGGAAGCCGCGAGCATGGGAGTGGCGCTTGGACCGAACGACATCGCCTTCCGCTGTAATCTGGTGACCCTCACCGGCAGTGAAAGCGATAGGGTGATGGAGGATTTTACCTCGGGTCATATTAGCACCCAAGAAGCTGGAATGATCATAGGTGATTTGGCAGGCGCGCTCGGCGCTGATGGTATCGAGTTCTTTCCTGGCGTCAGTTACCGGCACTTGATGGTGTGGCGCGACGGCAAAGAAAAGATGAAAACGACCCCGCCGCACGATATTACCGGTCAGAAAATTTCCGGTTTTATGCCCGAGGGCGAGGGTGCCGATCGATTGCTCAAGCTCATGGAAGCTTCACATGGGATCCTTGCCGATCACCCGGTCAACAAAATGCGACGGGCTCAAGGCCAACGACGAGCCACTAGTATCTGGTTGTGGGGTCAGGGGCGCGCGCCGGCGCTGCCCCCTCTGACCAAGCGTTTTGGCATCAAGGGCGGCGTTATCTCGGCGGTAGACATCATTCACGGTTTGGGCGTTTACGCCGGCCTCGAACGGATTGATGTGCCCGGCATCACCGGATTTTTGGACACCAATTATCGCGGTAAAGGTGAGTACGGCCTTAAATCGCTCGAGAACAACGATTTCGTTTTCATCCACGTCGAAGCCACCGATGAGGCCGGCCATATGGGTGATGTTGAGAAAAAAATTCAGGCTCTAGAAGATTTCGATGAAAAGGTTGTCGGCACGGTACTCACGGGCATGGCCCACCGAAAAGATTGGCGTGTTCTCTTGATGCCCGACCATCCGACGGCCATCGCGCTTAAGACCCACGTCTCTGATCCCGTGCCGTTCGTGCTTTATTCTCCGCAAGAAGCTCGCAATAACGGCAGCGTCGGATACAATGAGAAGGACGCCGCGAAAACCGGCGTGGTCGCCAAGCAAGCCTTCAGACTTATGGAGGCGTTAATCGAGGGGAGGCAAACGTGGACCGAAATTTAGCTTTGGAAGCCATCCGAGTTACCGAAGCGGCCGCCTTGAGTTGTGCTCGTTTGACAGGACGCGGAGATGAAAAGGCGGCGGATCAGGCGGCGGTGGACGCGATGCGTAGAGCGTTCGATGCGCTCCCCATCGATGGCACGGTGGTTATCGGCGAAGGGGAACGGGATGAAGCGCCGATGCTTTTCATCGGCGAGAAGGTCGGTTCCGGCGGTCCAAAAGTCGATATCGCCCTGGATCCGCTGGAAGGCACGACGATTTGCGCTACGGGCGCGCCTAATGCTCTGGCGGTAATCGCCATGGCCGACGGCGGAAATTTACTGCATTGCCCGGATACCTATATGGAGAAGATCGCCGTCGGACCAGCCGGTAAAGGCGTGGTCGATTTGAACAAAACGCCGACCCAAAATCTTCAGGCTCTGGCCGAAGCCAAGCGCTGTAACGTCGAGGATCTCACGGTTATCATTTTATCCCGGCCGCGACATGAAGCGCTTATCAAAGAGGTGCGCCAAGCGGGAGCGCGTATTCGGCTCATCGGCGATGGGGATGTCTCCGCCGCAATCGCCACGACCAAGCCGGAAACCGGAATCGATCTCTTGCTTGGCATCGGCGGCGCGCCCGAAGGCGTGCTTGCGGCGGCGGCGCTGCGCTGTGTCGGCGGCGAATTCCAAGGTCGCCTGGCGCCGCGCAATAATGAAGAAATCGAGCGCGCCAAAAAAATGGGCGTTAGCGACATCAAGAAGAAGTTTTCAATCGAGGAATTAGCCGCGGGGGACGTGATGTTCGCGGCCACGGGTGTCACCGACGGCGATTATCTTGATGGCGTTCACTTTTTTCCCGGTGGCGCGACAACACAATCGGTGGTGATGCGGTCGAAGACTCGTACGATTCGCATTATCAATGCCACGCACTATTTCCAGCACAAGCCGAATTACTAAGACGCGGGTTAAAACCTCGTAGGCTTCGTTCGGTTGATTGCCTCGGCTTGATTTCGATCAGGCCGCAGGGTGTCAGTAAATATCGGGTGATCGATTTACAGTGGCAAAACGCAAGCGAAGGAAAAGAAGCAGAGGCAAAACCATTCTCCTTTTCGTGCTTGCGCCACTGACCGTTTGGGCCTTGGCTTTCCTCGTTTGGCTATACTGGAACGAGATTACAAGAAGTTTAGCGCCCGCCGACGATCATCCGGAGTCCGCCCCCAATAGGTCGCGCAACTTGAATAAAGACGAGCGCCGCACTCGCTCCGATGAGACGGGCGCGAAGGAAAAGATTTCGGATACCGACCGGAAGAAGCTGGACGAGATTATTCGACAAGAAAATCGCTGATACTTTGATCTGCGGTCTCGATACCGCTCAGCTTGTACAGATGCACTCTATCGTTGGCGTGACCGGCCGAGTGAGTGAGAGAATCGCCCGACGTGGCCGCCCGACATCACTGTAATCCATAACCGTCAATATGCTCGAACTTTTCATTGATCGATTGGCAAAATCTTAGACCAGAGTTGACGGTTTCCCAGCACCGCAGCTAAGGCCCCGAACACGGGAGTAAGGTCATCAAGTGAAAATTCAGGTTCTTTCGAGAGAAACGGCGAGCCGTATCGCGGCAGGAGAAGTGATCGAGCGACCGGCATCGGTGATTAAAGAGCTGCTGGAGAATTCCATCGACGCGGCGGCCAGCGAAATTACGATATCAGTTGAGAAGAGCGGGACCTCGCTGATCCGGGTAAGCGATAATGGCGAGGGCATGTCGCCCGAAGATCTGCCGCTTGCGCTTGAGCGCCACGCAACCAGCAAACTGCGTAGCGACGACGATCTGTTCCGGATCTCGACCTTGGGATTTCGTGGCGAGGCATTGCCGAGCATCGCTTCGGTTTCTCGATTTGAGATTACTTCACGACAGGCCGGTCATGAATCGGCATACCGAGTGCGCGTGGACGGCGGAGATAGAACCTCGGCGCATATCACCGCCGCTTCCATCGGCACTACCGTTGAACTGAAAGACCTCTTCTACAATGTTCCGGCCCGGCGAAAATTTTTGAAATCCCTCACTACAGAGTTCAGTCACATCTGCGATATCGTTAACCGACTGGCGCTCGCCTATCCGGAAATTCATTTCCGTCTGGAACACAATGGAAAGATTCTGATCGATTTTGTTGGCATGCGTGAGTTGCGTGAACGCTTGCACCAAGTCTTGGGAAGGGAAGCCGCCGACTCCTTACAGCCGTTCGAGTTTAGGCAGGGTATCCTGTCTGTCACGGGTTACCTCAGTTCAGCTCCGACCGCGTTTCCAAACTCGCGTCATCTGCTGACCTTTGTCAATCGCCGTTATGTTCGCGATAAGATTCTCACACATGCGGTTCTGCATGGGTACGAAACTCTTTTGATGAAGGGCCAATACCCGGCAGTGGTGCTGCTATTGGATATTCCGTTTGACGAAGTCGACGTCAACGTGCACCCGGCCAAGTACGAGGTCAGATTTCGCCGGCAGTCCGACGTGCATGATGCCGTCGCTCGCGCGATACGCCAAGCTCTCAGAGCGGAGGCTCAACAGCCATCGAAGCGTAGCTTTGCGCCGTGGCCGCAATATTCTTCTGGGGTTATGGAAGCCTCATTGCCGTATGCGATTTCAGTCTCTGATCCGGTGGAATCTTTGGTTTCAGAAACCCGCCGGGAAGTTTTTGTTCTGCCGAACCACTCGGCTCAAACGCGCGCAGGGTTTTTTTCTTCGCTCAATGTACTTGGCCAAATTCTCGGCTGTTATCTGGTTTGTTCATCTCCTCGGGGTTTGGCGCTGCTCGACCAACACGCCGCGCACGAACGGGTCGCCTTTGAAAGATTAAGACAGCAGATGCGCGCCAATGCCGTGGAACGACAAACACTATTGCTGCACCAGACGGTCGAATTATCGGCCGGCGAAAGTGTGATGTTGGAAAAGCAGCTCGATGTCTTGGAACGTTATGGCTTTACGCTCGAGCCGTTTGGCCCCCGCTCTTATGCGATCATCGCGGTTCCGGCGTTGTTGCCGGAAGGGGATTACCGGCCGGTGGTGCGCCAGATGGTGGCGGAGTTGGCGGAGATAGACCAATCCGAGAAGCTTAGCCAGCATCTGGAAGAGCGCTTGGCGACCATCGCCTGTCACAGCGTCATCCGGGCTAATCGCCAGCTGGAAATGCACGAGATGCGCGCGCTCTTGCGGGATCTCGACGACACCGAGTTCGCCACGCAATGCCCGCACGGCCGGCCGGTCCTGCTCGAGTTCAGCCGTGAAGAGCTCGACCGGATGTTTAAACGCGTGTCATAGCGTTCGCGCAACCGCTTGGCCAGCCATTCCCCCAATACGTTTGTTGCTGCCATGAAACCCAAGCTCGCCATTGTTCTTGGTCCTACCGCCGTGGGCAAAAGCGACACCGTGCTGGATCTCGCCCTGCACTTTGATGCAGAGATCATCAGCGCCGATTCGCAACAAGTCTACCGCCACATGGATATCGGAACGGCAAAGCCATCTAAAGAGCAAAGACAAACGGTGCCTCATCACTTGATCGATATCGTCGATCCGGACGAGGAGTTCAACGCTGCCATGTTTCGAAACCTGGCCACCGAGATCGCATACAAGCTCGCCGATCGCGACAAGAGGACTATTGTTTGCGGCGGTACCGGACTCTATATCAAAGCTCTCACTCAAGGATTGTTCGCCGGACCGGGAGGAGATCCGCAGATCAGACAGGCGCTTGAATGGGAGATAGAGGAGTATGGAATGGATTGGCTTTATCGCCGGCTGGAGCGGGTCGATCCTGAATCGGCAGCGCGGATTCATCCCCATGACCGGCAGCGAATCACCCGGGCTCTGGAAGTTTGCTATGCGACCGGGCGAAAAATCAGTGAGTGGCAGAGCGAGCACGGCTTTAACGACTTGCTATTCGATGTGCTTAAAATAGGTCTGGATCGGCAACGCAGTGATCTCTATGATCGCATCGACCGGCGCTGCGAGTTCATGATCGGGGCGGGTCTGTTAGACGAGGTCGAGAAGCTTGTCAACATGGGCTATGGCTTGGATTTGAAAGCGATGCAAAGTATCGGTTATCGTCACCTCGGGCTGTTTCTTCGGGCTCAGATATCTTTAGATCATGCGGTGCATCTGATGAAGAGAGACACGCGAAGATTCGCCAAGCGGCAGCTCACCTGGTTTCACAGCGACCGCGAAATTCGCTGGTTTGATCCGGAAACCCAACGCGTCAACATCGAAGACGCCGTGAGAGAATTTTATGCCTGATCCTTGTGTTCAGTTTATGGAATGTTTGCAGCTCGGAGGAAGGATCGTGAGAAAACGCGGGTACCGCACGCTCTCGATGATATTTGGGTTGACTCTGCTGGTTGTATCTTTGAGCGGCAACAGCTTGGCAGCCGAAGGATCTTTGCCTGGCAATGCGCCGGAACAAGAAGCGGTGTCGCTACTGAGCCACTATATCCAAATCGACACCACCAATCCGCCCGGAAACGAAATCAAGGCGGCGCAATTTTTTAAACAGATCTTCGACAGAGAAGGAATCGAAGCGAGAATCATCGAGTCTGCGCCCGGACGCGGCAACATCTACGCCCGGCTGCGCGGCAGCGGCGCCAAGAAAGCTGTAATACTGCTGAACCACATGGATGTGGTGCCCGCCGATACCAAGCTGTGGAAAGAAGCCCCATTCAGCGGGACCGTCAAGAACGGAGACATTTGGGGCCGCGGCGCTCTCGACATGAAGGGCCCCGCTATCGCCGAGCTGATGACTCTCCTGACACTCAAGCGCAATAAAGTCGCCCTTCTGGGAGACGTCATTTTTCTCGGCACCGCCGATGAAGAGGCAGGCGGGGCGCTTGGCGCTGAATTCTTACTCGAAAAACATTCGGAGTTGTTCGCAGATGTCGGCCTAGTTTTGAACGAAGGCGGCGGAGTGCGGTTGGGCAGCGATGGCAAGGTTCAGAGTTATAGCGTCAGCGTCGCCGAAAAAACTCCGCTTTGGTTGCGGCTTATCGCTACGGGTGCAGCGGGACATGGCTCGACTCCTGTAAAAGAAGCAGCAGTGGATAAGCTGGTGCTTGCCCTGGGACGTCTGCTAGCTTATCAAACGCCAATCAAAGTCGTGCCGGAGGTGCAGAAGTTCTTCGCCGACACCGCTGGCGAAGAGCCCGAGAGTCACCGCGGGAAGTACCAGGACCTGCGAGCTGCTCTCAAAGATCCGGCCTTCGCCGCGGATTTCACGCGCAATACGCGTAATAATGCCAGCGTGCGAAATACCATCTCGGTTACCCGTCTGAGCGCGTCGGACAAGGTGAATGTGATTCCAGCGCAGGCATCGGCCGATATCGATATTCGACTGCTGCCAGGCGAAGATCCTCAGGCTTTTATCGGCGAGGTGCGGCGGGTGATTGCGGATGAGAATATAAAGATTGAAGTCCTCTTATCTTTCCCCGCGGCCGTTTCTCCGGCCCACCCGGAGGCGATAAAGGCGATCGAGGAATTGGCTAGAACGCACGATCATGGTACTCCAGTCGTGGCGCCGCTGGTGCGCGGCTTTACCGACTGCCACTTCTTTCGCGCCCGAGGGATCCCTTGTCTGGGCTTTATGCCACTTCGCAACATCGCTGCAGAAGGATTAGTGCACGGTATCGATGAGAGAATCTCGATTGACAGCCTTCGCGTAGGCGTACGGGCGCTGTATGAATTAGTGCATAAGCTGGCCGGCGAATAATCGCTAATTTGCGCAAACGGAAAATTCATCCCGACACCCGCCGCCAGCGGATCTTTTCCAGACCCAAGAGTGCGCTAAATTCGCCAAAGGTTTGATCGCTGAGTTCGTGCAGGCGCGCGATGTGCCGCGCTGTCGCTGCATGAATGTGATCCGGTGTGACGTCACCCGGAAGCTTGGCGATCTCGTCCTGGTTCTCCGGGACTTTCAGTCAACGCAAGATTATCGCGGCTCGTCAACTTCAAGGTGAAACTGCAAGCCGTAAACCTTGTCGCCGTAGCGAAATGCCTGGTTCACGCAGAGCGGAGATGCGGCGGAGGTGAGTCAAACGTATCGCCGTGCCACTGGAAAACCTTCTCGGTCCCGCGCAGCGGTTTTAAGATCGAGTTCCCGGCGGCTTCGGGCGCGCTGTGTAGATCATACCAGCCGATTTCCTTATGCTTGCCTGAGTAGACATCCGCACCGAGCGTTTTCGATCAATTGCGCGCCAAGGCAGATGCCTAGCACCGGCAGTAGTCGCATGGCATCTTCAATCAATTTCATCTCAGTTGTCAGGTGTGGAAGCGATGATCTTGGTAAACACCCGTCGGCCGCCAAGTATCACGAGTTCGTGATATCCGTCCAAGCTCGGTTGCGCGTCCGGGTGGCGTCCGAAGTTGACGTAACGAATACGAAAGCCGGCGCGCTTCAACAGTGGGTTTAAAGTGCCGAGAATTTCGTGAGCAACATGCTGGAAGACCAAGAGCTTTCTCATAGGATTACGACATGGGTCCGGTCCTCGCAAAAATTAGAGCTGCCCTTGCGTTACATTCAAACCAACCCCGCCCGATCTGGAGCTGCTGTCGTTTAGGATGCCGAACGCTTATAATCGTCAGGAGGTGATCGTCGGAGTTCATCATTTGAGAATGGAAGCTGTTTAGCGCGGGTGACTGGCAATGGTTGAGCCGAACGAAAGCCTCGACCAGAGGCTGTGCACGCGCTGTTGCATCGCCGGAGGCGGTCCAGCCGGAATGATGCTCGGTTTTTTGCTTGCCCGAGCGGGAGTCGATGTCATCGTGCTGGAAAAACACGCGGATTTCTTGCGCGACTTCCGCGGCGATACCATTCATCCATCGACACTTGAAATCATGTACGAGCTCGGCTTGCTTGACGAGTTTCTCAAATTGCCGCATCAAAAAGTTTACCAACTCTCTGCTCAAATCGGCGACACCCAACTCAACTTGGCTGACTTCAGGGAGTTGCCAGTGCGCTGTCCGTTCATCGCTTTTATGCCGCAGTGGGACTTCTTGAATTTCCTTGCCGATTCGGCGCGTCGTTATCCTACATTCCGATTATT
>DASUVS010000278.1:0-11920 GCA_036378835.1 Binatia bacterium | reverse complement strand
AATACTAACGCGCCGAGGATGCCCCAAAAAAGCACTCGGTGCTGGTACTGGCTCGGCGTATTGAAATATTGAAAGATCATTAGAAACACAAACAAGTTGTCGACGCTCAGAGATTTTTCGATGACATAGCCGGTGAGGAACTCCAGGGCTGCTTCGGATCCCCAGGCATAATAAATTCCAACATTGAAGATCATCGCCAAGCAGACCCACACGACGCTCCAAATCGATGCTTCTTTGATCGAGATCGTGTGAGCCTTGCGGTGAAAAACACCCAAATCCAGGGCGAGCATCCCCAAGACAAAAAGGTTAAAGCCAATCCAAAGAAATAATCGTTCCGATTCCATATCCGTCACTTTCCGTTCTCCTGAATATTCGGCGCGTGCCGCTCTGCGCCGTGTTGACCGGCAACCCGACCGGAGAAGGAAAGTCTAGATGCGAAAGACTTGCAGTAGCCCATGCAAATTACCTGGGCTGGCGTGCGGGGGTGAAAGTGATGTGAATGACGCTTGGGCTGTCTTCCCCAGTAAGCGGTGATCTAGTCGCGAGATGAAAGATTGACTCCACTTTTCCCCGGGGGTTCGAACTTTCCGGGCTTCGGCAACCCGCATAAGTTGTTCTTGCCGTGTTTCCGAAGAAATAGGATCGTCGCCCGACTCCCCTAGCGGCGTTTGAAGCATCAAAGGATCTATCCCTGAGAAGCCGAGAGTCAGGAACAGTAACAAGATTATCGAACGCGCCGCGGGCAGCATCAACACACACGCGTAACAATTAGGCAAGTTCAAGTCAATCCGCTACTCGCCGAACCGGGAATAACTGTGTTCTCGGCTCGTGATGAATTCCAAGAGCGCCGCCTTGCCGTCTTGAGTAGCCTTCCTGGCGCGCTGCAAAGCCGCCGGGATTTCATCCGGATCCTCGACTTTTTCGCTCCAACCGCCGAGCGCCCGGCCAATCTCGGCATAGTTGCCGCCGACGTTTTGAGTACCGAAGAGCTTGTGCGATGTTGCCATGTGACGCGTTTCAGCGGCCATAAAATTATTGTTCAGCACCACAGTCAAGATTGGAATATTGCATCGGACCGCGGTCTCGAAATCCAGCCCGGTCATTCCGAAGGCGGCATCTCCCATAAAGTTGACGCAAAATTTTTCCGGCGCTGCCACTTTGGCGCCCATGATCAGCCCAAGGCCAGTGCCCAGAGCATGGGATTTTCCCCAACCGATGTAACTGCGCGGCGTGGGGGCTTGATAGAAAGGAACCAGTTGGTTGCGGGGGCTGCCGGCATCATGAGTGACAATCGAGTCTTTCGGATCGAAGGCGCGCATGAATTCCCAGAAAACTCGATAGGGATTGATCGGCACTTCTTTGGAAGTGAGCTTGGGCATCCACTGCTTCAGCCAGGGCTCTCGTATTTCCTTGATTTTCGCCGCTACCAAATCAGCCTTTTTGGGTCGGTTTGCTCCTTGAGCATCTTTTACAGCTTCAATAAATTGCCGGAGCACCGGCTTGGCATCACCGAGGATTGGAATGTCGGCGATATAGTGCTTATTGAGATCGTGCTCGTCGTTAGTCGCGTGAATGATGGTTTTGCCGGCGGGAATAGGCGCGGCGACAATGCTATGCCGGGTAAGACTTGCGCCAACAGCGAACACGACATCGGCTGTCCGCAGAAACTCGTGCACTGTGGGGGGCATGACGCCGGCGCCGGTGCCGAGCGATAATCGGTGAGTTTCCGGGAATGCGCCCTTTCCTTCAAGCGGCGTAGTCACGGGCGCTTGCAGGAGTTCTGCAAACTCTAATAACTCATCCGATGCCTCGGCATAGAGCACGCCTTGTCCGGCGACGATAATTGGCGCCTGCGCCTGGACCAAGGTCCGCGCGGCTTCGGCAATATCTTGGGGATTGGCTCCGCTTACGGTGCGTTTGACCGGCGCAAACTCTAATTGGCTTTCGTTAATCTCTTCCGTGGCTACATCTCCAGGAATCTCGACGAGCACGGGTCCGGGGCGGCCCATTTTCAAAAGGCTGAAGGCCCGTCGCATGACGTCGCTGGTATGACAAGCCAAGCCAATTTCTTCAGTCCACTTGGTAACCGTCGCGTAGGATTGCGTTGATCTAAAGAAGCGATGAACCTGGGACGTGGACCGGGCGTGGCCGACTGGTAAAAGCAGAACCGGAACCGAATCGGAGTAGGCGGTAGTGATGCCGGAATATGCGTTTTCCGCGCCGGGACCTGCCTGCATCGAGAATACGCCAATGCGCCGGCCATTGGAGATCCGGGTGTAACCGTCGGCGATGCCGACCCCGACTCGCTCTTGACGACAGATCAACGGCTTGATTCCGGCCGCCGCCGCAGCTTCGATCAAGGTATTGGTTGGATAGCAAGCAAGAAAATCCACACCTTCACGTTTGAGGATCTGGCTGATGGCATCGACAACTCGCATCGTTCACCTCGTTGCGCTCGGACCGGATTGATCTTTCGATTAATGCAACAAGCAGTTCTTCAAGATCCTGCTTTGGTTTTTTGACGGATCAGAATCAAAATGGGGACTGACCCGACTGCGCCACACAGCGGCGATAGCCCGCCAGCCCATGGACGCTATCACTCCGGAAAGGTTTTTCAACCGGCGGTTTACTTGATGTCGTCCGGATATAGGCAACGAAGCATCCGGGCGCGTGAGATTTGCTCAACGTACGGATGGTGCTGTTACGGATCAAACTGAATCCGCCAGTAATAGTTGGCGATGCCGATGTACTCGTGCAGGGTGGCGTAGATGCCGCGAGCGGCGCCTTCGCCAGGAAAAAAATCCAACGGTGTGAGCCGTAGCTTGCCCAGCGAATAATCGCCGGGCGCCGGAAGCGGTTCCGGCGCTTTGGCTTTGAATGCCATCATGCTGCGCGGCATGTGCAACGCCGAGGTCACCAACAAGTAGCGCTTCCAGCCGCGGCGTTTGAGAAGCTTTTGCACTTCGATTGCGCTCTCGAACGTATCACGGGATTTGCCCTCGCCGATAACATGGTGTTTGGACACGCCCCAGCGGATCAGATACTCGCGGCCGATGCGATTCTCATCCTTGTCAGGTGTGAACGGATTAACGTGGCCGCCCGATAGGATAATCGGCCGGGGTTGGATCCGATAAAGACGCCAGGCTTCATCCAGACGTCGGAACATATGCTCGTCGATAGTCGAGAAAGGAATCAACCCTTCCGGCGGGATCATACCCCCGGTGAGGACCACGATGGCGTCGTAAGAGAGCGCGCTCGGATCGAGCAGCGGAGCGTAGCGCGATTCGAGAGGATAGCGCAGGCCATAGCCAACCAAGCCGCTGTGCGATGCGGTGATCAGCACGATAGTGAGCAGCAATAACTTGCGCGCCCAGCGCCGTTGCCAAAAGATCAGCACCGCGAGCAGCATCAGCAACCATGGAGTTGGCGGCAGAACGAGCGCCTTTAAAAACTGCTTAAGTACGAACATCGATGGTGATCAGAAGGCTGAGATTGAAAGGCTTAAATTGAAAAGGGATGTCGAATCGTCCGGGCGAGGCTCGGCCATGACAATTAAAGATTCAACTAATCGGCAGATCATTGGGAAGCGTTAAACTACTCCGCGTCCGGTTGCTGCTCTGGCGCGGCCTTGGCGAACGCAGGTAGTGACATGCAGGCCGCTTCAATCGCGAGCAGCTTTGGGCGCGATGCCAGATCGACACCGAAGCGGCGCGCATTGGCGAGTTGCGGCACGAGGCAGAGATCGGCCATTGTCGGTGTTTTGCCGAAGCAAAATTCTCCCTGTGAGGAGCCCGTGTTCACCATCTCTTCTAGCGCTGAAAATCCGAGATCGATCCAATGACGCGCCCAACGGATCGTGTCGTCATCCGATTGTTGGTAATCGCTTTTTAGATGATTGAGCACACGAAGATTCTGAATCGGGTGCACCTCACAGGCGATCAGCAGCGCCATGCTGCGCACGAGCGCGCGGTCGGCGGCATCGCTGGGGAGCAAAGGCGGTTTTGGATAGCGCTCTTCCAGATACTCGATAATTGCTAATGACTGTGAAAGAATTCGCCCGTCATCTTCGAGTGCCGGAACCAGAGCCTGTGGATTGATCACCCGGTACGCCGGTTTTAACTGCTCGCCGCCGCCGCGGCGCAAGTGTATCGGTGCCTGCTCATAATCCAAACCTTTTAAATTAAGCGCGATGCGTACGCGGTACGATGCCGAACTGCGAAAAAAGGTATAGAGTTTCATCTTTCAGACCTTCACGAGCTGCAGGAGTATCCAGCTCGATAATTGCTGATCCTGGAGCTTAAGGTATCACAGCAGCCTGTCTGCGACGGTTCTAAGCTGCTAGCTCGACCGATGTGACGAACGGCAGACCGGTGGCAATCTCGCGCGCGCCAGAATCATCGACCACCAGAAGGCTCCCGTCGGAGGTGCCTGCGATCATGCCTTTGCCGTCGGGCAGTGAACACATATGCATGACGCCGCCTTTTAGATTGTCGATGATTTTCTCCCAGGTGGATCCTTTATCGCGGCTGCGAAAAATAGCGGCCATCGCGCCTTCTTTACGAATCCATCCATTCGGGCGCCCCTTGGCGCTACCAAGATAGACAACTCCATTTTTGTCTTCAGCAACGGATGTGCCGTAGTCATGGCTCTGGGGAGTAATCTCTTGCCAATGCGCAGCACGATCGAAACTGCGAAACGCGCCCTCGCCGCAAGCCGCAACCACCAATCCTGCACTATTTCTCGACGCCAGTACTTCATGAATGTCCATGTCGGTCAGTCCTTCGTTGGCGGGCCGCCAGTTCTCACCGCCGTCATCGCTAACGAGCATTCCGCCGACTTCGATTCCGGCATAGATACGATTGGGAGAAGCGGGATCGAACGTCAAATAACGCGTCCGTGATTGCAGTTCCGGACTGGGCGGAAAATTCGCCCCCGCGCTGTTGATCCGTACCCCTTCCAACTCCTCCCAGCCGCCATTTCTGCTGCGGAAAACGGCTGATGGAATCGTTCCCACCATAACTCGGCCATTTAATGCGAGTATGGCGAACAACATCATCTTTGGG
This sequence comes from Binatia bacterium, assembly GCA_036378835.1. Classification (GTDB taxonomy): domain Bacteria; phylum Desulfobacterota; class Binatia; order UBA9968; family UBA9968; genus WHTF01. The sequence goes on along the minus strand of DASUVS010000278.1, from coordinate 6,857 downwards.
ACGTTAGGCTGCGCGCGATGCCAACTCGCTCCCGCATCGACGGTATAGAACAGACCGGAATGCTCGGTGCCTGCGTAAATCTTCTGCGGATTCTCCGGGTCAACCGACATACAGGTCAAGCTCCAATACGACAGATCGCGTTTGGTTTGTTTCCACTCTCGACCGTCCTGTTCGAAACGATACCAACCAGAGAGTGTCGCGACATGCAATGCCTTTTTCGCGCCATTGGATTCCGTCATGGTTATCTCCTTTTATTGTGCCGCACCGAAGTGAGACACTTCTAACTCGTTCAGGGGACAAATCGCAACCGCGTGGTTGCCTGCATATGACTAATATGGTTCTGGCAAGCGGATGTCAGATGGGTATGGTTTGGCGGATGTATTCGATCGCCTCGCTGACGCAGGACTGAAAACGTTTGGTCGCGGATTCGTCGGCCAACTCGCGGGTTCTCGCCGCTATGAGAATCGCCAGTGCCTCAGGTGAGGCAAATGTCACTAAACCATCGAGTGCTGCTTGCCAAATTTCTTCGTCCCTTTCGTCCAGCGCTTCACTCAGGAGATGAATTGCCATCGGATCGCGCCGCTCCCAGCCAACCGTCACGAGAAAAGCCCGCAGCGCCGGATCTCGTTCGGTGCGGAAAGCCGCCGTTAACGCCGGAAGCACATCACCGGGCATTTCCAGCAGTTCGAAAAATGCTTCTTCTTTGGCGCCGCCGTGAAATCTTTCCATAATTTCTCTGATGTCGATTGCCACCGCGGACTCATTTCCGCCAGAGATCAATCAATTCGGAAGAATCCACCAGATCGCCAAAGCGTTCGATGCGTTTAAGCGCGGCATTATGACCTTCTTCGGTATAGGTGCCGACGCAATCGCGCACAACGACCATGAAATAACCGCGATTGTGACCATCGCGAACTGTCGCCTCGACGCCACCGTCCGTGGTACAGCCGATCATCACCACAGTCGAGGCGCCGCGATTGTTGAGGATCGTTTCGAACTCATTGCCGATAAACATCGTCGGTCGGCGCTTATCGATGATCACGTCGTTCTCAGCCGGTTTAAACGGTTCCATAAATTGCCAGCCGAAGCTGCCGTGGAGCCGGCGCGGTTTCAGTTGGCTTGGATCATTGACCTTCTGATCTTTCATGCCTCTGCGGATCCACGTCGGCGCTTCGTCCTTCCACAAGAAAGGCGTTTGTCGCGTGTAGACAGTTTTGATCTGCCGGTGAGCAGCTGCGGCGATTACCGGTGGGCTCTTGCGTATCAAATCGGCTTTGTTGAAGGCACCGCCGGCCTGATCATTTTGCATGTCCCAAACCAGCAGTACTGAACGGCTCGGTGCAACTATTTCGCTCAGTTCAACGGGTAGTTCTCTTCCCTCGAAGTCGATCATAATCGTGCTGCTTCCTTCCGGGTTCTCGCTGGACCGCTAAGATACCCATGAAAAAGCCATTCACCGTCCGGGATCTGCCCTCGCCGGTGTTGTCGTGTTGTTGGTCTCTGTGCCGAGCCATCTAAAATCGCATGATCACCAGCCCAGCTCATTCCCTAGCCGCGGTTGGTGTCGTTGGCGATAGGGACTTTTCGCACTGACAGCCTCAGAGTTGACGGGCTGACGTCCTGCAGTGTGAGTTCTTTCGGATATTGGATGTTTTTCTCCGAAATCGTGAAAGTTCGTCGCCCCAGCTCCGCCATGGAAACGTCGATTGCGACTTTGATCTTGCTCGAATTAAACAGATAGAAAGCCCGCCTCGGCCCGCGGAAGGTGGCGTTTACCACCGGCGGCTCTATGTCTTCGACTTGCAGATCGGGGGGAAGATTCTCGACGATCACCGGAACCGTGTAGCTGACGTCGACTGTCTTTGATCCGGGCACGAAGATGTACCAGAACCCAATTGCCAGCGCGATGGCAATCGCTTTGGCAATCCAGTTCTCGCGAAAAAAAAGCAAACCGAAATTGTTGTTTTGCGTCGACGATGGAAACTTCGTTTGCAAAAAGCTTTCGAGAACCGCGCCAAGCTCTTGTATGTTCTGCACCTCGCGAAGCTTGCCGTCTCTGGCAACCGAGATTGTGCCGCGTTCTTCGGACACTACGATACACAGAGCGTCGGTCAGTTCGGCCAACCCCAAGGCCGCCGAGTGCCGGGTGCCGACATTGGCAAGTTGCCTGAGGTCCTTCGAAAGCGGCAGGTGAGCCGCGAATCTCGAGATGTTATCTTGATCGACCATAACTGCACCGTCATGCCCGGGTGAGTGGGGATCGAAAATGCTTTTCAGCAGCGGCGCACTTAGTTTGCCCTCCAGAGGTATTCCGCCGGTGATATGCCGCTCGAGCGGATCGTTGCCGCGGATAACAATCAACGCACCGACGTGTTCCTTGGCGAGATCGGCTACTGTGCGGACCAGGACGTCTGACGTGCTCGAACCCAAAGTAGGGGTTCTTTTCCGCGCCAGGCTCCAGACCGCGATGCGCTCGAATAATTGCCGCAGTTCCTCCTGAAAGATGACCACGATCATGATCAAAAAAATGGCGAAGAAACCCTGGAAGATCCATGCGGTCATCTGCAGATCGAGGTACTTGGCAATGATATAGATGGAACCGAGAATTAAAATTCCTCGAACTACAAAAGCGGCGCGGGTCTGTTGCGCCCAGACAATGGCGGTATAGAGGAGAATAGCGACAAAGACGACGTCGAGCATCTCCGGCAAGGTGACGGTCCAGAATGGGTTATCGATCATTTTTATGCAGAGTCCCGGTAGATTTTGCTGCCGGCATCACCGTTGTAAACCGTTCGCATGATCGATGATGCTTGTGGGCCGTAGCGCATTCTCTGCGCTTTGTTTCGAAAATAGCACGCCAGGCGTCGAAGTTATACCATTTTGAAAATTCAAACACAGCAGAGATGGGAAGCCCAAGTGTGCGAGTGAGTCGCTGCCCGATCCAGGAGCCGAGATGAACTTCGATTTGCGACGTACGCGAGTGTTGGCCGGGCACCGCAGTTCAGCTTGAGCTCTCAATAGCGAGCGGCGATCCATTATGGATAATTGAAATTACGTGTGTAATCACAGTTCGGGGCTGCCTTTTCTCCGCGCAGCAAACGCTGAATCAGCGCGATTTTCGTGCGCCGCAATGCTCAGACAAACCCCGCGATACCGGCCAGCGCACCGGCGCCGAACAGCCAAAGCGGATTCCACGGCTTGCGCAGGACAACGGCGACGGTGAGGAGCGTGATCAAGTAACCGCGCCAGTCGTGGTTCACCGCGCGCATCAAAATCGTTGCGCTCGCGAACACAAGTCCGATCGTAATCGGCATCAAACCCCGGCGAACGGCCCGGGCACCCCGGGCATTGGGGTAGCGCTCATTGAGATGGCCGACCAGCAAGGTGAGAGTGGCAGCGGGCACCACCAGTGGGATCGTCGTGGCGGCTACTCCCTTCCACCCAGCCAAGTGCCAGCCGATCAGAGTAACGTACATGGCGTTGGGTCCGGGTGCGACCTGCGCTAAGGTATAGATCTCAACAAATTCCGCATTGGTCAGCAGATGGTGCACTTCGACCAAGTAGCGGTGAATGTCCGGCAGGATCGTCGATGGACCACCAATGGCAATGAACCAGAGGATTAGAAAATGAACAAACAATCCGGCCAGATCAAGCCGATCCATTACTCCGGCTCTTTCCAGGCCGCCAACACAGCCCAGGGCGCGAGAGCACCCATGACCCACAAGAGCGGCCAGCGCATGATGCCGACCGCAACGAATGCGAGTATCCCGAACAGCCAAGGCCGCCAGTGTCGCGGCAATACGGTTGCCAATTTGATCACGGTCGCCAGCAGCAGCCCTGCCGCCACGCTTGACATACCGGTGAGTGCCTGCTGCACAAAAGGCAACGCTCCGTAATGCTGGTAGAGCACGCCCATGCCGACAACCATGAGGCAAGGCCAACCCAAAAAGCCGGCCACGCCCGCCGCGGCACCCGTCCAGCCGGCGAAACGATGACCGACTATCACCGTAAGATTGAGCACGTTCGGCCCAGGTAAGAGTTGTCCGAGAGTGTAGACCTCGACAAACTCTCGTTCGCTGAACCAGCGCTGCCGCTCGACCAGCTCGCGTCTTGCCCAAAAAATTGCGCCGCCGAAGCTCGACAAGCTGATTCGGGAAAAAGCCAGAAACAAATCGAGCTGGCTGACGCGCGGCTTGCGTGATCCTATTTCATTCATGTTGTTTCGCGTGCAACTTGTTGTAATCAACGGCGACCTGCTCGGCACGAGAACGCCGAGATTCGAAAGTGGGAAAGTTTATTTGAGCACAGCTGTTCGGAATCGAATTGATCGAGCAGCCTTCGGTTTTAATCTCGAGCACTCTGTAGGAAAAGCGGAGCTAACTCGATCTAGAGTCGAAGCCTGCTTCTTCTCGCATATCGTGCCAATTTCTCAGGTGAGAAGTTACCATTCAATGTTACTGATTTACCAGCATTGTAGGAAAAAATTCTTAATTCACACGGATGCTAAAGAGAACTCGCTTGCTCCTTGTCTAAGCCTTCAGCCGTTTGAAAGACGGTTTCATGGTTTCCTACTATTCCGGTTCAGATGGTTCGGCTAAGGCGAGCTAAAGCAGCGGAGATCGGTAGCTATCGCAGCGCTCGTTGCGAAAAAAATAGGAAGGGATTGGCGTTGTATGGATGAGTGTTGCTAGCGTTCGAGCGGGTGCACAGTCTCGCGCTTGGAAAATACTTTTTTAGCGAAAACTTCCGTTCAGCGGTGCCTGGCTGACTTCGACCGCGCCCCTGGATGTGAGCCGGATCACATTCACAGTGCCGGCGTACTCAGGCGAGCCGGAGTAGTAGGCGGTAATCTCGCCGGAGCCGACGGGAGTTGCCTGGTTCCAGTGGCCCAGCGCTACGTAATCCGCGCCGGTAGCGAGCAATTCTTCGCGGTGAATCAGCCACGAGCCGATCAGCCGATTGGGATCTCTTTGTTCATCGACGTAATGTCCATGGGCAGCGGCAAGCTGCCACCGCGTCGAACGCGGCCGGGGATCGGCAAGTGGCGACATATCCGTGTAGTCGACGTGCGCTCGACCCCAAATCTCCAGTTCGTATTGGGGAAACATCACGGATTGATCAACGTTAAGACCCAGTATGTGAACGTTGGGGATCTGCGCAAGCCCGCCACGACGGTAGACTGAATCCGGCGTCAGCGGGTCGTGATTGCCGGGCAAGATAACGATGGGATTGCCGTAATCACGCAAAATTTGCGCGGCGCGCTCGAGAAGTTCGCCAGGTTGGCGGTGATTGTCGAAAGTATCTCCAGCCAGTACGACGATGTCTGCCTGCGTTTCGATGGCCGTGTTGAGAACTTTGGGAAGAACCGCTAGGGAATCGCGCTGGCTGAAGCTGTCATCGGTGCCAAGGTGCAAATCAGAGCTGTGGATGATAACCGCTTCCGGGTGCCCGTTTTGGGTCATAGAGATCCTACTTTCGCTGACGCAAATAAACCAATCAGTTATTCTTATGGGCACAGTGGGGAAATTGCAAGCAAGGGCAGCTACCGGCGCCTCCACCATACGTGTGAATCAAACAAGATGAAGGATTCTGTGATGCTGGCGGCTGGCCTGAGGGTGGAGCGAAACAGCTTAGCGGATTTGCTTACCGACTGATCGGATGTGCGGAACTGTGGGTTTTAAGTGCCAACCGGGTGCGGAGGAAGACCCGGTTGGCAACTTGAAATCAAAGCTTACTTGGTTGCGGCTTTGGATTTGCCGGCGGGCTTGGTCTCACTTGTAGTTTTGCCATCGGTCGATTTAGTGTCGGTTTCGCTTGTGGATTCGGCCTTCGATTTGCCTTTAGCTTTTCCTTCGGCCTTTACGGAATCAGACTTTTCTTTACCATCCGTCTTTACCGACTCCGATTGCATACTACCGGAGCTCTTCTTGGTGTCGCTCTTACCTGTCTGGGCATAAGCTGCTGAAGCTAAAAACATTGAAGCAACTAACACGCTAAGGAAACGTTTCATGGTGTGATCCTCCCGTATGATTTATCGTTGTTTAGTTAAGAACGCCGTGATCAAGCGCGCCGCCCTCCTCTCAGCTCGAACTCATCTCGTTCGTTCTTGATGCCTTAGACGTGTAACGCTGTGCTTTAATTCACGTCACCGCTGGTCTATACATCAAGTGACCAATTTTGACCAATAGTTCGTTAGATAGGCAATTTATGATTTTTTACCTCAACGAAGGAGGTGCATCTCATGGCTGAGGAGCTGCGCATTGCTAAAGGGAGCAAAGAGCACTCGTTACTGCCGCAGATGGCCAATCGCCACGGTTTAATCGCCGGTGCGACGGGCACGGGAAAGACGGTAACGCTACGAGTCATCGCCGAAAATTTTAGCCGTATAGGGGTGCCGGTGTTCATGGCAGACGTAAAGAGCGATTTGTCCGGAATCGCCAGGGCCGGACAAGAGAATCCGAAAATTCGCGAGCGACTCGATAAACTCGGCCTGAAAGGATTTGACTTTGTTCCTTATCCAACGGTCTTTTGGGATCTGTACGGCGAACAGGGGCATCCAGTGCGCACGACAATTTCGGATATGGGGCCGTTGCTGCTCAGCCGGCTACTTAGTTTGAACGAAACCCAAAGCGGCGTACTCAACCTGGTTTTTAAAGTCGCCGATGACAATGGCATGCTGCTGCTCGACCTCAAGGACCTCCGCTCAATGTTGCAATTCATCGGCGACAATGCAGCTAAATTTAAGACCAAGTACGGCAATGTTTCGACGGCAAGTATCGGCGCCATACAGCGAGGCCTGCTGGCGTTGCAAGAGCAGGGCGGCGAGAAATTTTTTGGCGAGCCAGCGCTCGATCTCG
>DASUVS010000277.1:0-37001 GCA_036378835.1 Binatia bacterium | reverse complement strand
GACACGGTTTCTGCAGGAGCGCCGATGCGCCGACCGCGTTCGCGTGCTGGGTGAGATCGCGATCGTTGGCGCCGGTCAGCAGAATCACGGGGATGTCGGCCGTGACGGCGTCGCACTTGATCTGCGTGCACGTCTCCCACCCGTCCATTCCGGGCATCATGATATCCATCAAAATCAACTCAGGCTTTTCCGCAAGAGCCTTTTCTATACCCTCTTTGCCGTGCTTCGCTAAAATCGGCATGAACCCCATCAATTCGAGTTGCCAGCTTAGCAGTTCACGCATATCGGCGTGGTCTTCGATGATTAAAACTTTTTGCATGGACAGGCCGCTTTCCGGGCTGGACAGTGATGATCGAGTTCAGTTTAGTCGGGCGCCGACCGCACAAATATGCCCCGGCATTTAGCCGCCGTCAAGCATCTGAGCTTGATTTCACCGGAATTCATTTATCAGCGATGATCGTTTGGTTTCCGACAATGACGGTAACCATCTTTTCCGGGTCGAGGTATTTCTGTGCGACCCGTTTAACGTCGTCGATAGTAATTCGACCGATCAGATCCGGATAGCGCTGAATATAATCCAGGCCAAGCTCGAAGTGCTCCGCCTGGGCCAAGAAATTCGCGACCTTGCTCATGGTGTCAAAGCGCAGCGGGAAGCTGCCAGTGAGATAATCCCTAGCATCGTTAAGCTCGGCCTCGCTAACCGGCGCCTCCCGGATGCGACGGATTTCCTCTTTTGCGATTGCAATTGCCTGCAAAGCGGTCTCATTCTTTGTCTGCATGACGAATTGGAAAGTACCGCGGCCTTTATCGGCGTCGAAATAGCTATAAACCGAATAGGCCAGACCGCGCTGATTGCGGATGGAGTCCATTGCCCGTGAGGAAAACCCGCCGCCGCCTAGAATGTAGTTCATCACTTGAAGCGCATAGTAGTCGGGGTTTTCCCGGCCGACACCGCGTTGACCGAGAACTAGATTCGCTTGAGTGAGATCCTTATTCACTCGTATCGTTCCAGTTTCCGGCGCAGCACCTAGCACCAACGGTTTGGCCGGCGGCTCTCCTTTGTTCCACGAGCGGAAGGCCTGAGTGAGCGCCTCGATCATTTCCTCGTGTGAAATATCGCCGACAATTGCCATGATCGAGCGATTCGGACGGTAATACCGTTGATAAAACTCTCGTAAGCTTGCCTGCGGGATTGCCTTCACCGATGTCTCGGTTCCCTCTACCGGCCGGCCATAGCGCGTCTGCGGAAATATCGCCCCGGCAAAGCGCATCTCGGCAATTTCCCCGGGTTGCTCTTGTTTCGCTCTAATCGATGCTACCACCGCTTGCTTTTGCCGCTCAATTTCCTCTTGCGGGAACACCGCACTGGTCAACACTTCGGCCAGCAGTTCCAAACCGGCAGGAAGATCTTTTTTGAGAACCGTCATGCTAACACTCGCGAGGTCCTCGCCGCCGCGCGCCGATAGGGTTGCGCCAAGAAAATCCAAACTTTCACTGATTTGCAGAGCAGCGTGCCGCTTGGTGCCCTCGGTGATCAACTCGGCGGTGAGATTGGCAAGCCCATCCTGCTTAGGCGCGTCATAACGCGCGCCAGCGTGGATTAGCATTTCTATCGAGACCATCGGCAAGGTTCTCTGCTCCGAAGTCAGCAAGACCATGCCATTATTCAACACCGACCGTTGCGGCGTCACCGCCGTTCGGCCGAAGCCTGTGGCAACAAGCAGTGAGCCGACAACGAGCACTAGAAAAAACATCTTCTTCATGGCGTCTTGGGTTTGACGGGAATCAGGGTACCCACCGTGCGGCGATCACGATCGAGATACTGTCTAGCGACTCTACGAATATCTTCCCGGTTCACTTTTCTAATGCCTTCGAGATAGCGGTCCATCAGCCGCCAATCTCCGGCCACCTCATAGAACCCAATTTTCATCGCTTGGCCGAAAATCGAATCGCGACTGAAAATGAACGCCGCTTCAACCTGATTCTTGGCCTTCTCCAGCTCTCGGTCGCTGATCAGCTCGGCTTTGACCTTGTCAATCAATCCGTCGATCTCCCGCTCGATCGGTGCGGGATCTTTACCGGGTAATAGTTGCGCTGTCACCGACAAAACCGTCGGATCGATGGAAGCTCCGCTGTAGTCGGCATCAACCCCCCGCACCAAGCGCTTGTGGTAAACCAGGTCCTGATGCAGCCTGGAGCTGCGGCCGCCGGCGAGGACCACCGTGAGCAGGTCCAGAGCGTAATTATCCGGGCTTTTTAAATTGGGCGCGTGATAGTTCGCAGTGACTATCGGCAGCTCCGCTTCCTTTTTCAAAATGGCCCTGCGTTCGCCTAGTTGCGGTGGCTCCAGAGTGTGAACCTTAGGAGGTTCAGCGCCGCGCGGGATGTTGCCGTAAGCAGCTTTAATCTTGGGCAGGATTTCTGCGGTGGTAAAATCTCCAGTGACAACTATAAAGGCGTTGTTAGGCGAATAGTAAAGCTTGTAGAAATCGACCAAATCCTGCCGTGTAAGGTTTTCGATATCGTGCATCCAACCGATCACCGGACGGCGATAGGGATGAACCATGTAGGTGATGGCGCCGGCCAGCTCCCCCAGCGCCGCAGCTGGATTGTCGTCGACTCGCAGGCGTCGCTCTTCTTGGATAACTTTCTTTTCCGCTTCGAAGTACTCCTCACCCAGGAGTGCGTTCACCATCCGATCGGCTTCGAGTTCGAGCTGAATGTGTATTTTGTCCCGGCTCATAGTGGCGAAGTAAACCGTCACATCGGCAGTGGTAAACGCATTGGTTTGGCCACCGTTTTTGGCGATGATTTGAGAATACTCTTCCGGCCCGGTCCTTGGCGTGCCTTTGAACATCATATGTTCGAGAAAATGCGCTAAACCGCTTTTGCCGTCTCGTTCATTGCGCGAGCCGACCCGGTACCAGACCTGAAAGGTTACAGCTGGACTCTTGTGATCCTCGAGAAGAAGGATCTTGAGACCATTTTCGAGCAAAAACTCTTGAACAGCGGCAAAAGAGTCTTGTGCGGATGCGGCGAGCAGGAAGAAAGCAAGAGTCAAGTTAGAGAATAACCGCCGCATGCTCTAACCGTAAAGGAAGTCAGCTTTGACTTCAAGGAATCGCGGAAGCACGTGACAAGGATGGGTGCCGTCCTATGTGCAAGAGAGGTCAGCGCGCGGTGTCGATGAAAATCGAAGGCGCAAAGATGATTCTGATCTGCCAAATTATCGGCGAACGAGTTTCATCCTGGCAGTTCCAATAGGCGGCCAGATTCGAATTTGACGCTCATTTGACTAGCTCTGACCACCACAATAGTATGACCGCATATGAGGAGGACAGCATGACCGATGTGACCGACATGAGAGGATATGTGGAGTTGCTGGAAGAGATGGGCGAACTTCGAAGACTCGAGGGCGTCGATCTTGACTTGGAAGTTGGCGCGCTTACGGAGCGGGCGGCGGAGAAAGAAGGCGCGGCGCTGCTGTTTAGCAATTTCAAAGATTATCCAGCGGGCTTTCGCGTCATCTCCAATGTTTTTCGCACCTGCAGGCGCACTGGGCCGGCCATGGGCATCGATCCCGAGCTCAAGGGCGTTGATTATCTAAACGCATGGCGTAAAAAATTGGCTGCCTACAAACCCGTGCCGGTGCAGCAAGTCGAAGGCGGTCCGGTGTTTGAAAATCAAATGATTGAGGATCAAGTCGATCTGTATAAATTTCCAGTCCCCAAATGGCACGATCTCGATGGTGGACCTTATATCGGTACGGGCTGTGGGGTGATCACCAAAGACCTGGAGACCGGCAAGATCAATATCGGCACGTACCGGGTGATGATCCAGAATAAGAATACTCTTTCGGTTAAGATGAACATGGGCAAGCACGGCCGCTTGGCGTTTGAACGTGCCCGCGATGCCGGTAAGCCATTACCGATCGCCATTACATTCTGTCAGGGACCGGCGATCTTCCTTGCCGCTCAGATGCCGTTGCCGCCCGACGTCAACGAATTTGAATTTGCCGGTTATCTTCAGGGCGCACCGGTGCCGGTAGCGCGCGGCGCGGTCACCGGGCTGCCGATTCCGGCCAACGCGGAAATCGTCGTTGAAGGCGAACTGCCGCCCATGAGAGACCAAGACATGCCCAAGGAAGGGCCGTTCGGCGAGTGGCCGGGTTACTTCACTGAGGAGAATGTCGGTGAAACCCCGATCATGAACGTTAAACGGATTTATTATCGAAACGATCCTATCATTCTCGGCGCGCCCCCGCTCAAACCGCCGGCAAGCTACCTGCCCATTCCGTTGGGCGCGGCGACGCTTTGGGAACAACTGGAGAAAGCCGGAGTTCCGGAAATCAAAGGCGTCTGGGGTTTCGTCTATGGCGGCCAGCCAGGGCCGTTTACGATCATCTCCATAAAGCAGCGTTATGCGGGCCATTCGAAGCAGGCCTTGTTGGTTGCCGCGGGCGCTCGTGCGGGAGCGTACGGCGGTAAATTCGTTGTAGTGGTCGATGACGATATCGATATCGCCAATCCCGCCGATGTGATCTGGGCGATTGCCACCCGCTGTCACGTTCGCGAAGGCCTCGATGTCGTCAAAGGCGTTTGGGCCTCCGTATGTGAGCCGGCATTGCCTCCCGAGGAAAGATCACCGCGCGGCTACACCTCTGACCGGGTGCTGATCGACGCCTGCCGGCCATTTAAATGGATGGATCAATTTCCGCCGGTCAATGCGTTTACCAGTGAATTCAAAGATCGGATCGAAAGTAAATTTAAAATTTAGAATTCAAAAAAGACTCCATCTGCGACGATCGTAGATCAGACGATCACCGCTCTCGCGCTACGGTGATCCGGATGCATTATGGGCAGCATCGAAGCATTGAGCCTGGCAGTGGGAACAGCTTGGACTTCCGGCATCAACCTGTATGCAACGGTGGCGGCTCTGGGGCTGGCGGGTCGGTTCGAAATGATCCAGTTGCCACAGAGCCTTGATGTGCTAACTAATCCCATTGTCATCGCAGTGGCGTGCGTCATGTATGCGATTGAATTTTTCGCCGACAAAATCCCCTATGTCGACAATGGTTGGGATATCTTACACACATTCATCCGAGTACCTGCCGGCGCCATCCTAGCAGCGCGCTCGCTCGGTGACATGAGCCCGGGCTTGGAATTCGCGGCCCTGCTGGCTGGCGGCAGCATCGCTTTGGCAGCGCACGGCACCAAAGCGACTAGCCGGCTAGCGATCAACTCCAGCCCTGAGCCATTTAGCAATTGGATCGCCAGCTTCGTTGAAGATGTCGTAGTTTTGGGCGGCATTTGGATAATCTTCAATCATCCATGGCTGATGCTTGCGTTAGTATTTGTTTTTCTGGCGCTGACCGTTTGGCTTGTGCCCAAGATCTTTCGCGTGGCTAAGCGTGGATTTAGAGCGCTACGTACGCGGCTAGGCGTCATCAAACCGGAGCAAGCAAGCACCAGCGCACCTTGATGCGAGATGACCATTCATATCAGCTGTGGTCGATGAGCAGATGATAAACTCGATGATATGAAACAACCCTTGAACAAACTGGCAGGCGATCTACCGGCAACGCCGCTGACCCTCGACGGCTCTTATCTACTGCATCAGATGTTTCGCGTGCGCTGGGCCGCTTGGCGCGCGCTCAGCGCTGCCGAGCAAGAGGCGGCTCTCGACCACGCCATAGCGACATTTCATGACATGGAAGACAACAAGCAAGAAGCCACGGGCTTGTTCGCCATGCTCGGCCACAAAGGCGATCTGATGTTGGTGCATTTTCGCAGAACGCTGGACGCGTTAAATCGCGCCGAGTTCGAGCTCGCGCAATTAAAGCTGCTCGATTTTCTCGAGCCGATGACATCCTATCTTTCGGTTGTCGAGCTTGGCCTCTATGAAGCTTCGGTAAAACTGTACACCGACCTAATGGCCCGAGGTCTACGGCCCGGCACGGCGGAGTGGAACCGAGAAGTGGAAGCCGAACTGGCCAAGCAGCGGCAAGCGGCGGCGCCGCGGCTGTGGCCGGAAATTCCGCAGCGCCGTTATCTGTGTTTTTACCCGATGAATAAGTTTCGCGGCGAATCGAGGAATTGGTACAACGAGCCCATCCAGGAGCGGCAACGGATGATGCGCGAGCACGGCATGATCGGACGCCATTATGCCGGCCGCGTCAATCAAATCATCTCGGGCTCCATCGGTTTCGACGATTGGGAATGGGGGGTCGATCTCTTCGCCGATGATCCGCTGGTTTTTAAAAAACTCGTATACGAGATGCGTTTCGATGAAGCCAGTGCGATTTACGGCCTGTTCGGCACGTTCTACGTCGGTCTGCGTTTTCCTGCCGATCAACTGAAAAACTTGTTCCAGGGCAAAGCGCCTGGCTTTAGCTGAATTCGCTCGGTTTGCAGCATCGAATGATTTAATCTTCATCACGGCGAGTCCATGAGATTGCAAAGCAAAGTCGTCCTCATTACCGGCGCCGCCCACGGCATTGGCAAAGCCTATGCGCGCAGGTTTGCCGAAGAAGGGGCCGAGGTGGTCATCGCCGATATCGATAGCCAAGGCGGCAAGACCGTTGCCCAAGCATTGACGGATTCCGGTTTCGCGGCATGGGCGCGCGCAACTGACGTCAGAAACTATTTAGATGTCGAAGCTTTGATCCGGGAGACGGCCGATAAGTTTGGCCGGATCGATGTGCTGCTCAACAATGCGGCGATCTACGTCACGGAGAAGCTTTGGAAAGGGCCGGTCGAAGAGCTCGAATTGGCTGAGTGGGACCGAGTTATTGAAGTGAACCTGAAAGGCGTTTTCCTCTGTTGCAAGGCGGCGATCCCGATTATGAAGCGGCAACGCAGCGGCAAAATCATCAACATTGCCTCGGGCACGTTTTTCAGCGGCTCCGGCAACATGCCGCATTATACGACGGCAAAAGGCGGCGTGGTCGCGCTAACGCGAGTCATGGCGCGACAATTAGGAGAATGGAACATCAATGTCAATTGCATGACCCCCGGCTCCACCATGAGCGAGGATTCGGTCACGGATGAAGTGATCGAGCGTCGGCAAGGGAGTACCGGTAAGCGCGCTTTCCCTCGCATCGAAACACCGGCCGATATCATCGGGACAGCGGTATTTTTGGCTAGCTCCGACAGCGATTTCATCACCGGACAGTTACTGGTAGTGGAAGGCGGCGGGATCATGCATTGACGCAGAGCGATCGCTACGGGCCCTCACGCATCTTAAGCCGACTGCCCCATCACCCCGTAGACGTGTCCGCATTCACTGCAGAAAACGACGCTAAACGGCGCAAGTACAAATTGTTTGCCGCGGGATGACCCAACGCCGCCTTTACGCGAGACAATGTAATCCGTGCCGAGCGCGGAGCATTGAGGGCACTTAGGTTGCGGCTCAGTTTTGGAGCCCGACTCAGCCTTTCCTTTGAAGTCATAGGAATGGTTGAATCCTTGATGAATGTGTTCGCCAAACTGCTCCGACTGTGGCTTCTCTTCCTGAGGATCTTCTTCACCGGGTGGGCGCGTCGCCCGGTCATAGATACTACGCTTGCTGCTGTCCGATAAAATACCGTACGCCTGTAGCACTTGGGTGAATTTTTCCGCCGCCTGTTTATCTTCGGGATTCCGGTCGGGGTGATAGCGAAATGCCATCTTGCGATATGCTTGTTTGATTTCTGCTTCGCTGGCGTTTCGTTTAAGACCCAGCAAAGAGTAAAAATCAATTAGATCTTCCAACTTCGCCTCACAAAACGGATTGTATTTCTCGCCCGCGCTTAATCATTGGGTTGCCGTGATTTTAGCGTCCGTGGCTGGGGAGCTTCGCCGAATGATCAACTTTACGGCGCTGTTTGTACATGCTGACGCACATATCATAAATGGCAGTACCGTCTCGATCGTCTACGACTCGCTCGCCCTCCTTGGTCTCGTATTCGACTGAAAAGGCAGGAGTGCTGCCCGGCGCTTCACTGTTCGAAATGCGGATGAGCCGCGCTTGATTTTTATCCAGATATCCACCGATGGCTCGGAGAATCTGAACAAGCGTAACGAACTCTTTTGCCGCTGATGATGTTCCGCGTTGCTCCTGGCCGGTACGATCGAGTTCGAGGATATCAGCCGGCGAATATTGAAGGCTCACCGGCATCGGCGCTGGAGGAGGTTGGTAACCCGCCAGCACAATGTAGCCGGCATTGTCCGCGACGATATCAAGGGTGCGCAATCCTCGGCTTTCGAGATCCTGACCAATACATCGAAGAGCGGTTGAATAATTGACCGAATGCAGCCGTGCCAGCCTTCTCATAGCTTCCCAGAAATCCCTATAACGGAGTTATGATTGGGAAGAGAAATGGTACGAATAGTGGTCGGAAAAATCAAACAAATTCTTGTTTGTCAGGGTTCGGGAGGATCAATCACTACGCCGAAAACGTTCGTTTAGTCGCGCCGCCGAATTATCGCGGACGTCTTCACTTCTTCGCCTGTTGCAAGGAGTTAGTAGTCTCAGCAACCGCTTGCTTCGACAGAGTCTTCTCCACCCGGGCTCCATTTGGCCAAGGCAAATTCAACCCGGTATGCGCTCTCTGGTCCCTGCGTTTCGTAATGAGTGACACGCAGTAGCGCACCGTGTTGACTATCTACATACGATTCCCACAGTACGGAGAGTGTTAGAAAGCGATTCGGGTGTCCCTAGAGGACATGCCGGTCCGTTTCAATTTACCCATGAAGTCTATTTGCTCGAGAATTTTCCTCGTATAACAAAAAGACAGGAGATTGTCCGGCGGCGGTAGGTCGCAATCACATTGAACACATACTCGGCTTGGTTGACGTTGATCTCGTAAGCCAGCGCGCCATGGTTCTGTAAATCTTGACCGATGGCGCGCGGAGCCTGAGCGTATGTCAACATCAAAACAACAAGGAAGAGTGGTTAGGTCTCCGGCAATTTCGGCAGCGCATCCATAACTCCGATCATGCTGTCTCGTGTAACCAGCCTGGCTAGTTCCACCTCGCTCAGTCCTTCCGTCCCTTTCGGACGCAGCGGCAACACCAGATAGCGCATATCGGCCGTGCTGTCGTGCACCCGCACTTCAACATCGTCGGGGAGCACAAGACCGAATTCACGCATCACGCCACGGGGATCGTTTACGGAGCGTTGGCGATAGTTGAAGCTCTTGTACCAATCGGGCGGGCGTCCCAGGATCGGCCGTGGATAACAGGAGCACAGGGTGCAAACCACCATATGGCGAACTTTTTTGGTATTCTCCAAAACGACAAATTCGTTGAGCGCCGTCGCGTCGATTCCCAGCTCAGCGCAAGCCGCTTTGGGGTCGGCAATCAGACGTGCCTTGAACGCCGGATCCACCCAGGCCCGGGCCACGAGCTTTGCGCCATTGGCCGGAGAACGCGCTTCCTGATACTCGATTTGATCTTGAATATCCTTCTCAGAGATAACGCCTTTCTCCAGCAGTAAATCGCGGATCGCATAGATCCGCTTAGCCTGCGCACTAAGTTCATTCCGCGGATGTTCGTGATCGTGATCGTCACCTGATGTGCTCATCTCTCTGTCCTCCGTAGCTTGCGGGTTCCAACCAATGGTCGTAAATGTCAACGAAAAGTTTGTCTGTCGGCGCTTGCGCCGCTCCCCAGACATCGCCCTGTTTGAACGCAACCAGATAAAGCGTGCGTCTCGGCAATCCGTCACCGCCGAAAGCGAGCGATTCCGGGTTTAGGAAGTCGCCATAAACTCGTTCGATCCAGCCAGTTTTACCGCGAATATAAAACGGCGTGCGGATGTGTCCGGGACGATGCTCGTTTAGCACTCGGACGGCGTCGCCCGGCCGAAATCTGCCCGTCGCCGGGTGGATCATGGCTCTCCCCATTTTTTTTCGAATTCAACGACCTTCTTGTCGATTTCATCTTTTTTTAAGATGCCCTTTTCAATTAGGATTGCTTCCATGCTGGCAATCCAACGCTCATAATAATTCATTTCCCGGTAGGCCTCGGAATCCATCTCCTCGCGCGCGCGCCGCATTTCATCGGTTCGCTTGACTCCCTTTGCGCCCAACGCTTGATTGATCGCGTCTGCCAGAATCTCCCAATCTGAAAGCTCGTGCTGCGATTTGTCAATCGGTCCGGCTCCGGGTAGTCCGCCGATGTCGTGATGTCCTCTTTCCATGACTTGCTCCAATCAGCCACCTTTCAGGCGTTCGGCCAAGGCTCTGTGTTCTTCCTTGATGCCCGCCGGTAGGTGGTCACCGAATTTATCGAAATACTCGCCTTGGCTTTTTAGATTTGCTTTCCACGCATCGCGATCGACGGTTACCAACTGCTCGAGATCCGATTTCGAAACGCCAAGTCCATCGCCGTTGAGGCTTGACGTCTTGGGAACATAACCGATCGCCGTCTCATCGGCTTGGCCACCGCCTTTTGCACGCTCGATGACCCAGCGAAGCACCCGCAAGTTTTCGCCGAACCCCGGCCAAATAAATTTTCCTTGATCATTCCTCTGAAACCAATTGACGCGAAATATTTTTGGTGGATTGGTGGCTCGCTTGGCGATGGACAGCCAATGACCCCAGTAGTCTCCCATGTTGTAACCACAGAACGGTAACATCGCCATGGGATCGCGCCGCACAACCCCGACGGCTCCAGTGGCCGCAGCGGTAGTTTCCGATGCCAACGTAGCACCGAGGAAAGTGCCGTGCTGCCAGTCGAAGGACTGATAAACCAGAGGGACCACTTTGTTACGCCGGGCGCCGAATAAGATTGCGCTGATCGGCACCCCTTGCGGTTTTTCCCATTCGGGAGAATAAGTCGGGCACTGTTTGAGAGATACTGTGAACCGGGAGTTCGGATGCGCCGCCGGATGACCGCTCTTCGGATCCCAAGCCTTGCCGCGCCAGTCGATAGCGTTGGCCGGGACCGGATCATCGTGTCCCTCCCACCACACTGTGCCGTCCGATCGGAGTGCCACATTGGTGAATATGGTATTCCGTTGCACGGTTTGCATCGCATTGGGATTGGTTTTAGATCCGGTACCGGGCGCTACGCCGAAAAAACCGGCTTCGGGATTAATCGCCCACAATCTACCGTCCGAACCGACCCTGAGCCAGGCTATATCATCGCCGATCGTGTGAATTTTCCATCCTTTCATGCTCGCCGGCGGCACCAACATGGCAAGATTGGTTTTACCGCAAGCGCTCGGGAAAGCGCCGCAAACGTAGTGAATCTCGCCATCCGGACTTTCGATGCCGACGATCAGCATGTGCTCGGCCAGCCAGCCTTCTTTTTGACCCAGTTTACTGGCGATTCGCAGCGCTAGACACTTCTTGGCAAGCAAGGCGTTTCCACCGTATCCAGAACCCACGCTCCAAATTGTATTGTCTTGCGGATAGTGACAGATAAACCGCCGGTCCATATCGAGATCGGCTTTGGAATGAAGACAGCGGGTAAAATCGTTGGAACCGCCGAGATGGTCGAGAGCGACTTTGCCCATTCGCGTCATGATGCGCATATTCAACACCACATAAACGCTATCGGTGAGTTGCACCCCAACCTTACTGAAGGCGGAACTTGCCGGCCCCATGAGGAAAGGAATGACATACATCGTTCGACCGCGCATGGCGCCGGTAAAAATCTTGGCAAGACGGTCATAAGACTCAGCCGGTGCCATCCAGTTGTTATTGGGCCCGGCTTCCTCTTCCGTTGGGGTGCAGACGAAGGTTAGATTTTCGGTGCGGGCAACGTCGTTGAGCGCGCTCCGATGCAAATACGAACCCGGCAATTTGTCTTGGTTCAAGGGCATCAAGTCGCCGGTTTCCACAGCGACTCGTGTGAGTTCCTCCCGTTCTGATTCGGAACCGTCACACCAATAGACGTTGTCGGGTTGGCACATCGCTGCCATCTCCTTGACCCACTTTTGAATATGCGGATTTGCCGGTGCCTTTACTGCTGAAGTACTCATGCGCCAAAATTCTCCCTTTCGACAAGACGTGATGTTCGAGTCATCTAGAACCTGCGGAATCTTTGGTCCGGCTAGACGCAAATTGAATAAGAAGCCAGACCGGCAAGCACTGCGTTCACTTTAAAACTATCCGATCAAAAGCGGCAATGTCAACTGAGTCGGAGAGCGCGGGCTGATAGCGATGAAATGCTCGCCAGCTGGATTTTAAAAATCAACTTTCGAGGATCAAAGGACCACGAGAGCGCGCGTGCGTGGAGGTCGGCGTCGCATCGCGGTCATTCGGTTCACCGAGGCTATTCTTTGAACACCCGCAACAACCGCCAACCGTCGCCAGGAATGTCGTCGCTCCAGCCGATCACGGCCACAAGATCACCACGGGCATCCAATAAACGGACTAGTTCCTGTTTTTCGAGGGGTTTGCCGATCTGACCTAAAGCTTCCTGCTGGCCCAATCGGAGGCGGGCCAGCCAGCGCTGATCCCAGCTAATCCCCCTCAGATGGCCAAGCGCGTCGCTCAATGAAATCATCGCGCTCTGCGCTCGTGTCCTAAATTGCTCGAGCTCATCGAGAGTCACTGCCTGATCTATTCTCAGATGGCCGCAAGCGATTCGCCGCAAACTTTTTAGATGCGCACCACAACCCAGAGCTTCACCCAAATCTGCCGCCAAGGTCCGCACGTAAGTCCCTCGCGAGCAAGTAACGTCGATGCTAAGTTCCGTGCGATTGATCTGACGCAAGCGGATGGAATCGATGTGGATTGTTCTCGGCTGCCGCGGCACTTCCTTGCCCTGCCGCGCCAGTTTGTACAGCCGGACCCCGTCCCGTTTCAGAGCCGAAAACATCGGCGGCGTCTGCTGAAGCTCGCCACGGAACCGTTGCTCCAAAAGACGGAGATCCTCGTCGGCGAGCGACGGCACCGGGAGCGTCTTTATCACCACCCCGGTGGAATCCTGCGAATCCGTTGCCACTCCCAGGGTCAAGACACCGCAGTAACTTTTTGGCGCCCGCAAAAAAATATCCGAGATCTTAGTGCCTTCGTTGATCCCCAACAGCAGTAATCCAGAGGCAAATGGATCGAGGGTGCCGAGATGGCCTACCTTTTTGGCGCCGAGAGCGACCTTTGCCCTGTGCACGATGTGGGCGGAAGAAGGTCCTTCCGGCTTATCGACCAAAAGAAGACCGCTTTTTGTCATCGATTTTTGCACGTTGGGAAAACTGAAGATGAGCCTGCGGGCGTTTCGCCGAGAGTCGAATTATTGCTTTACTTGCCGGAGAAGGTTCTCGATCCGTTCCGCCTCATCGACCGATTCGTCGTAAAAGAATTCAATAGCCGGAACGAAACGAAGTTTGAGCTGCTTGCCGATTCTGGAACGGATGAATCCCAACGCGCTCTTCAATCCTGCGAGAACTGAGTGTTTGTTCTCGGCCGTGCCGCCTAGAATGGTAAAATAAATCCGTGCCTGGCGTAAATCCTTGGTTACTTTGGCAGCGGTAATCGTCACCGCAGTAATGCGCGGGTCGCGAATGTCCTCACGTAAGACCTCGGCGATAACTTCGGTGAGCAGTTCGCCGACGCGTTCTGATCGTTGATAATCCATGAGCAGAAAATTTTAACAATAGAAAAACTCGATATCGCAATCGACGACTTGGGCCAGTCCGATCTCATCGATGAAGTCAACGATCTTGTTAAGAGTTTTCTCAATGATTTCTTTATGGGTGCCGATCAAACCAAAGCCGAGAACCGCGCTTTGCCATAAATCCTGATCCCCACATTCGGTCACGGAGACGTTGAAGCGGTTGGCGACCCGCGCCTGAATACGTTTGAGCACGCCGCGCTTGCCTTTTAATGAGTGATTCTCCGGAAGTAGAAGATTGACCTTCAGTACCCCGACGACGGCACGCGGAGTCGGCTCGCGATCGTGCTTACGGCCAATCGCTATCTCCCGGCATAGTGCGACGCCTCACGACCGCTTGCGACCGGGCTGATTCGCCGCACCACGGCGGTTCGCTCGTAAGCCTCAACCACATCACCTTGTTTGATGTCGTGAAAACCTTCGATCGATAAACCGCATTCATAGCCCGCCGAAACTTCCCGCACATCATCTTTGAAGCGTTTCAGACTTGCGAGTTTGCCTTCGTGCACAACGACATGGTCCCTCAAAATTCGCACTAAATTACCCCGCTGAATCTTACCCTCGGTGACATAACAGCCGGCGATAGTGCCAACACCTTGAATGTTAAAAATCTGACGGATCTCGACTCGGCCTTGGGTTTGCTCGCGGAAGGTCGGTTCCAACATGCCCTCCATCGCCGCCCGGACGTCGGCGACAGCTTCGTAAATGACCGTATAGAGGCGCACGTCTACACCTTCCTGCGCCGCCAAAGCCTGACCTTTGGATTCGGGACGGACATTGAAGCCTATGACGATGGCGTTGGACGCTGCGGCCAAAAGTATATCGCTCTCGGTAATGCCTCCAACAGAACCATGAAGGACGCGCAACTTCACTTCAGTCGTGGACATGCGCGTCAGCGCATCGGTAAGCGCCTCAACCGAACCTTGCACATCGGCCTTGACCACCACCCGTAGCTCCTTGACATCGCCCGTCTTGATCTGATCGTAAAGTTCTTCGAGCGACACTTTGCTCGATTTGACCAATTCGGTTTCTCGCTGCTTGGTATGACGATGTTCGGCAACCTGCCTTGCCTTGGACTCGTCCGCGACCGCGATGAAGGAATCGCCCGCCTGCGGCACACCTTGCAAGCCGAGGATCTCGACCGGCGAAGACGGCGGCGCAAGCTCGACCTTCTGACCAAGATCGTTGATCATTGCGCGCACTTTTCCATGGAATACTCCGCAAACGAACGAATCGCCGACGCGCAGCGTGCCCTCCTGAACAAGAACGGTGGCGACCGGTCCGCGACCGCGATCCAACTTTGCCTCGACGATGGTTCCACGGGCCAGCTTGTCGGGATTGGCTCGAAGCTCGAGAATATCGGCTTGCAAAAGCAACATTTCCAACAGGTGCGGAATTCCCTCCTGAGTTTTTGCCGAAACCGGGGCAAAGACGGTGTCGCCGCCCCAGTCTTCCGAGACCAGACCATGTTCCGAGAGTCCCCGCTTCACTCGCTCCAGATCTGCGTCCGGCTTGTCGATCTTATTGACCGCAACGATAATCGGCACCTCCGCCGCGCGTGCGTGATTGATCGCTTCAACGGTTTGCGGCATGACGCCGTCATCGGCCGCAACCACTAGAACAACAATGTCGGTAACTTTCGCGCCCCGGGCACGCATCGCCGTAAAGGCTTCGTGACCCGGAGTATCCAAAAAAGTGACACTGCGACCATCAACCTTAACGTGATACGCGCCGATGTGCTGTGTGATGCCGCCATGCTCCTGGGCCGTGACATGGGTGCTGCGAATCGCATCGAGCAGCGATGTTTTGCCATGGTCGACATGGCCCATAATGGTCACCACAGGAGGCCGCGAAACCAGCATCGAGTCTTCTTCCACCTGCTCGACTTCCAGCATGCTCTCGGCATCGAACGCAACATTCTCAACCTGATAATCGAAATCGGCCGCCACCAACGTTGCGGTGTCGACATCCAGAACCTGATTGATGCTGGCCATCATGCCGAGACTCATTAACTTCTTGATCACGTCGCCGGCCTTGATGCCCATCTCGCGCGCCAAATCTCCCACGGTAATGACTTCTGAGATCCGGATCACGCGCTTACTGGCCCGGGGCACGGTGATTTCGGTTTTTCTCTGTTCTTTGCCCGGGAGCGCGCGCTTCTTTTTCGGAATGCGCCCGGAGCGTAGCTCCTTCTCTCGAAATTCCAAGACATCTTGTTTTTTGACGACGCGCTTCTTGTGACGACCGGCTTTAGGCTTCTCGGCTTCCCCAGTTGCAGGCTTGGCTGCTTCGCCATCGCGCGCCGGCCGTGTTGCGTCGTTGGCAGCGGGCGGAACTCCGGGCGATCCTGGCACTGGCCGCCGTGGCGCTGCTGGCGCCGCCGGTGCAATGGTGACCGTGCGCTTTAGATCGATGCGGCCAAGCACTCGCGCGCCCCGTAGGGGTTCCTTCGGCGTCGCAGCCGGTGCGACAGCTGGCGGCGCAGCGGGCGGCGGTGCAGGAGCGGTCGGGACGGGCTGTCGATCCGGTGCCGTAACTGCCTGAGCTTGCGGCTCCTCCATTGGAGCCGCCTCATCGATTTCACCTGGCGTTTCTTCCGCTTCCTCATGATGCGAAGTATCGCTCTCGGGCGCGATCGCGGTTAACGATGAATCATCTTCATAGGAAGGCATGGTGGCGGCTAGGTCTTCGAAGTTAGGAGCTGATGGTGGGAGGGGCGTTGCAACCGCTTCGGCTGGGCTTGTCTCGGCCTCATGAGTTTCCGTCGGAACCTCGACTCGGCTGGTCCGCCGACGAATCACGTTGGCGCGAACCCGGCGCTCTACGATGGTCTCGCGCGCCTGTATCTCGCCTGAGCTTTGGTCATCGGCCGTGACAACTCGATCGGCAACAACTTTCTCTTGGCCGACGTGCACGTGCGGTTTTTCCTGCATCGCGAGAGCAGCGCGCACACGAGTGACTTCCTCATCCTCGAGCGAGCTTTGAGCCTTCCGCCCCCTGATTCCCAGTCGCTCGAGCTGAGCGATGAGCTCTTTGGTCTCAATCTCCAACTCTTTTGCCAGTAGATGGACTCGCATTTTTCCCATCTGTTACTCCCGATAACCCTGATTCAAGACCTGAATAAGCTTTTGCTTTGACTCCTTGCTAACGTTCACACGGAATGCTCGGTGAGTGTTCTTGCGCCTGAGGAACGCCTGCCAGCAGTCATGCCCTCGATGAAGGTAACCGCCGCGCCCCCGGCCTCTCGGATCAATCATCAACTCACCGCCTGCACCGATGACCATGCGTATGAGGTTTTTCTGATCGTCCCTGCATCCGCAGCCCAGGCACGTCCGCTGCGGATGACGTTCATCGCTTGCCACACTCGCCGATTATCAACCCCTGGTAATCCCTTCCGCCGCCTCGGGCGCCGCCGTGGTTTCAGTAGGCGACGCGGTCTCGGACGGTGCCGTTTCATGTGTATGCTCAGCCGCGTTGGCCTTTTCTGCCTCTGCTTTTAAGCGCTTCTCGGCAACGTATTCCTTAGCCGATTTATGCAGCGATTCAGCTTTTTCTTTGCTGATTCCTTCGACATCGAGAATATCTTCGAGTTCGCTTTCAGAAACCTCCTCGGCCGATTTGAATCCGGCCTGATAAAGGAGCTCCGCCGCAAAATCGTTGATGCCAGGAATTGCGCCGATAGACATGCGCGCGCGGCGTGTCTCTTCTTCAGCCTCCGCTTCGCTGCGGACATCGATGCGCCACCCGGTCAGACGCGCGGCCAACCGGACGTTCTGTCCTTTTTTGCCGATGGCCAACGATAGCTGATCGTCTGGCACAATCACTTCCATGCTGTGCTCGTCGTCGTCGATAATGATCTTGGACACCTTTGCCGGCGCCAAAGCTCGGCAAACATATTCCGCCTGGTCCGGTATCCAGTGCACAATGTCGATCTTCTCGCCGCGCAATTCTTGAACCACCGCCTGAACACGGGTGCCTTTCATGCCCACGCAAGCGCCGACGGGATCGACATCCGAATCATTGGATATGACCGCAATCTTTGCCCGGCCGCCGGGCTCGCGCGCGGCTCCTTTAACTTCAACAATACCCTCGTATATTTCCGGTACTTCCTGAGCAAAGAGTTGAATCAACATGCCCGGATGGGTGCGCGACAAAACGATTTGCGGTCCGCGGCTGGTAATCTCCACGCTGACGATATAGGCGCGGATCCGATCACCCTGCCGATACCGTTCTCGGGGAACCTGTTCCTTCTCGGGCAGTATCGCATCGGTGCGGCCGAGATTGACGATGATGTTGCGTCGCTCGAAACGTTGTACGATGCCATTGACGAGCTGCCCTTCGCGGCCTTTAAATTCATTGTAGATAATCTCGCGCTCGGCATCGCGCACCCGTTGAACAATATTTTGTTTGGCTGCCTGAGCGGCAATGCGGCCGAACATGCTGGAATCCAGCTTAGACAAAAGTTCATCGCCAATTTCAGCATCCGGATCCAAGCTCTCTTTGGCCTCGTTCAAGCTGACTTCGACCGCGGCGTCGGTAACGTTCTCCACCACGGTTTTGGCTTCGAAAAGCTCCACCTCGCCAATTTCCGGATTAAACTGGGCTTCGATCTTCCGCTGATGACCGAAGGTTTTTTTGGCGGCCGAAACCATGGCGGTTTCCAGGGCGGCGATAAGGATCGATTTGTCGATCCCCTTTTCTTTGCTTACCTGCTCGATGACCCGATTCAGATCCTGCTGCATTTACGCGCTCCAATCGTGCTCGTAATTGGACTTTTCAATCGTTGTAAACGGAATCTCGTATTGCTTGCCTTCAACTTCGACTTTAATCTTCTCCCCGGTTACTTCGCTGAGAGTGCCTAAAAAAGACCGCCGTCCTTCGATCATATCCCGAGTTCTAATGCGGACGCGCTTGCCGGTGAATCGTCGAAAGTGCTCGGGCTTTTTGAGTGGACGGTTAATACCAGGCGAGGATACTTCCAGGGTGTAAGATCCTTCTACAATGTCTTGAGCGTCGAGAAGCTCGCTGAGTTCGCGGCTGACCCGCCCCAGCTCGTCGATGTTGGGACCGCCCTCTTTATCGAGATAAAGCCGTAAAACTCTTCCGCCTCGGCTGCCTTCGCTCCGGAGCTCTACGTCGACGACTTCCATCCCTTGGCCATCCGCAACCTGGGTCGCAATTTCCCATATTCGCGAGACGGTTCGATCTAGTTCCATACCCCCAGAAACAAAAAAAGCGGGCAGAGCCCACTTCGAGTCGCAACTCTAAAAGTGTATTTTTTTCTACCACGGCGGCGCTCATCAATGCAAGCCCCACGGACGGCTAACATTTGCCTAACAAGGTTTATTTGCTATGCTTTTCCACGCCCGCCCATCCAAAACATGAAACCAATCGAGTCGCCGTCCGCTGCCGTTGAGCGAAAAATCTCGTGGGAGCAAATTCTTTCCAGCGTTGAAGACGGGGTGATTACGCTGGACCGCAGCGGCAAAGTTTCTTTCTTCAATGAAGCGGCGGAAATCTTGACCGACCTGGCCGCTTCGCGCGCTCTGAGCCTGTCGTTCCTACGAATTTTTCGCAAAGAGCCTTGGCTGCTCGAATTGGTGAAAAAGAGTTTCCCACCACTGCAGGAAAGCGCCAGAGGCGAGGGTGACCTGGTGTCCCGTTGGGGAAAGAGGGTGCCGGTCGGTGTTACCGTCTCTCCGCTGGTCGAGACCGATGGCAAGTGTCTTGGCAGTATCTTGCTGGTGCGCAATCTCACCCAGCACAAGGAATTCGAAGAAGATTTAAAACGCGCAGACCGTTTAGCGATGGTCGGCACTTTGGCGGCGGGGTTGGCGCACGAAATTCGCAATCCGCTTGGCGGCATCAAAGGCGCCGCCCAGCTGCTGCGCCGTTCTTTGGATCCCGGTTCTTCACTGATCGAGTACACCAACATCATGAATCGAGAGGTCGACCGGGTCAATCTGCTAATCGAGCAACTGCTCGATCTATCCCGCCCGGCGAAACTGGAAATTGTTCCGCTTAACATTCATCAAGTTCTGGAAGATGTTCTGCTGCTTGAATTGAAAACCCAGGACGCGCCAACGGTTAATATCAGAAAACTGTTCGATCCAAGTCTCCCGCCAATCCGGGGTGATCGAAACCGGCTCACGCAAGTCTTTCTCAATCTGGTGAAAAATGGCTATCAAGCGATGAACGGCTCGGGAACCTTGACGATTACGACACGCCTTGAGACCGATAGGCATGTTCGTGGGCAGGGCGCCGAACGGAGCAGATTTATCTGGGTGGAGATTGCCGATCAAGGTAGCGGCATCAAGGAGGAAGACCTGCCGTATATTTTTTCGCCGTTCTTCACGACAAAAAACAGCGGCACTGGGCTTGGACTCGCCGTCTGCTATTGGATTATAAGAGAACACGGCGGAATTATTCGGGTCGAAAGCTTCGCGGGAAAAGGGTCGACGTTTAAAGTTTCGTTAGTGGTAGCCGATTAACATGGACCAAGGCAAGATTCTGGTTGCGGAAGATGAAGAGTCCCTGCGCTTCGTCTTGAAGAAGGCGCTGGAGGAGGAAGGCTACTGGGTCCACACCGCCGTGGATGGATCCGGCGCGCGCCAATCGTTGAGCGACTGCAATTTTGACGTCGCGCTTTTGGATATCAAGCTGCCTGATGTTGACGGATTGACGGTGCTCAAGGAAAGCAAAGATGATGGCATCGACACGGCTATGATTATCATGACCGCGCAAAACACCATGCGGAATGCCATAGGCGCGATGAAAAGCGGCGCCTTCGACTATATCACCAAGCCGTTCGATCTCGACGAGGTTCTGGTCTTGGTTAAGCGCGCGCTGGATAGCCGCAAGCTCACCCGTGATTTCCGCGAGCTCAAAGAAGAAGTCAAGAAGCGATTCGAACCGGGTGTCAATATCATCGGCACCAGCTCGAGCATGCAACGGGTCTACAAAATCATCGGCCAGGTTGTCGATACCCAGGCAACGATCTTGATCCAAGGCGAAAGCGGTACGGGTAAAGAACTCGTCGCCAAAACGATTCATTATAATTCGCCGCGCTGGAACCAGCCATTTATCGCGATCAACTGCGCCGCGATCCCGCGCGACCTCCTGGAAAGCGAGCTCTTCGGCCATGAGAGGGGCGCCTTCACCGGCGCTCTCGACCGCCGTATCGGCAAGTTCGAGTTGGCGCAAGGCGGCACTCTGTTTCTCGATGAGGTCGGCGACATTCCACTTGAACTCCAGACCAAGCTCCTGCGGGTTCTGCAAGACCGCGAGTACAGCCGGGTGGGGGGGCGAGAGATGCTAAAGGCCGACGTCCGCATTCTTGCGGCAACCAATCAGGACTTGGACAAAGCGGTTCACGATAAGCGCTTCCGAGAAGACCTCTACTTCCGCTTGAGAGTGATTCCCATTTATCTGCCGGCGCTCAGGGAACGTCGCGGCGATATTCCGCTCTTGATCGGTTACTTTATCGATAAGATCAATCGCGAGATGGGCATTCAAATTTCCGGGGTTTCGCCTGACGCGTTACGGCTGCTGGAAGAACATCCATGGCCCGGCAACGTCCGTGAGTTGGAAAATACTTTGATTCGAGCTGCCGTACTGGCGTCCGGCCCGATCTTATTTCCAAAGGACTTCAATTTACAAAACAAGCAGTCGGAGGCGGCCCCGGAAATCGATCAGCTCTCTCTCGAGGAAGTCTTTCGACACAAACTTGAGGACTACTTCCGCCGTACAGAAGGAGTGGAGGTAGACAACCTCTATCCGCTTGTGATTGAGCGCATCGAGCGCCCGTTGATCGAACTAACCCTGAAAAAAACCCGCGGCAATCAAATTCGCGCCGCCCAGATTCTCGGCATCAATCGCAATACCTTGCGTAAAAAGATCACCGACCTTCGTATCGAGTTGAAAAAAGAGAGTTCGTGAGATGACTTCGCGCAAGTCCGCGAGAGTGACGCTGCCAGCGTTGTACGCCATTCTTGATCCGGAGCAAATCGGCACCAGCTCCGCTGATGCTGTTCTGCGTCAGCTGCTGTTCGGAGGCGCCAAGATAATTCAGCTGCGCGCCAAAGCAATGTCATCGAGAGACTTCCTCCAGCTTGCCCAACTCGCGCGCGAGCTGACCACGCCATTGAACTGCAAATTGATCGTCAATGATCGCATCGATATCGCCCTGGGTAGCGCTGCCGACGGAGTTCATCTGGGTCAGGAAGACTTGCCGCTAGAGGTCGGCAGAAAATTGCTGGGCGAAAGGATCGTCGGCGTTTCCACACACAGCCTCGAGCAGGCGAAAGAAGCGGAAGCAAACGGCGCAGATTACATCGGTTTTGGGCCGATATTCGGCACGGCTACGAAAAACACCGGCTATACGGCCCGCGGCTTGGAAATGCTGGCGCGGATCAGAGCGGCAGTCGCTTTACCCATTGTCGCCATCGGCGGGATTACCGAAGCAAACATTCAAAGCGTTTGGCGGGCGGGCGCTGACTCAGGAGCGATTATCAGCGACATCTTAAAAGCCGACGAAGTGGCAGTTAAGGTAAGCGCAATCCTGGCCCGCCGCTGAGCTCCGCCCTATGAGCAAGAGCAGTTTTCGCCATCCGCCGGAGAATCGTTATTTTGAAGATTACGTTCCCGGCGCCGTGCATGAGTTCGGCTCGGTGCTTGTCGATGAGGAAGAAGTCCTCGAGTTCGGCAGACGCTATGTTCCGTTGTCCTATCACATCGATAAAGAAGCGGCGCAGAAGAGCATCTATGGCGGCCTGATCGCAAGCGGCTGGCACACCGCCGCCCTGATGATGCGGCTCTATACCGAAAACTACCTGTCAAAAATAGCCAATTTGGGTTCGCCGGGATGCGACGCAATTCGCTGGGACAAACCGGTTTTTCCCGGCGACCGGCTGTCAGTGCGGGTGACGGTTATCGATGCCCGCATTTCACGCTCCAAGTCGGATCGTGGCATCATCCGGTCGTTTGTCGAAGTGCTTAATCAGAACGGCGAAATCGCAATGAGCCTCGAGATGGTCAACTTCGTGCGCACTCGAAATTGAATTTCACTTCGCCGCCGTTAGCATTTTTGGCCTATGCTTCGTCGGCCTCGTCATAATAGTCGTCATCTCTCCCGGTGTAATTTTCAAAACGCGTGAACTCGCTGAGGAAGGTTAAATTGATGGTATCGATAGGACCATTTCTCTGTTTGGCGACGATGACTTCCGCCACCCCCTTCTTGCTCTCGTCGGATTTGTTGTAAACCTCGTCCCGGTAGATAAACATGATTACGTCCGCATCCTGCTCGATCGCGCCGGATTCCCGGAGATCGGACATCATCGGCCGGCGGTCGCCGCGGTCTTCAACGCGCCGATTGAGTTGGGATAGAGCCATGACCGGGACGTTCAACTCTTTGGCCAAAGCTTTCAAAGATCGGGAGATTTCCGAAATTTCCTGTTCGCGATTATTGGCCGTGCCCATTCCGCGCATAAGTTGCAAGTAATCGACTACGATCAGACCGATCTTTTTGGAACGATCACGAACCAGGCGCCGGGCCTTGGCGCGCAGTTCGAGAACCGAGATGGCCGGAGTATCGTCGATGTAGATCGGCGCTTCGTGAAGCCGTCCAGCCGCTTTGGCCAGCTGAGGAAAGTCGCGTTCGCCCAAATATCCCGAGCGGACTTTGGAGCTGTTGACATGAGCTTCCGAGCAGAGCATGCGCAGCACCAGTTGTTCTTTGGCCATTTCCAGCGAGAAGACCGCCGCCCCCACTCCGGTATAGGCCGCGTTGGTGGCAATATTCAGAGCAAATGCCGTTTTCCCCATTCCGGGGCGTCCTGCAACGATAATGAGATCCGCCGGTTGCAGACCGGCGGTCAATTTGTCCAGGTCTTCATAACCGGTAGGAACGCCGGTGACCATTTCCTTGCGCTCATACAGCTTCTCGACTGTCTTGAGCGTATCTTTGATCATGTCTCCGACTGACACGAACGAAGCCTTGATCTTCTTTTCCGAAATGTCGAAGATCACCTTTTCCGCGGTGTCGAGAAATTCTTCGACATTGCCCTGTTCTTCGTAACCGCGGGTCGCTATTTCAGTGGCGGCGCCGATCAAGCTGCGCAGGATCGCCTTCTCTCGGACGATGCGAGCATAGTAGGAGATATTAGCGGCAGTCGGTACAAAATCCGCGAGCGATGCCAGGTAAGAAGTCCCGCCCACCGCTTCGAGTTCACTTCTTCCTTTGAGAAAATCACTGAGCGTGATCAAATCCACTGGCTCGTTGCGGTCCAGAATCTCGATCATGGCGCGGAAGATTTTGCGGTGTGATTCTCGGTAAAAATCTTCCGGCCGCAAGACTTCCAACACCACGTTGATGGCATCGTTTTCGAGCAGAATTCCGCCCAGAACCGAGGATTCGGCTTCAAGATTCTGCGGTGGAACCTTCCGTAGATTGTCTTCTAATGCTGCCATGAAAACCGGAGAGAGGAATCGGACGCGATATTGTGCTGCGAAAAATGTTTCTGAATTTGAACCCAACCACAATTAAAAAGCAAGAACAATTTCGCCTCGTCGCGAGATTATTGAGCTGGAATTTTGTGACAGAGAATTGTTGAAAACAATTGATCTGAAAATTTTCAATTTAACGCAACTAGTTGTAGGCGCGGTGAACAGATTGTGCACAAGCTTATCAACAGCGGCATGCGCGCGGAGAATTTTTTGAGCTGACTCGGCAGAGCGCCGGATGGGAGCGCGAAGTTGGCTCAGCGCTCGCCGCAGTTTTAAGAAACGATACTGGCCTAAAGCGAGGGATAACCAGCCGTGATCGTCGTGTGAATCCCGCCGCGAACATTGAAATCACCGACGACCGTGATTTTCCGCGGCCGGCATGCCTCGACGAAATCATCCAGGATTCGATTGATCACGTCTTCGTGAAACGCGCCTTCGCCGCGATAAGACCAGAGATAGAGCTTGAGAGACTTGAGCTCGACGCAAAGCTGATCGGGTATGTAGCGGATTCGGATGGTCGCGAAATCCGGCTGACCGGTGCGAGGGCAGACGCAAGTAAACTCCGGGGCCTCCATATTGATCTCATAGTCGCGCTCCGGATGCGGGTTTGGAAATGTCTCTAATCGTTTGCTTGGAACGGTTGGCATGCGGATATCCTAACCTAGGGTTATAGGCTTTGCCAATTCGCCGGAAATATTGATACTGTTGATCGTCGATGAAAAACGCGCCGTATCGATCAATCAGCAGAGCTGTTCTAAGAGGTAGCACGTGACCAAGCCGCAAGAACCGCAAGCGGGTGAGAGGCTGAGCGCTCAAGCAGCAAAAGCCTATGTCGATTATCTCTATTCGACCGTGTCCCAAGCGTCGCAGGAAAGAATTCACAAGGGGTCTTTTATGGCTCAATTGCGCGACGGAACTTTACCCCTGCCGGTGATCCGCCAGTTTTTCAAAAACTGGGGCCATTTCTCGATCGAGCTAAACGGTCTGGATGCGGTCTCTTACTACACCCATCTGCCTTTCTTCGTTCGCAATTTCGAGCTCCTTGGCCCTTTCTGCGCCAAGGTCGCCGATAAGTTAATTTCTCCCAAAGCGCCGGGACACGTGCTGCTGCTGTTGCAGACTGCAGAAGCGTTGGGGCTGAGCCGAAAAGAAATGCTGGAAGACCCCTATTTACCGGCGGCCCGCGCCATCAGTGACTTCTGCCACAAGATTTTTATCGACGGATCCATCGCCGAGCTCTGGGGGTTGCATGTTTTCGAAGAATCGCTGTCCCAGTGGATGCGCGAGTGGTATACCGCTTTAACGGCGAAGTACGGCTTTACTAACGAGCAGGCGATTTACTTTGCCCGCCGCGAAGAAGCCGATGAAGAGAGCCGCAATCGAGGCGCGAGTGACGAGAAAATCGTCACCGGCGGTTTTCATAGGAACGTCCTCGAACGCGTCCTTCAGCAGGAAGTAGAATTTCGCGCCGGCTATTCGATCGAATACTGCGCTTTGACCATGATCGAGCTGCACGCGCAGATGAATCAAGCTGCGATGGACAATCCCTATCCATGATTGCGATGCGCAATCACATGCCATGCACCTAGCGGAGCTTGCGGAGGACGCGCTGCTCACGGGTAGCGCATTGCAGGCAGGATCCAGCCAAAACCGAGTTAAATTCCAGTTCCTGCAGGGAAACCGCTTCAAGTCGAACTAAAAAACAGGCCGTCGACAAAGGCCATTCGAGGAGAACGGACCCCGCCCAATCTTTGCTAGGGACAACGCCGGCGATTGCGCTTGAGCTAGCGCACCTGGCCGCCAGGCAGATGAGCAAACGCGCTCATCTCGTTGGGAAAGCATACCGGCGGCGCTTTACATACATATTTTTCCGAGATCTGATCGATTCGCGTTACGCCGAGCAGGCCCATATCGATGATCAGCTCCTCTTCGAGCAGCTCGAGGACACGCACCAAGCCGGCTTGTCCTCCCGCGCCCAGACCCCAGCCCTGAAGCTTGCCGATGGTGACCGCTTTGCATCCAAGCGCCAGTGCTTTCAGGATGTCGGTGCCGCGCAGAATACTTCCATCAAGGATGATGTCGGCCTTGCCGCGCGCGACTTGGACAATCTCGGGCAGCACGTCCATCGTGCCGCGACCATGATCCAGCTGGCGCCCGCCATGATTGGATATATAAATCACGTCAACCCCGTGATCGAGCGCGATTTTGGCATCCTCAGCCGTAGCAACGCCTTTGAGAATGAACGGCAGCCCGGCCATCTTTTTAATCGCGGCCATCATTTCCCAGGTGAGCGTCGCTTGAAAGTGGCGCGTCGTTTCACTGCGCTTGTTGGGCGGCAACCAACGATTCATCATCTGGCGCTCGCGCCGGCTGTAATGAGCCGTATCGACGGTAAGGCACAATGCCATATATCCGGCGCGTTTCACCCGCTCGACAATTTCCTCGCACCAGTCCAGGCCGCCGCGAATGTAGAGCTGGAATATCTTTGGATGCTTCGTGCTTGCGGCGATTTCCTCGAGACTCGGCTGGGTTACCGAGCTGACAAAATTCATCGTGCCGAACTCGGCCGCGGCTTTAGCAACCGCGACACCGCCCTCCGGGGTGATCGTTTGCAGCGAGCCGATGGGCGCCATCATTACGGGAATTCGCAGCTTCTGCCCCAGGAAAGTCGTCGAAGTGTCGATCTTCGAGACATCCACGCAGACTCGCGGGCAAAGCGCGAGACTGTCGAAGGCGATGCGGTTACGTCTCATGGTGGTTTCAGACTCGGCGCCGCCGCTCAAATAATCCCAAATGTCCTGTGTGAGGTTGCGCCGCGCCGCTAGAATGATTTCTTGGTTAGTGACAAAATCGATGCTCATCAGAGATCTCCTTATTTAGTCGTGCGAGTTTTGATCACCCTCAAGTCGATCGGCGAGAGATTATCCAACAGGTCGGGCAACTGTCAAACCAGAGATGATTCGAGTGAGACTACGCGATCCAAATGGCGGCCAATTGATCATCAATTGATCATCAAGAGATAGTGATGGGCTCGGCCGCATGTTAGATTGACGCTGTTTAAGCGATGACAGATGCTGAAGCCCAATAACGAAACGAGAAAAAATGGCGATACCCTGGTTTCAAATTGTTAAGCTGGTTCCCGAAATCCTATCCTTATCTAAGCAGCTCCTACAGCAGACCAGAACCGACCAATCATCCGGGGCTAAGCCGCTCGAGGATAGGGTCGCCGAGCTCGAGCTGAATGAACGGAAGCAAGCCGAGCTCGTGGCCAGCATGGCCCAACAAATGGCGGCGATGACCGATGCCCTCACCGTCCTACGCAAACAGGTTGCGGCATTTCGACTGATTTCGATAATCTCCCTATTATTAGCCATAGGGGCAATTATCCTGGCGCTGGCTTAAATTTGCCGCGTCCTAAACAAGCACCGCAACAATCATGGAAACTCCCGACACCATCCGCGAATATTGGTTCGGCGCCGACTTGCAAGATGCCGCTGTCACGGCTCATGAACGGGCACGGTTGTGGTGGTCGAAAAACCCGGAAGTTGATGATGAAATTCGCCGACGTTTTGAAAGCTGCGTGATTAAGGCCGGATCGGGAGAATTAGACCATTGGGAATTGAATCCGCACGATCGGCTCGCGCTAATTCTGCTTACAGATCAATTTCCCCGAAGTATCTATCGCGATTCGGCCAAAGCTTTCGCGTTTGACAGCAAAGCGTTGTCTCTTGCTCACACTGGCATTGACGCCGGCTTCGATCATAGCTTGCGCCCTCTCGAGAAGGTATTTTTTTACCTGCCGCTGGAGCATTCGGAATTACTTGCCGATCAACAGCGAGCGGTGAGCCTGTTTCAGAAACTGGTCGATGAAGCCGGCGCGGATCAGAAGCCCACGTTTGCAGAATATCTCGATTTCGCCGTGCGCCACCGCGACATCATCAGCCGCTTCCGCCGGTTCCCGCATAGAAACGAAGCGCTTGGGCGAATCTCAACGCCCGAGGAGCTTTCGTTTCTGCAACAGCCTGGGTCAGGATTCTAGATAGAACCGAATTCGCAGTTCAAGGTGACACAGCGATCAAGCGGCCCAAGTCCTCGCTGCGGTCGGAATCTCAGATTTCAGATCTCACATCTGTCATTTGACATTTGCGATTTGAGATGTCGCAGAGCGGCTCATCGTCAAAAACCGACTGCGATAAGTCAAGCAATTAGCCGGTCCGACCCGACCATGGGTTTTCGAACCAATCTCTGGTTGACAGCTCCGTGCCAGCCTTTCCGCTCGTTGTAATTCTGTGCCGATCGTCCGGCCGCCTTTACCTAACGTCGCAAAACACACAACGCAAGCCTAACCCAGGCTGCCCCTCCCTTACGCCACTCGCTTTGAACTTTTCCGGCCTCTGCTACCGGATCTTCGTCGCGAACGACCGCTTCGCCAGATTGACTTTCTTTTTTGAAAAGTGTTACAGGCCAGAGTATAAAAGACGTCCGGCTTTGGAGGAACGATGTCAAAAGCGGAGAATATCGATACTGAGATTGAGAAGAAAAAGGAGAGCCAGGGAATGACAGGGCCAATCGATGGTCCTATCATTATCTCTGAAGACGAGGCATCCGGGAGAAACTACACGCATCGCGGTGGAGGAAGACTGCCGGGCGGCCGCCGCTATGGCTTTTTTGACAAGACCAAAGGAATCGGTTTCAGCGCCACCATGTCGGTATACAGCCGCGAACGTAATAATCCTCGCCACAAACATGACTTTGACCAGGTGAGATTTTTTCCTAAAGGCGGTGAGAATTACGGCCGTGAAGTTCTCGGACCGGGTGACTGCATTTATATTCCCGAAAATTGTTCGTACGGACCGACTTTCACGGCAGAAGGCTGCGACGAGAACGTTAGAATCAATCTCCAATTTCCCGGCCCGTCGCGGCGGGAATATCTCCATTCCTACGATATAATGAGAGCAACGGATGAACTCTCAAAGATCGCCAAACTTGAGAACGGCTATTATCGATTCCCGAACGGGAAAAACAAAGACAGCTACGAAGCGATCGTCGAGCACCTAACCGGCAAACCCGTCGACTATCCGCCAAAGCGCTATAGCAACTATGTTGTGATGCATTCAAACAATCATAACTGGGTACAGTTGGAAGACCGGCCCGGCGTTTCAGTCAAACACCTTGGCTATTTCAACGACGTGGGGCCTAACATAAAGCTGATAAAGCTCGACCCGGGAGCGATCGTGCCGATGAACCAAGTGGGATTCCAGCAAGTCAGGTTTGTGCTCGAGGGTGCGATCATTTACGAGGGCAGGAAATATGATGCCGTTTCCAGCATGTATTTCCCAGCCAATCAAACTTATCCTGCCATTGCCAGTGAGAGCGGCGCGGTACTCTTTATCGTTCAAGTTGCATGGACCGATAAGAAGCCGCTTCCGTTTTGCGTGATCTGAATTTAGCGATGTCTGTCGCCCTGTGCTTTCAGCACGAGGCGACAGGCCGTTTAATCGAGGAACTCTCTCCTGTGCAACGCGACCTCCGCCACGTCATACCCTTTACTACCACGTGCTTGAACCGCTACGAGCTTCTGGCCGAACGCTTTCGTTCCTGTAATACACAATATAGCGTCATAGCGTCCGGCCTATTCAAGCTTCATTATTTTTCTATAAAGCTTAAAGTACTCATTGTAGCGTTCCCCCATTTCGGGGCGTACCGGAACGATTTTCATAGAACTCGGCAGCCGCTTGAGGACATTAGAATCAACATCCTTTCGCCCACTCGTATAGCCGTAGCTCGCAATCTCTTGCTGGGCCTCTTTGGACAGTAAGAAATCAATATAGAGTTTTCCCGCGTTGGGATGTGGTGCTCCTCTCGTCAATGCGAGGGCGAACTGTCGACTAATGAGCGGCTCGAGCGGAATCCATTCCACCGGCG
Organism: Binatia bacterium; assembly: GCA_036378835.1. GTDB lineage: Bacteria > Desulfobacterota > Binatia > UBA9968 > UBA9968 > WHTF01. The sequence continues at coordinate 6,969 of DASUVS010000277.1, read as the reverse complement.
CTCCTTCACGTTTTTTTTGTTCGAGCCCGTGTACCAACGCTGCGACCATGATCGGAGCCTCGCCCGCTGCAAGAAGAGTGTGCATCTGAGAATGGCCGCCGATCACTTTAACATCCTGTTCCGCCATTCTCTTCAGGAAGTCTAATGTCCGCTCCTCACCCCAAACAGTAAAAAGACCACCCATCCATTTGCTCTCGTTTTCGTCGATCATGACTTTCCCTTTCCATTTGGGAGAAGTCAGCTCGATCCAATCTTTCGGTATCTCCGTCGGCTTCAGGAGATTAGTGTTGTACGCTAGTACCGCTAGCGTTTCGCTCCCGATCGTCCAAGAACCTTTGTCGTCCTTGTACTCGTTTTTGAAGGCATCGCGCTCACGCGATTCATACGGCTCGATAAAGCCCTTTTTAAATAAACCATAGAAGTCCATTTCCGATTCCGAAATAACATCGGCCTGAACACTTCTTGCCTGAGCTTCTGTCGTGACGCGAGTGGCGAGACGCTCCGAGCCGAGGCGGATGATGTTGGTTTTTATGAACGGATACTTCTTCTCAAACATGCCAGCCAGTTTTTTGGACATGGTGAGCTCCATTGTCCCATAAAAAACAAGCTGCCCTTCCTTTTTGGCTCCTTCAATCACTGCGGCCGGCTGGCCCGCGGACGCTTCCTTAGCGTTTGCGAGATAAAGAGTGAAACCCAAAAACAAAAATAGAAACTGCATTGCTATCATCCTAATCTCCTTGAAACGTGGGCCAATTTGGAATGAGGCGGGAACCCGAACCATTTTAATATTCCAAATTCCTAGGTAGTCAACCGCTGGGGCAGGCTAACGCCGCAGATTTTTGCGGGCACCTGACGCCGAGCAATGCGTAATGGATATTCTTCGCGAATCTGGCGGAAGTCCACCGGATTAGACGCGACTTCATCAAGAGATTTGCCCAGAGCTGCAATGAGTCGCGGTTCGAGAGTGGTCTGCCCCGACTAAGTCGTTATTGGCGGTGAGCAGTTTGAAAATCTTGGGATCCGCGAAACCGTTCGATATTGGCGGTCGTAATCCGAAACGTCTTGAACGGAGCGAAGCGGTTGAACGGCTGGAACATTTTGAACCGGCCTTCAACGTTGATGTGTGATGTGCCAGACGTATCCAGGCAGGAAATAGCGGTTGGCGCGTGGCATCGTCTTCATTAGAAACCCTTTTCGGCATCGAAAAGCTGCCTCTAAGCCCTGAAACGACGATGAGTGGATGCTATGGGCAATCACATCGGGAAACACCTAGCCAAGACTTGAAGAGTTTGTTAATTTGCGATTCTTGCAAGCATTGGAGACAGAAGGATCCTATCGGGAAATTTACGGCAGATAAGATTTCAAAAATATAGCTAAACCAGCTTCTTTTTGCTTCGCGATGATTCTTGCAGTTCGCAATCTACCTCAATTTACGCTCGGCGCTCTCCTGTTCTTATGCTTAGTCTGCAGTTCCATGATTGCGCATGCCGCCCAGCCACTCCAGAAAATCGTTCTTGTAATCGCCGGCTTCAACGAGCACCGGAGTGCTATCTTCGTGGCCAAAGATATGCGATTTTTCGAGGAGCAGGGATTAGACGCGCAAATCGTTCAAGTTCGCAGCGGGCAGCTCGCCGTGTCTGCTCTGGCCGCCAATGAAGCGCAGTTTTACGCTGCATCGGCAACCGGCGCAAACATCGGAGCGATGGCCGCTGGTTTGGATTTAGCCTTCATTGCAGGACTCGTTAATAAGTTGGATGGCGATTTCGTCGTTTCGAGAAAGATCACACAGCCACACGATCTCAAGGGAAAGCTCTTGGGTGTGCAGAGCATCGGTGGGGGCGTATGGACCTTTGCGATGCTAGCCCTCGATCACTGGGGACTTATACCCGAGCGAGATAAGATCCAGATCAGAATCGTCGGCGACCAAGCAGTTCTGACTCAAGCTCTAATTAGCGGCACCGTTGATGCAACTTATCTCGGCCATGCCTTTAGCAAAGTCGCGCAACGCTCTGGTTTTCACGTTCTAGCGGACTTCGCCAAGCTGGAAATTCCATATCAAAACATAGGTATCATAGCGCGCAAAAGCTTTCTCGATCGGTCGCCCGACATCGCCGAGAGAACTCTCAGAGCACTCAGCAACGCAGTTGTCTATTTTCAGGACCCTTCGAATAAATCTACTGTCACCGCCATCATGATGAAATGGCTGCGTTTACCCCAACGCGAGGATGCGATAGCTGGTTATGAAGCGATGCGGCCGCTCTACAGTCACCGCATCGCTCCCACCGCGAGTGGGATACGCAATACCCTGCGCATACTCAGTCGCGCCGATCCCAAGTTCAATGCACTAAAAGCCGAAGACCTAATCGACGATAGGATTATCCGAAAGCTTGATAAGGACGGAACTTTTAAATGACTACAAATCAAATGTCAGAGTTCGTGTTTTTCAGACGTTAAATTCGACATCCGCCGATTTAGTATTGTGATTCGCATTATTCGCTAAGCGCTACACATACTCAATGATCGCCCTGAGGGCACATGACCGCAGTACTAGCTCTATGCTCACATTTTTCGTCACTTCATCTCTAAGTCATCAACATTGGCCGAACAAGATCTACGTCGCGATGACCTTAGTTGATATATTGAGCACCAAAGCAAATTCTTATCGCTGACATGACGGTATTTTAGAGCCGAGTGCCTGGAATGACGATGAGCCGCCCGTTCAGCTTCCGCGCATCTTATAGTTACGTTTCGCCAAGAATAACCGATACTGAACTAATCTCTGGTTGAACGGCTCCGTGCCGTCCCTCCCGGTCTGTAATTCTGTCCCGATCATCCGGCGGATGAGTTGCATGCTATGGAGCATCACATCTCGGCGGTATCCTTCAACAGGAGGTGGACGTGATTGGATGTCACGGCGTAGTCGAGCACACACACAGTCCAAACCGTTTGCTTCCAAGAGCCAGTACGGAAAGCGCGCGTCTGTCACGCGCGAACTTCAAGAGAAATTGTTTTTGATGGCAGCAGCCGCATGACATGCCGAAATGTGACGAGGCAGAAAGTGGCGGTTCCGATCGCGGCATTCTCAAAGGCTCTTTTCACCACGAAAAATTCGCTTCTAAGGTCTTAAACAGTGCCTCTTATGCGAACTTGCAGCGTCGAGGCACGCGGTACTTCGCTCCGACCGCCTGGACTCTTACCTACATGGGGAGGACATCCCGGCAAAGGGCCGCGCCAACATGCGTTGCCGAACCGCGACGGGGAATCAAGACGAGTCAGGATTATGAGTTGTAATCAAAAGCTGCTTCCGGCTGATAAAGCACCCTCTCTACTTTGAACTGCTTCAGCCCCGCCGGGACCTCCCACTCGACAGTATCGCCGACGCGATAACCCAAAACGGCGATGCCGATAGGCGCCAGAACCGAGATCCTGCGGTTGGAGGAGTCGGCGGTGCCGGGAAACACCAGCGTATAGGCGGCCTCTTCGCCGGTCTGCAAATCTTTCAGGCGAAAGGTCGAATTCATCGTAATCACGTCAGCCGGAATATCTTCGGGTTTGATGACTTCGGCGCGATCAAGCTCATCCTCCAACGCATCGAGATGCTGGATCGCTCGCTTGTCCCACGATTCCTTCGCGTGCTTGATCAAACCTCTGAGACGCTTGAGGTCGAACTCGGTAATGTAGATCTTGCCTTTCGCTGCCATTTCGTTGTTCGTAAGATTAGCTGCCATACGATCTCCTTTCGTCGTGCGCGCCTCTTTGAGCCGGAACATACGAGCTGCGCTGAAAGGCGCGAGTGCAATCGAGCGCAGGCGGAAACATACCGCGTGCGCCGATCACCCTCATTCTAGCGCAAAAATCGAGCGATTCTTATGCCGCCTTCTTGTAAAAATCCTCCTGCGCGGCGGCGCTAAACTCCGACGGAACGGTGATGAGCGGGCAGTGCGCGTACCGGCTCACATGCTCCGTCACATCGCTCGAAAACAATCGCGCCCATCTGCCCTTTCGGCGCGTACTCATCACGATCAGATCCGCCTTTTCCGCGGCGGCCGCCCGAACGATGTTTCTTCCCGGAGTGCCGAACTGGACCTCTTCCCTGACCCTTATTCCCTTACCAACATTACCATCGGTAAGGATTTTCTCGACCAAATCGGCGCAGGTGTAATTTGTAGGTTTCGGTGAGTCCATAAAACCGGCCATCTACAAGAGCCCCTTCTCGCTGGACGCGCCCGAACGCCGCAATTTCTTTGGCCGTGATCACGTGATAGACGATCACCTCGGCGCCCGACTCCCGCGCCGCATCGAGCGCGTATCGGACTCCAGCCTGCGAGGAACTCGAAAAATCAGTAGGGGCTAAAATACGCTCAACCTTGCGCGTCTCCGTCGCGCCACGGGCACTGTGAGTCGGCATATCCGATAGACGGTTCTCTTCGACCGCCGTCTCAAGAGCATGATTGCCCTTCAAAGCTTTGCTATTCATTTCACTTTCCAACACGATCAAGTACTCTCTTCCTCTTGTTTTTTAAATTAATCACTATCAGCAACTCACACGCCGGCAATTCTATCCGCCCACGTCCAATCCGTTGGACGAGCGACGTAGAGCCCAAAACGGGTAACCGCAATTAAATTAATGGCGCCGCGTGGCGCGTTGGTCTTTGCCTAAAGGGTGTAAAATTGCGCCGGCGTTTGGTTGTGATTGGACTGCGCGTACGTGCGAAGCAGATCAGATTTCAGGATGACCCCTTGTGCTTGCATTTTTACGCGACACTTCGGTGCCGCGGCACATATGTAAGTTAACCACGAAAGCTGTAAATTCAAGGGTCATTCACCGCACTTCGATTCCCTGCTGATGCCTTGATCGCTGGATGCCTGAGTAGAGTTAAGATCCCAAAGACGTATCAGGTCGCCGACGCCGTGGCGTCTTTGCGCTCATTCTATACTTAGCCGCTGCGGTCAGCGATCAGCTGCATGCTATCGGTGATAGCCTTTGATCAGTGTCTCTAATCAAAAGGTGAACGTGATTGGAGGTTACGATCTAATTGAGTACCGAAAGACCGAAGCTTCTTCGCTTCGAAAACCTAGCGCAGATGGGACTCGCCGATCGCAGCCGCCGAGTTAGGTCAGATCCCCATCTTAAGCAAAGTCTTGAACGGAGCGAAGCGGTTGGACAATTGGAACATTTGGAACGATTGGAACTGCCTTCTCTGCATTGCTGCGTGATGTGCCAAGTGTGACCAGGCAGAAAGTCGGTTCCCGCGGCATTCTTACAGGCTCTTTTCACCACCAAAAATTGACTTCTAAGTCAGCGGGGTCAGGCATAAGTCAGCGGGGTCAGGCATAAGTCAGCGGGGTCAGGCATGAGTTGTTGACTTAACGCCCAGCCAATGCTGCAACTGCAACTCTAATCGCCTATCCCGTTTCTCCACATATGCCGCATGCAACCGGCTAATCATCGATGCGTCGCGATGCAGGTGTTCTGCCAAGACTTTCGCTTTGATCCCGCACCACTCCCGCGCGGCATAGACCAAAAGCGACCGCGGCTCTACCCAAGTTCGCTTCCGTTCCGTGCCCAGCAGTCGCCCCGCTTCGATGCCATACACCGACGCCACCCCCTCTACCAATCGGGAAAACTTAACCTTGATCGTTGCCGGATCCCTGTCCTTTTTGTGCGTCGCAATTTCGTCGACAAACCTCTCGTCGCCTAAAAATCGTTGCTCTACCGTCTGGTAAAACCGATCCAGGTGCCCCTGGCCAATGCCCTCTTTCATAAAATCGAGATATCCGCTTCGCGCCATGCGGATCTTAGAACCAAACTGTTCCAGCACAGCCTGGGCCTGAATTTTGAGCGGACTGTTTTCTCCCAGGTATGCGTGATGGCTACTCCAGCGATATTTCCAAGGATCTTGTGGCGTTTTCATCCGTGCCGGATTCAAATGGATATATCGAACTAGCTCCAACAAATACGCATCGCGATCGCACAGGATCGCTTTGTAACGCCCCTGAAATAGATGCCCCACCGCATGATAACGGCGGTTGTAACGCTGCGTATAGCTGAATTGAATCCCTTGCATGATCTTGGAAAGCTTCACCGCGCCGGTTTCGATCAGTAGATGAACGTGATTGGACATCAGCACGTAGGCGTAAACTATGCAGCGATAGCGCTCTCGATAATGCTCGATGCGTTGGAGGTAGGCGATCCGGTCGCTTTCGTCCCGGAAAATATCGCGTCGATGATTACCCCGAACGATGACGTGATATAAAGCGCCTTCAAATTCGACTCTCGGCTTACGGGCCATTTCTGCTTCTATCGCTAAGCACCCCAATAAGTCAATAACTCATGCCTGGCACCAACCCGCCCCCTTGGCACGGATGGATTGGGCTGACCGCTGGCTGCTGTGGGGCACGCCGTGGAAAAGCGGCCGCCTGTTTCGTAGCCTTCGGACCGTGGAAACAACTTGAGCGGCATTGATTCAGAGGACTAAAGAGGCTAAAACTTGGTTGGCATAATCAGTTCTCCTACAGGATGCTGTGACCAGATAGGCGACTAAGCGTTAGCCAAGACTTACTTTCTATTTGCTATCAGCGATTTCATAGACCGAAAGAAGAAGCAAAATGGATTTCGAAAAGGCAAAGCTGAATCCCGCAGCCGTTTTTAAGAGCCCTCAAGAAGTGGTTTCAAGTCAAGAACTGTCGCGCCAGCAAAAAATTGAAATCCTTCGGCGATGGGAACAGGACGCGACGTTAATGGAAGTCGCGGAGGAAGAAGGCATGCCCGGCCCGCAACCCAAACTGCTGCAGCCGATCCGCGACGCTCTGCACGCCCTCGATTATTGGCCGGACACTGAGAACTCGGGCCCTAGCAAAGGCTGAGAAGCGGACCGCAAGAAAGTCGCGATGCGCAAATCAACTCCGTTCAACCTGACCCCTCAATGCTCCCCCGCCCTGTCTCATCCAGGAGCGTGAGTTAAATCG
>DASUVS010000276.1:0-7616 GCA_036378835.1 Binatia bacterium | reverse complement strand
TCCGAACGACACGAACATGGGAGAAATGCTGATGCAGGGTAGGCTCGACGGCGCACTGCGCTACCTGGCCGGCACGGATAATCTGGTAGACCGTTCGACGGTGGATCTTTATCGCCATCCTGATTTCAAGACTCTCTTCCCCGATCCTCACGCCGAAGGCGTACGGTTCTATCAAAAGACGGGAATCTACCCCATCAACCATTGCATGGTGATCAAGCGCGAGATCGTGGATAGACATCCATGGACGGTCCTCAATCTCTTCAAGGCATTCGTGCGGGCAAACGACATCGCCGAGAAGGCGCGCATGGAGGCGGTCGCTTATCACCTTGAAACGGGTTTACTCCCGCCCGAGGCCCGCAAGGCGCTGGCGACGCCGCTCATCCGCCACGGTATCGCGGCCAATCGCAAGGTGCTGGAGACCACGGCGCAGTATTCGTTTGAGCAGGGGCTGACCCCGCGCCTGGTGAAGATCGACGAGATGTTCGCGCCTTCGGTGATGGAACAATAGAAAAGGTTGGGGTCTCGGACTATTGCTCGTTTTTCCGAACGAAGCAGGTTGTCGGTTGGCCTGCTTGCCAAGAAGGGGTCCAGGGATTGAGAGACTTTGGCGCGTTCTGACCTGAGAACATAAGGTTGGAAATCAGCCGCATGGTAAACCTCAGAGCGGATGTCGCCCGGAAAGGCTGTTGTTGCAGCCTTATTTAGGCACCCGACCCGCGGGTGCCTCGAACCATCACATGCCGAAAACTCTACGCACCTTTCTCGACGACATGCGCCGGATTTACCCCAACGAAGTCGTGACGATTTCGAAGACGGTCAATCCGATCAGTTACGATGTCACTGCGATCGTAAAACAGCTTGGCGCACTCAAGCGTTTTCCTATTTTGATTTTCGACAATCCGTTAAACCCACACGGGGAGCTGAACGGGATCCGTCTTGCCATCGGCACCGAAAACACCCAGAAGAAAGTGCAGGTGGCGCTAGGCGTGCGCGCTGAAATGGATCGCGCCGAAATGGCGCGCGAGATCCTGCGCCGCGAAGCAGGTAGGATCGCGCCTATTCTCGTCGATCGGCGCGCGGCGCCGATTAAAGAAGTGATTCAAAAAGGTGACGAAGTCGATCTTTATCAGTTGCCGCTGATGCGCCATCACGAGATGGATGGCGGACCTTATATCGATATGTCGAGCGTTGCGCGGGATCGCCACAGCGGCGTCTACAACGCCTCGTATCATCGCATGGAAGTCAAAGACCGAAACCATACGGGCTTCCTCATGACCTTGCAGCATCTGTGGCGCATCTTCCGCGGCTACGAGGAAGCCAACGAAGAATGCCCGGTAGCCACAGTGATCGGCCACCATCCCGGCTATCAAATGGGTGCCTGTTACGGCGGCCCCTTCGAGATTAGCGAATACGAAATCATCGGCGGGTACCTGCAAGAACCGCTGCGCTTGACGCCGTCGGAAACATGGGGCGAGCGCCTACTCGTCCCCGCCGACGCCGAGATCGTGATCGAAGGCGCCTTGCTGCCGGGCAAGCGAATGGTCGAAGGTCCGTTTGGCGAGGTGAACGGCTATTTGGGCATGCAGGGCTTTCAGCAATCGGCTTGTTACGAAGTGCGCGCCATCACGCGCCGCCGTGATGCGATGCACATGTCGATTCTTACGCCCGAGGGCGACAAGCCGTGGATGGATCTGGCGCGCGAAGGCGCGTATCTGCGCCGGTGCCGCGAGGCGGTGCCCAACGTTCAAACCGTGTGTACCAGCGGCCGCCATGCGCTGTTAAATGTGTTTATCTCAATGAAAAAAATGTCTGAAGGGGATCCCGGTCGCGCGGCCGCCGCGGTTTTGACATGGGACTGGTGTAAAAATGTCTTCGTCTTCGACGAGGATATCGATGTTTATAACCCGACGGAAATTCTCTGGGCGCTGGCGACACGGGTTCAGCCGCACCGACAAGTTTCGATCATCGGCGAAATCATGCGGGCCAGTCTCATCGATCCATCATTAGAGAGCCCGCGCAAGACTTCGGCGATGATCGTCGACGCGACTCGGCCGCTGGACCGTCCGTTCTCGCCGGTGTCCAAATGTCCGGACGAGGCTCTCGCCAGAATCCGGCTCGAAGAGTATGTGCCGGGTGAGGTTCTGCAGCATATTCCGGTAGACCGCACCACGTACTGGGCGTGAGCGGGCGAGCGATAAGCCTCATCTACTTCGTTGCGCCTCGCCGATTCGCTCCGACGTACTGATTACGTACGCCTGCGCTCATGCGCGCCCCGTATGTGAGCCTTCTTGCTCGCCCGAAGTCGGGGCACCGGAACCCGTTCAAACGTTCAATGACAGAGGCAAGTGAGAACTTAATCGTTCCGACAGTTCCAATCGTTCCAAACATTCAGAAGAAAACGCAATCCCGATCGATGTGTCTTAACTGTTGGAACGATTGGACCTGCATCTTTTTGAAGTTGAACGTTTAAACCATGGAACACCGGTAGTATAAGGATCGTGGAGGTTGATCATGCGTCTTCGAATAAGTTTTACGGTTGCGCTACTTCTCGTAGCTTCATACGTCCAAGCGGCTACGCAGACGGTGATTTCATACGCCAGTTTCAATGAACGCACGGCGGGCGCTCTTCTCGTCGCTCAGGATCAGGGATTTTTTCGCAAGCAGGATCTGGATACGCGGCTGGTCTATGTCCGGGCGGGAAATGTTGCGCTGTCAGCTCTAGCGGCGGGCGAGTCGCAATTTTATTTTGGTTCCGGAACTGGCGTTACGCTTGGCGCGGTGGCCGGCGGCTTGGATGGTGTCTTTGTCGCCGGCTTGGTCAATCGGCTGACGGGTACTTTTGTCGTTCAGCCACAGATCAAAACTCCCGCAGATCTGAAAGGCCGGAACATCGGCGTGCAAAGCATCGGCGGCGGCATCTGGATGATCACAATGCTCGTCTTGGATCACTGGGGCATCGAGCCCAAACGGGACGGCATCAATCTAAGGATTGTCGGCGACGAAGCGGTTCTGGCCCAGGCGCTCGCCACCAACCTGATCGAGGGTACCTACCTGGGCTATACCTTCGGATCCCTGATGAAGCGTCAGGGATTCAATGTGCTCGCCGATCTGGCCAGCTTGAAAATTCCGTATCAAAGCACTGGCGTTTTTGTGCGGCGTAGCTTTCTTAAATCCTCACCGGACACGGTGGAGAAGGTGCTCCGGGCCATGACGCAAGCCACGGCATACATCGCGAAGCCGGAAAACAAGAACAGTGTCATGACCAGTCTCTATAAAGGATTGCGCTTGCCGCGTTTCGAGGATGCCGAAGAAGGCTATGAGCTCATGCGAACGCTCTATGAGCGGCGCATTTATCCGAACACCGATGGCATTCGCAATGCCATCCGCCTGCTCGGAAGCAGCAATGAGAAAATTCGCCAGCTCAAAGCCGAGAACATGGTCGACGATCGGCTCGTCCGCAAGTTAGAAAGGGAGGGGGCATTTGAGCAGCCTCGCTAATCGAATGCGGCTGAATCTAGCCGAATTCCCGGTGAAAGAGATTCAGCTAGTAAAAAGATTTCATTACCGGACTGGGATTCTCGAACTGAATCAGCACGCGCTAGTGGATCTTGTCTTGGATGACCGGCGCATCGAAGAGGCGTCCTTCGCCGTGGTTCATCCGGGGGAGAAAGTCCGCGTGACAGGCATTCGAGACATTGTCGAGCCGCGGGTGAAAGTGCGTTCTCAGGGTCAGGTGTTTCCGGGGGCGTTAAACCCGGTAGAGCATATCGGCGATGGGACAACGCATCGTCTCTCCGGAATGGCGGTGATCGCCACCGCTGCCTATGAGGGAACGGTCCGCGCCGGCCTGGCGGTGCAGAGGAGCGCGCTGCTCGATATGTGGGGACCTGGCGCCGATGCTTCGCGGTTTAGCTCGATGATCGGGCTGGTGCTGGTGATGCGGCTTAAACAAGAGCTCTCCGATCTCGATGCGCATCAAGCCATCCAAGGCGCGGAGCTAAAGGTGGCGCAGCGACTTGCGGAAACTACCATTGGCGAGCAGGCCGAAAGCACCGAAGTTCTTGATCTAAGCGATGCACATCCGAACTTGCCGGCCGTGGTGTTGATTCAAGGTTGTCTCACGGATAGCCATAACGTTCACTCGGGCGTGAGTTACTATGGCCTACCGATTCGCGATTCTCTGGCGACGTTTGTACACCCCAACGAACTACTCGACGGCGCCATCACCGTCACCGCTACTCGCGCGGTCGGTCATTTCCCGATTACCTGGGACTGGCAGAATCATCCGCTGGCACTAGGATTGTGCCGCCAGCACGGTAAGCAGATAAATTTTCTCGGCGTGATACTCGAACGCATTCAGTTCGACACTTTCCTGGGCAAAGAGGTGGCGGCGCACAGCGCGTCTCAGCTGGCAGCGACCCTCGGAGCTGCCGGCGCTCTGGTGGCATGGATCGGTTCCGGCAATGCCTTCGTGGAATTGATGCTGACCATTCGAGCTTGCGAACAGCGTGGCATCGAAACCGTGCTGATCACCTATGAGTTCGGCGGTAAAGATGGCGTGGATTCACCGTTGCTTTATTACGTGAGAGACGCCGATGCGGTCGTGAGCAGCGGCAGTAGAGATCGCTGGCTCGAACTTCCCGCGCCCCAACGTGTGGTCGGACCCTACCAGGAATTTTCGATTTTGACTTACCCCGGCGCGCCGGTCGTGCCGGCGATGGGGAAAATAACCCTGGATGCGCGCGACATGCTGATCGGCGGCGTCGACAATTGGGGCAGTCAAAGCTGGCGATGCAATGCTTACTAAACCGTCGTTCTGCAGTTCAACCGATGCGAGCATCAACGGATTTCTGACTGAGGCGTGTGCGGATGAAGCTTGAATGATGGCGGACGATAATAACGAGGAGAAAGGCAGGTTAGACGGGTGCGTAAAATCATCAAGGTCATGATGTGCTTGGCGCTATGTCAGTCATTGATGTGGTTTTCGGTTTTCGCGCGCGTTGACGCTGCGACGATTGCGGAGGTGACGGCGAAAGTCAGCTCCCTCAATCCTCAGGACAAACAGAATGTTCTCGTCAAAGGAGCTCAAGAGGAAGGCGAGCTGGTTTATTACGGAACTATTTTAGTCAATGAATTTACCGAGCTCGGCAAGTCTTTTAAGGCGCGCTATCCGTTCTTGAATCTAAAGCACTACTATGCGCCACGCGAGGGCATTCTTAACCGCTCGCTCACCGAGGCGCGCGCCGGCAGCTACGCCGTGGACGCAATCCAGGTGGATTCGAGCTATGGTTACCAGCTCATCAATGAAAATTTGGTCCACCCTTACGCTGTTGGCGCGCGGGATCGATTCTATGATGGCACCTACGATCCGAGCGGCTCATGGCACAGCATGTATTATCTGACCACCGCGATGATTTACAACACAACTTTGGTCAAGCCGGAGTCGGTGCCGCAAACTTATGACACGCTTCTCGATCCGTCGTGGAAAGGCAAATTATTGTTCGATCCCGAGGCGGGCTATATTCTGGCAGCGCTGGAGCAGGCATGGGGACGGGAAAAGGCCGTGGACTATTTGACGAAGCTGCGCAAGCAGGATCTCAGCTTCAGGCGCGGCGGCGCTTTGACTACTCAGGTGGTAAGTTCAGGCGAGTATCCCATCGGCATTGCGATCAATGGCGAAACCTCCGCAGCCATACGCGATAAGGGGGCGCCGTTGGGATTCAAAGTATTATCGCCCAAGATCGTCAAGCCCGAGGGTTTGTTTCTCGCGAGGAACTCACCTCATCCGCATGCGGCGTTACTTTTCGCCGAATGGGTCCTTTCGGAGGAAGGGCAAACAGTGTTAGCAGGCAAGCTCGGGAAGGGGATCGCGATGAAAGGCGTGCGCAGCAAATTTCAGGAATTTCAAGTGCAGCCGGACTACGTGGTGACTCCCAAACTCGGACCCAATCTCAAAACCTATATCGAGGATTTTGCCAGGATAGTCGGCGCGCGATAGCTGGGATTAACGATTTTCCAGGCGAACCGGTAATGAAATCCAACCTATGAAACTCGAACTTTCCGAATTCCCGGTCAAGCAATTACGCCTAGGACATCGTTTCACATACGGGAACGGCACGTTGGAAATGGACGAAGGCGAATTGCTCGACCTAGTCCTCCAGGATTCGCGGATTACCGAGGCTTGGCTCTCCGTGGCGATGCCGGGGGAGAAAACCCGCATCACCGCCATTCGCGATATCGTCGAACCGCGCATCAAGGTTTCGGGAAACGGCCGCGTCTTTCCCGGCGTTCTAGGGCCGGTTACGGATGTCGGAGAGGGGACGACCCACCGGCTTTCGGGAATGACGGTGATTGCGGCGGCGGCGTACGAAGGTACCATCCGCGCCGGCACTACCGTGCAGCGCAGCGCGATCCTGGACATGAGCGGACCGGCGGCGGAGATCTCGCGCTTCAGCGCGCACGCGCATTTAGTTGTGAGCTTTCGCCTCGCGCCTGGCCTGGGAGAACTGGATGCGCATACCGCGATTCAGTTGGCCGAGTACAAAGTCGCTCAACGTCTGGCTCAAGTGACTATCGGACTTTCGCCTGAATCGGTTCGCAGCTTCGATTTGAGCATGGAAACTCCCGGGCTGCCCCGAGTGATGCTGGTTCAAGGCTGCATCACCGATCCGCAACATGTGCACTCAGGAGTTGGTTATTACGGCCTATCGCTACGCCAATCGATGGCGACCTTCCTCCACCCCAACGAGCTGTTCGACGGCGCGATCACGGTGGACACGACCCGGTCAGGCCGCGGTTATTATCCGACTACGTGGGATTGGCAGAACCATCCGCTGGTTTTGCGGCTGTACGAAGCCCATGGAAAAGATATCAACTTCGCCGGTGTGATTTTGCAACGCATCCGTTTCGAGACCGCGCACGGCAAAGAGGTCGGCGCGCAGAATGCGGCGCGACTGGCGAAGATGTTCCGCGCCGATGGGGCGCTGCTGACCTGGATCGGCGGCGGCAATGCTTTTGTCGATGTGATGTTGACCGTGCAGGCGTGCGAGCGTAACGGAATCAAAACCGCGTTGGTGACCTACGAGCACGGCGGCAAGGAAGGCCGCGACAGCCCGCTGCTTTTCTACCTGCCGGAAGCCGATGCCGTGGTCACGACCGGAAGCCTCGATCGCGCCGTGGAGCTGCCGGCGATGGACAAAGTGATCGGTCCGTACGAGGAGATCAAAGTATTGTCCTATCCCGGCGTGCCTGCGAGTCCGGCGCGTGGCGCTCTCTCGCTGGAAGGAAGAGATGTGATTATCGGTGGAGGCGACATTTGGGGGGAGCAGAGATGGGTTTGCAGTGATTACTAGCAAGCTGCTGATAAGGACTCATAGTGTCGGTGCGCTCGCGCGACTCGCTTCGACGTAACTTAAGCGTAAGCCTCAGCTTGTCGAACTTCGCGCGCCTTACGTCTTCTGAGATCTTTTGGCATCTTGCATGAGAATTTTCAGCATACTGCTAGAGTGGATGATTGCGAAACTGGAGCGAGGGAGCAAGCCTTCTGGCCGCGGCGTCTCATAAGCGGTGCTGATTCCATCGGTCGCCCCTGGCAGCAATCTGGACGGTTCCAGATT
>DASUVS010000275.1:0-9681 GCA_036378835.1 Binatia bacterium | reverse complement strand
CATTCCCCGAAACTGAGCTGGACGTCGTGCGCGTCGATCCATTTACGGAAATCGAGCTGTCCGCGCGCTAGCTTAATCTGCGTAAAGACCGGGTCCGAATCGATATACGCAAGGCGGCTTACCTGTCGATACTCTTCGGGTCGTTCTAGGGTCCCAGAAACATTGATAAGCAAGTCAGCGGAACGAATGACCTCTTGTCGTTTCGCGTCGTCAAGCCCAAACCACTGCGATTGCCACGGAAAGCGATAGGCCCACTGCTCCGTGAGACCATAGCGCGACATAACGGCAGCGAGATATTGAACATTGAAGTCACAGCCTTTGCCGAGCCCGCCTTCTTGCGGGTTGTAAGGCCATTGCCCGGTATCCTCAAGATAGTATACATCATGACCCAGCTGAGCGAGGCCGAGTACATACTGAAAGTAATCCCAAGTCACGCCACCGAGAGGATACTGAGCAATGAGCCCTGTGACAATGATCCGAAGTTTCGATTCCACGGCTGGTTTCCTCTGCGCCCGCGCTCGATGACTGCCATTATTGGTGGTCGCCGAGCCGTGCTACATATCGCCGGAGGATCTCTTGCTTGTCGAGGATCAACGCATTTTGTGGTTTTTTCCGCACCATGATGCGCGTGCTGCTAGGACGCCACGCGCTATGCGGCTGTTCGTCGCGGACAGAATCAACGATCTCAAACTGCTCCTGTAGAAGAAGAGCTTCAAGGCTGTCGGCTGAGAACACGGTTGGTTCATCCGGGGTGGGTTCGCCGCCAAGATCAACGCTTAAGAATAATGATCCTTCGTTGTTGAGAATCCGCCTCATTTCTCTTAACGCCACTGCGGGATTATGCATGTGGTCGAGAGCGTTCCGACAGATCACCAAGTCGGCATAATCAGATAGTAACGGAAGCTCCTCAGCGGCTATCGACAAATAAACAGTCGCGCTACCGGCTTCGTCCGCCATTAGCAACCCCAACTGTTGGTAAACACAAAGAAGCGGGTCTATTGCAATTTTGAGTCGGGAAGGAAAACTAACCAGGTCACCGCTACAGCCGCAGCCGATGCTAACGACGGTTTTGTCTTCCAGCCAGGTTGGCTCTTGCTTTAAGTACTTAGCGACCTCTTCAAGCAAAAGTCGGGAGTACGCGCGCCGCTCGGCGTCATAAGAGCCGCCGAACTCATCACGACCGTATTTCTCGTGATAGAGGAACCACCCAACTTCATCTACATATCGTGGATCTGTAAAGTCCGGTATGAATGGCACGTGCTCTGTCCTATTTGACCAGCCGGAATTTCCGCTCATCGTCGCGTAAGCCAAACTGAGTCCTGTACAGAGACGCAAACGGGCCACCGCGATGCAGCAGCTCGCCAAACGTGCCCTGCTCAACAATCTGGCCGGCGCGGACGACGAGAATGAGATCCGCTTGTCGAACCGTGGAGAGCCGGTGAGCGATAATAAAAGTGGTCTTGCCGTCCATCAGATGCTCCAGCCCATCCATAATAAGCGTTTCGGTTTCCGAATCCACGGAAGAAGTGGGCTCGTCCAGAATCAGTATAGGCGCATCAAGTAAGATGCCGCGCGCTATGGTGAGACGCAATTTCTGTCCCTCGGATAAAGTGAATCCTTGTTCGCTGATCATAGTTTCGTACTTGTCGGGAAGTTGCTCGACGAAATCATGAACCTGAGCCACCTTAGCCGCGCTGATGACGTCTTCCAGAGACGCCTCCGGTCGACCATAAGCGATGTTTTCACGGATGCTAAAGGGAAAGACCAGCGGCGGTTGGAGAACCATAGCTATATTGCGACGCAGAAATTTCAATCGAAATTCGCGTATGTCGACACCATCGATAGTTATCCGTCCCGATTGCGGGTCGTAAAATCTCGGCAGGAGGCTCACCAACGTGGACTTCCCGGCGCCGGTCGGGCCGACAATCGCAATCTTTTGACCCGGCGCGACGCGAAAATCGATATGTTTTAAAATGGCTCGGGCAGAGTCGTATCCAAACGAAACTTGTTCAAACGAGATCTCGCCTTTCGCCCGGTGTTTTCCAAGATTCCTGTGGCCTTCGGGCATACTCTGTTCCGTGTCCAGAATGTCAAACGCTCGCCGGACCCCAACTTTTGCGCTCTGCACCAGCCCATAAGTTTCGAAGATGTTGTTCAGCGGGACGTAGAGGGAAGCAAGATACGAGGTAAATACAACCATATCGCCAACCGAAAGCTGTCCTGATAGAACGTGGCGGGTGCCTACCCACAGAACCGCGGCAGTTCCGGCAGCGATCGTGACATTTACGACGGCAAAATAGAAATTTTGTAGGTTGTAGAGCCGCAAATCGGCTGCCAGACTCTCGGTGCTTGCTTTGACAAAACGCCGCTCCTCGTCCTCTTCTTTGGTAAAAGCCTGGATAATGCGTATTCCTGAGAGCGTCCGCTGCAGGAGCGAATAGACTAAACTCTCCTTTTGACGAGCATGCGCAGCTGCCGAGGACATCTTCCTATTGAGAAGCCCGATGGCAACGAAGAGTGCCGGGCACACAGCCAAAGCCAGTAAAGTGAGAGAGGTATCGAGCGAGAGCATTACCACGAACATTCCTGCCAGCAGCACTGAGGCTGAGAGGACTGAGAAAAACCCATTCATGGTAAGCGCCTGAATGCACATAGTGTCGGCGGTAATCCGATACATAAGGTCGCCGACCTGCTGGCGGGTATGAAAGGAGAGCGACAGGCGCTGAATCCGGCTGTACAGGTCTCGACGAAGGTCGTTAACCATGCCTTGGCCAATTCGGACTGTTGCGCAATCATTCAAGAAGCGCACACCGCCCAGCAGGATGTAAATAACGACTAAGCCGGCGCAAGCGGCTATAAGAAGGGTCTCTGAAGACCAGTCGCGAGCGAATCCCAACGGCAAGGGATTGTCGCTCAAAATATTGTCGATAATGATTTTCAGCGGCCATGGCTTGAGAAGCTCCAACGCGCTGATGAGGAAAACCTGACCGAGGGCTAGAACGAAGGCCGGCCAATACGGCTTTAGGTAGGAACGAACCGTGCGCTTCATAAGGGTTGCCTAAAGAGGGCGGATTCTGTCACAGCACTTCTGGCGATGACTTTGCGACAGGCACGAACTCGAGTTTGTGCGCTAAAGATTCCATGACATGATAGAGCACGTGGCCGAGGCGGAATTTTTGATAAAGGATCGCGCCCCCGTGAATCAGCCCGATAGCAAGTGTCGCCAGTGCAATCTGCGGCGTCGCCAGGAAAGCGGCGGTCGTTGTCAATACCGCGTAGAGCGAAAGGCAGATCAGCGAAACCCTTGACATCCTAAGAGCGCAGCGCACACGCAAAAGCCGCTTTGAGCCGCCATGATTTTCCACCGCGGTTTTGACTTGAGCTTTTGCCCACGGCCCTTGGCAAATTTCCAGATCCCATTGGCTCCATCCTTGATCCATGGCGATGAGATACTTTCGCGGCACAAGAAAGTCCATTGCGGCGCCGAGCAGGCTTTCTTTTTCCTGGCCTGCCTCGTTCCAGTACGACAGATAAAAGGCCCGTTCGCGCAGCGAGATGCGCGGCGACTGTCGCGGGCCGTTGCACTCGACCCGCTTGACCTCGCGCAGTCTGCGAATGCGCCAGCGGTAGCGCTCGAGAGTTCGAAAGAATGGGCCCACGAAAATGAGAAATGTTATCAGCAGAGTTGCCGCCCCGCCCCGGTAAGCTCGGGGGACGCGAGCGCGTAGCGCGCTTGCCAGGCATCGCGCTACCGTAATGCCGAATGGCGCGAGTCCAAGCCAGAACCAGCCGCCAAAAATAAACGCGCACGCTATGAGTGCGAGAGAAAGCAAGTTCCATTCAAGAGTCATCGGTAGACATGCTAGGACGGAAGGCGGTGGTTGGTAGAGCGTTTGAAAAAGTCCACGTCCGAATACCCCGGAGTAAATCCTCGGCTGGCGGCTCGACAGGAAAGACGAGAGATCGCCGTAGATTCTGCCGAACCAACGCGATTGACCAAGCACGTTGAAACGACTTGGATGTTTGAAGAATAGCAAAGTCTCGGCCTTGCCATAGCCGCGTTGCTGTTTTAAGTAATCTCGCACCGTATTGCGGCGAAAATGCCACACCAGCGCCGCCGGGCTGAAGCCGATCTTGTAACCTTTATTCTGAAGCCGCCAGCAAACATCCACATCGTCGCCGGCGGCGCGGAAAATCGGATCGAACCCTGAGATTGCTTCCAACGCTTCCCGCCGGAATGCCATATTGCATCCGGGTATGTGTTCGGCTATCTCATCGTCCAAAAGCACATGGGCCGGAGCGCCAGGCGATAAGGCGACGCATGCGGCGATCTTTGAATCGTCGGGCGGAGCGAGATTCGGGCCGCCGACAGCGCCGAATTCGGACGATTGAAAACGGGCGACCAGATAGCTCAGCCAATCTTCATCGGCCATACAATCGGCATCGGTAAAGGCAATGATATCGCCTGTGGCAGCCTGAATACCGACGTTGCGCGCCTCGCTGAGTCCTTTGTTTTCCTGGTTGATGAGACGAACGTAGCCATAGCTTTCGGCGATTTCCTGTGTTCGATCAGTGGAGCCATCGTTTACTACAATAACTTCATAATTTTTGTAGTTGAGCTTTTCTAATGAGGCGAGGCAGGCGTTTATTGTGCGTTCGCCGTTATACACGCATACCACCACAGAAACTTTGGGATATTCGTTGAGAGCCGCCGGGAGCGTATTAACGTAGTACTTTTTTGCTTCCCAGTAAGCTGGTTTGGGCCGCCGGTTACGATCAACTAAACCGAAAGCCCAATCGTCAACCTGAAATCCGTCAGCGCCCGAATACGCATGCCAATCATCGGTCCATGAGAAGATCACGGTGCCGGCAACGCCTGTTTCGAAGCTCACGCGCAATTGCCAGGACATTGCTTGGGCCTGAAAGTTGAGCCCTTGGCTCACCGAGTCAATGCCAATCTCCGTCAGCACCAACGGCCGATCGCCGGCTAAATTGTGAAGGTGAAAAAGGTACCGGCGGAAATCCTGTTCGCGGTGAAGATAGACGTTGAAAGCCAAAAAGTCGGTAAAATCTATCTCCAAGTATTCAGTAGAAGGAAAATTGGCGTAACTCACGAACCGGTCCGGATCGCTTGCTTTCGCTGCTTTGAATAAGCTGCCGAGGAACGATCGCATCCGTTGCGCGCCGTGCCAGCGTACGATGTCCGGGGGAATCTCATTGCCGATCAAATAGGCGAACGTCGCGGGATGTCGCTTGCAGGCCTCAACGCTGCCGACAATGGTTTTACGAACTTCAGACTTCGTGCGAGGTGAATCAAGAAAAGATATATGTTGAGCCCAAGGAATGCCGACGATAACCCTCAGGCCGGAGGCTCCGGCCATATCGAGAAGCCAGTCGGGCGGCGGCGTAAAGGTGCGGAAGCAGTTGACTCCGAGCTTCCTCATCAATGTAAAATCGGTCTCGACACGTGCTGCTTCCGGAAATGGATCACCATGAAGTGAAGGAGCAAAAGGGCCGTAGGTGACTCCTTTCAAGAAAAACTTTTCATGATTGTTGAAGAAAAAACGTCCTTGCGCGGTGATCTTTTCCGAACCGTTTAGCGGCGTGGAGTCGTGACGGCTCGATAGTGGCAGAGATTCCAACGATTCAGGAAACTGTTCGGAAAATTGCGGCAGCGGCATATTCACTAGCGGCATATTCACTGGTGTTTCTCCTATAGAAAATCAAACCGCATCATTTAGACGAAAGAATACGAAAAGGCTATATGAGTAGCAATGGTGCGCAACGCAACAACAATGCCAGTAAACTCCCAAAAAGGAATCTTCTTGATTTATGGTACTTTAAACGGCGTCTATATTACCTTGAGAGCATACTTTGGGTCTGGCGGCCGCACTTCACTGCAGGTTTATCCTGCACCGGACTACACCTCTGTTGGTCAATGCGGGTCCCCCGACTCAGACCACCGTTGTAGTCTTTGACGATGGAGAGGGCTTCAAGCTTCAGATTCGTTGTCGGTGCAATGATATAAAGGGAAGACGCACAGAAACGCGAGCGTTGTAAACACAGATGTTAGGTCACCGCCTCGATGGGTGGCGTCGCTGACCGAATTCGTCGATGCGGAAAATTAGCTATATTATTTTGTAGACGTTGATCCGATCATTCAGATGACGAGAATAAATTGCATTAACACGCAAACGCATACGATTTTGTATTCGAATGGGTAGCCTTCTTAGATTAATCTTTCGCGAGTTTCCGGCCTACCATTTACGATTTTACTGTTCCACAAAAGATGAAAGGATGAGGCATGAGTGCAATGAGATGTCCAAAATGCCGTACTGAGACTATGAATGTATTTTCGGTAGAAGGAGTGGCCTTGGAGCGCTGCTCGTCTTGCAGCGGAATTTGGTTCGACGCGCGGGAGCTCAGCCAACTGCTTGAACAAGATGCTCGCCATTTATCTTCGCTGCGGCGGGGACGCGATACCAAAGCGCTGGAAGGCAAAAAAGGCTTCTGCCCGCGCGATGACTCAGAACTTTTACGAGTCTACAGCAGTATCAATCGATCCGTGATTATCGATGCCTGCGCCGATTGCCGAGGTATCTGGCTCGATGGCGGCGAATTTGAAAAACTCTTTTCTGCTCGCCAGCTTTAGTTCTTTCCCGCGTTTCCCGGAGCTCGATCATGTCAGGAAATCCGGTCTCTTCCGAAAAAGAGAAACTACTGCAATCTCGAATGCGAGCCTTAGGTGTCCGAGAGCAGGACCTGGAAGAACAATTTGTTCGCTCGTCGGGAGCAGGCGGCCAGAATGTCAACAAGGTATCCTCGTGCGTCCTTCTTCATCACCGGCCCACCGGTATACGGGTCAAGTGCCAGCAGGAACGTTCGCAAGCCCTTAATCGATTTCTTGCCCGTCGCATCCTGCTTGATAAAATCGAGTCAAAGATCAAGGGAGCGCAATCCGCTGAAGAGCAAGAGATTGCTAAGATCCGGCGTCAAAAAAGAAAGCGCTCGCGGCGAGCCAAGCTCAAGCTGCTCGCCGATAAGCGCCATCTGGCTGAAAAGAAATCGCGCCGGGCTCCTGTCCGGCCTGATCAGCAAGATTGATGATCCGCAGTGCAGATCCGTAAGCGCGCGCAATTGATTTTACGAGCGTGCCGGGCTCGACCCAAAAACCAATTCGGGAAACTGCGTCTGCTGGTTGATGTTGCTGTAGACCAGTCCGCCGGCGGCGATCAGAATTAGGGCCATCACGGCCATGAAGCCGTCGTAGCTGCCGGTTCGATCAAAGACGACACTGGCGAACATGGGTCCGCCCGCCGAGCCGATTTGGTGCACAATGAAGCTAAGGCCGAGAATGACTCCGGCAAGTCGCGGCCCGGCGATTTCATAAAACATTACATTTTGAACAGCCACGGTGCCAAAGGTCGGACCGATGGCCACAGCAACGAGGATGAAAAATACCAGCTCGTTGGGAACGTCAAACGATAAGAAAAATGTGCCAACCCCACGCACGATATAGCTAAGAGCGAGCATCTGAGCCCTGCCGTAGCGGTCGGAGAGCCAGCCGAAGAGCAGCGCCGATGCCGCCGCCGCGGCTCCGAATACGCTGACTGCGGCGGCGCCGGTGGCGTTGGTGAAGCCCTTGCTCAATGCCAGCGCCACCAGATGAGCGATCTGAAAGAAAGCCACGCCGCAGGAAAAACGCGCTGCGAACATGACCAGCACGGAACGGTTGCGCAGGTAGGGAAGACACGCCCTCCAGCCGAGGCGCGCCCGTCGGACGCCGGAACCATGCGGCTCGCGTGCGCCCAGCCATGCCAGGGGTAATGCCACAGCAATGAGCAGGACCGCTGTCGATAAAGCGCCGGCGCGCCAGCCAAACCGGTTGATCAAAAAATAAAGCGGCGCCGCGAAAAGAAGCGGGCTTAGCGGAGCCGAAGTTTGCAGCACGCTCACTGCCAGGCCGCGACTCTTGGACTCGTAGTGTTGCGAAACCAAAAGCGACGCGATTGCCAGCCCGCATGCGCCCATAGCTATGCCCACCATCAGGCCATACGTGAGTGAAAGTTGCCAGACATTTCTCGACAGGCTCATACCGAAAAATCCACTGGCCATGAGCAGGATGCCGCCCAGAATCACCCGTCGCGCGCCGTAATCGTCGGCGAGCTTGCCGAACAGAACCGCGCCGGCGCCCCAACCGAGCATGGCAAACATATAAGGCAGGGTCACCATTGACCGCGACCAACCGAAATCCGCTTCCATGGGCCTAAGGAACAGACTAAACGAGCTCATCCCGATGGAAGTCATAGTGACGACAGCCGTGGAGAGCAGTAAAACCTTGGCGCGGGAAAGTTTCATGGCGGAGAAAAGGCGTCTTATGTTTTATGCCAGACGATGGAGGGGCTCGTCAAACACGATGCGAAGAATCGCCGCCTGAAATTCCCGCCGATGCAGCAGAGTCCAAATCAAAAGCTCTCAGAGTTGGCGCGCAAGACTTTCTGCATTCAGCGCATATCAAGCGCGCGATCCGCGGTAGAGTTTCAATGGCGCGAGTACCAGGCCGGCGATGATAAGAAAAACTCCCGCCAGAACAAACGAGAACTTGATGCCAAATTCGCCGATCAAATATCCGGTAACCATCGGCGTCGGAATCACCACCAGCTGCGTGATGAGTGTCATGAGTCCGTAGGTCGACGCCTGTACCGCGGCCCCGGCGACATCCATTACCGCGGCATTCATGATGTTGAAAAGGGTGTAGAAAAAAAGACCGATGGCAATGATCACTAACGCCAGAGGAATTCCCGCGGGTACGACCGCCAGCAGCGCAAAGAACAAACCCAGCAATAGGCATGAAGGCATCAGCACGGTTTTGCGGCCAAAGCGATCGGACAAAAGGCCCAAGGCGGGTTGCGAAATTGTGCCGAGAGCGTGCATCAAGGCGACGAAAACTCCCAGCGCGAAGGCTGAATAATGCAGGTGTTCCTGAAGATAGATGGGCAGAAAAGTCAAAATCACCAAACGGCCCATCGAGAGCAACCCCGTGGCTGCCGATACTCCGAGGAAAGCGGGGTTTCGGACCACGCCCATCACCTCGCGGATTTGAGTTGATCCTTGGCGTGGACGCGGGTCGCCATCGCTGAAGGCCTCGGCAAGAGCGCGCCAGACCAACACCGCGAACAACAGTCCTGGCAACAATTGCAGGCGTGCGACGTTCTGCCAAGAGAAACTCGCCAGCAACGCGCCGACAAACAGCGGCGTGAGGGTATCGCTGATGGTTGCTCCTGTGCCGTGAATCGAGAGGGCGGTTGCACGATGTTCCGGAAAACGATTCGACAACGATGCAGCAGCGGTCGGATGCCAGAGCGCCGTGCCTAAACCGATCAACCCCGAGCCGAGTAGGGCCCAGACAAAACCCGGAGATCCCAAGAGAAAATAGGCAGCGCCCATCGCTACCAACGACAGTCCCAGCATCTTGGCGCGATGGCGTACCATTGAATCGGCGAGCAAGCCCACGGGGAGCTGGCCCAAGCCCATGATCATCTGCTGCGCCGACGTCAAAGCGCCGACTTCTATATTAGTCAATGACAGACCCGATTTGATCGAAGGTAGAATGACAGGAAAAAACTGCTGAAACCAATGGATCACGAAATGCCCGCCAGTTAGTATCCCGAGAAGCCGCAT
>DASUVS010000274.1:0-5372 GCA_036378835.1 Binatia bacterium | reverse complement strand
TGAAAGTTCTCTCACCGAACTGTCGGCGCCATCGCAGCCGATCAAATACGGCGCGCGCACGGTTTTCCGCTGATTGGTTTCGACATCGAGCAGCTCCGCAGTTACGAGTTGCTCCGACTGCGATAATGATTCCAAGCGAGTCCGCAGATGCACCTCGACGTTTGGAAACGAGCGCGTTCGCTCGAGCAGTATCGGATCGAACCAGAGCTGCGAGCAGACACAGTTGCCCTCCGGCGTATAATCGAGCTTGCCGCGCTCGCGATAGGTCGGGTAGCGGAAGCGCAGCAGTTCGTAGCCGGCCATGCTGGTGATGAATCGAATGTCGAGTGGATAGTCTTCGCCGATGCCGGCCTGCTTGATTTTCGCAGCGACGCCCCAGCGCCGGCAAAATTCCATCGTTCGCGTACTGACCGTATTCATCTTGGGCAATGTGACTTTTCCGTCACGCTGTTCGACGATTAGGCAGTTGATTCCGCGCAAACCCAGCTCGAGAGCCAACGCTAGTCCAACCGGACCAGCCCCGACTATCAAAACTTGTGTGTTGTAGATCTTCTCTGACATCACTCAACTACCGACAAAGCGCCGATTGGCAAAGCAAAAAGCTATCCCTGTCTCGGACCGCCACAAAGTACGAGTTAGCGGTGGCTCTCTCGCGAAAGCGCTTGATCGCCGATACCAGATTGTCACTGAAGGATCCCTCGTAGTTCACGGTTTGGCGATTAGCATTGCTGTTGTGTCGGCTTTTGATCTCCGCTCGCTTGCAGCACCCCATCACTGTGCGCGAGAAATTTCGTCATGCACAAACAGACAATTCCAGTTTGCGATCGCCTAGCTCACGGTAGCCGTCTTTAGTGACAACTACCGTGGTGCCTGCCAGCATGGTGTCGTCCCCCGAATGGGCGAGCAAAGTCGGCGAGATGCTGTAGACCATGCCTGCTTTCAACGTGAAATTACTTCCTCTAAAACCCAAGCCGAGGGTCTTACTGAGTTGTTCCTTTGACGGATCCGGAATGTTGAACGCCGGTCCAGGAAATTCGGGAACATCGATGCCATATTGATGAGTCTGCGAATGTGGCGAGGATCGAAATCCGGTCTCCGCCACAGCTTTGCGGTATGATTCCACCACGTCCAAATGGGATAGGCCCTCTCTGACGGTGCTAAGAACTTTCTCTCTCACGTTCAATACTGCTTGGAACAATTCCCGATGTAGGGGCTTCGGTTCACCGACCGACAACTGGTGATCGCTGTGGCCGGCATAGTGACGATATTCGGCGTGGGCCGTGAGAGTTCCGATGTCTCCCTTTTGGATCACTCGATCGAGGGAAATTTGCATGAGCACCGGGTTTTGCTTCGGCACGGGACCAAAATGTAGGTTAAAACTTGAATGCATATCGCCGCCCGCTGCCCACATCGAGTTGATACCTTCCTGCAGCACCCGTCGGCCCAGCATGCCCGGCCTGGTGACTTCGCAGACTCTTTCCACCGCCCGATCGAAAATCCTGTTTGCCATGTCGATCATGGCAATTTCCTCTTCGCTTTTGATAGTTCTTGCATTGGTAAAAATGCTGGATACGTCGGCAAACTTGGCCTCGGGGAAGGTTTTTTGAAGTTGAGCATAAAAAGCCTGATTGATAGTGGCGTAGCCGGCCAACCCCAAGGTTGCTTTCTCCAGCTTGAGCTCCTTGATCCGTGCGATAACCTGTGAACCATCCACACCGCCCCTGATATCCTGAATCCACTCTTGCATGTTTAGCAGCACATCGACGGAAATATCGGCCAGTTGGCGAAAATTGATAATCAACGTCGGAAGATCATCTGTCGCAGGCAGCAAACCGAACATTTCACCGGGAATACCGTTTGTGAGATAAAACAGATTGGTACCCGTCACAATCGCGCAATCGATATTTGCATTTCTCATTTCCTGTCGGATCAAACCATAGCGTCGATCACGCTCATTCACGGAAATCTGCGGCAGTCCGGCATCGGCCTGATTCATGGAGCCTCCATTACTCTATATTTCATTGCTCTCGTACTATGGATGTCGGTTTATTCGCAAGCTAAATGCAATCAAGCAATCAAACGTCAACGTCCTGTTCTGGCTTACCATTACCTCTGCGAGCTTACCGGATGGGTTTTTCCGTGGGACAGGAGAGTTCTTACGGTTCTGTGCGTTCGCGCGCTGTCGGTTGGTGCGCCATGTTTGCGGTGTTAGAGCTGGACACACCCTTTGATGGCTTGCTCAGGGTCTCGGCAGATTCGTGGCGCTACGCACATTCGCGTCTCGATCGTTAGGCTCCATTTCAGTCGCGGTCGGGCAATGGGCAGGGAAGGTACGGGTCGAGTCGCGCCGCATTGCTTCAGATCATGGAGCGCATTCTGATTCCGACACGCTCATTCAAAGTTCGGCTTGTCTTTGAGATAGTACTTGGAGAGCAGCGGACGGTAACGTTCCATAAGCTCCTTGTTCAAATACGTCGGCGGCTTTTGCTCCGGCGGTAGAAAAGACTTGTACTGAAATCCAGCCGTCTCCTTTTTGAAAGTAGTCTTTGCTTCCTCCACCAGCTTGGGATCGATCAGGAAATCGACGATGGAAGCGGCCAGGACTTTAGCGCCGGCTACCGCTCCTTTGTGCGCGATCGAAGTCGCAGGCGCGACGCCGGCGGCCCAGTGGTGATTCGGAATATTTGGGATGTTGCTGGGAAAAGTGACTCGGCCCGTCGGCACGATCCATGTCACCTCTCCGGCATCGTTCGACGACGCCCCCTGGCGCGATTCGCGCAGCGGCGAAATCTCTTTGTGCAGTCCCTCTTCCTTGCCTTTAAGGTTGCGCTGCAACGCCTTCGCCAAATTTTGTTCTTCCTCGGTCCATTTAGGCATGCCGACCAGCTCGACGTTTTTCTGCGTCACTTCCGCCAGTGTCCGGTTGCCGCGCGTCGGCCAGATTGCGCTGAATACCTGAACACTATATTCCGTATCCGTCATGGTAGCCGCGCCTTGAGCGACTTTCTTGGCTTTCTCGAAATTGGCTTGAGCCTTATCGATGGTTGATTCGCGGAAAAACCACCAGATTTTCGCCAGTCCTGGAATGACGTTGGGTTGATCGCCGCCGTAATTGATCACGCGATGACTTCGATGTGTGGGCTCCAAGTGCTCGCGCAGCTTATCGAAACCCATGCTCATCAGCTCGACCCCATCCAGCGCATCGCGGCCCGCCCAGGGCGCCGACGCCGAGTGGGCACTCTGGCCTTTGAACGTGAATTCCGCCGAGATCAGAGCGTACTGCCTCAGACCATATTCCGTTCTCAGCTCTTCGCCGATGTGAGTGTGAAATGCCACGTCGACATCCTTGAAGTAGCCATCGCGGACGAAGTAGGGGCGAGGAATTAAAAGTTCTTCGGCCGGCGCGCCAAAAACTTTTAGCGTACCCGGCAGTTTGTATTCGTCCATCGCTTTTTTCACCGCGAACGCCGCGCCGACCATAACCGCCGCGTTGACATTGTGCCCTTCGGCGTGGCCGGGAGCGCCCTCGACAAGCGGTTTGTGCTCCGGCACACCCGGTGTCTGCGAATTGCCCGGTGTGGTGTCGTATTCGGTATGGATCGCGATCACCGGCTGACCCGAACCGTAGGTCGCCATGAATGCAGTAGGCATTCCCGAGATCCCGCGTTGCACCTTGAAGCCGGCGTCTTCGAGGATCTGCGTCATCAGTTTCGCAGTCTCAAACTCCTGCAACCCGAGCTCGGCAAAATAATAGATGTTGTCGCCCAGTAGGGCGATTGCCTTGCTGTTGCGTTCCACGACTTTGAACAGGAATTCCTTTTCCTTGCCGGGACTTAGTTTTTCCGCGGCGCTAGCCGCGGATGCTAAAGACAGCAGCGCGGCACATGTGACTACGAGTGATTTCCTCAAGAACATGGATTGGCCTCCTCAGTTTGCGGCATGGCACATTATCGAGCAAGCAAAACCGTATACCAGCCGGTTGGAACCAGTCAAGAAAAGGCTGCCGGCGCCGAAGGCACTGAGAAGATCAAGAGCAAATCACGCGGCTATTAAGAGAAGAGTCTGTAAAGCAATGGATCTGGTAGCGCTTCCTGGGCCACTTCACCAACTATGAAATAAATTACCCCAACGATCGCGGCAAAGACTATAGATTTGGCCGCGCTGACCGTCTCAAGCGATGATCGCGTCATTTCGTCGCAAAGCAGTAAAGCCGGCCGCCGCCTCCGCGCGGAGCGGTATCGGCACAACTTCCGTTCTCATGGGATGAGTTCCAACTGGCGTATCTCCCCGACGGGTCACCGCCTGGTCCGAGGCCGTCCGAGTGACCCACCTGAGCCTGTTGATCTTTAGATTCCGACGTCCAGTCGTCGCACGTTTTTCCAACCGTGACCTTACCGTCTGCCGTCGAGCCGGTCAGAATGTCATGCACCACTGGTTTTGGTGAATCCGGCCAATTGCCGGGGACGCGCTGCCCGTGCTCGTCGAGAAAGACGTCGGCGTCGCCTTTGCGCGCGTGCAGCTCGTCAAGATCCTTCGCGACTACAACACCTTTGGCATTGGACCAAGGCCCGGTGCCGATGCGAGTGCGTGCGTCGGTCGCCTTGTTGCCGTTATTGGAATCGTGCTCGACGCTCAGATAGGCATGCCAAGTCTTATTGCCGAGACCGACTGCGTCTGCCAGTCCCTGACAAATCTTATCCGCGCCGCTCAGCCCGCCCAGGTTGGCTGTCTTGCTCCCAGTGCTGGTAACAAAAAAACTCATTGCCGAATTGGCCTGCGCGCGCTCGGCGCCGATGCTCTGACTCGAATCGCTGCTGGCCACGCCGAGCGCCGCGACGGCGGCAAGAAGAAAAATATGTTGCTTCATAGGAGGTCCTTTTTCGTTGGAAATTTTGGCATTGTTCGAGGGCCGTAACCGTCGAATCAAAGCATTCATGGCGGTTATATCGTAACGAGAAAACATAAATCAATTGAATATCGGCAATCGTCACCGGTTCTTTGCGGTGTCTCGACTAGCATTTTTCTTCGCTGCCGATTTTTTGATTGCCGCGGATTCGATGTCTTCGCGCCGCAATCAAGGTCCGCCGCGACGTTCAACATTCCTGGCGATCCGCTTGCAAGGGATCACTTATCCCAGCCGGAACTAATCACGCGATGCGCTACGAGGGACGATCAGTCTGCGAGCGGCTCTTTCAGTTCACTTAGTAGCGGCGCGAGATCAACGGTCCTCAGGGCGTCGACAGCCGCTTCCCACTGTCCCTCCGCACAGAGGCCCTGTACACCGGCATCCTCGTATGCCTGCAGGACCGCTTCAATGCATGTGTCTCGAATACGTTTGGCGAGATCTTGAACGTCCATATAGCTCCTAGAGA
>DASUVS010000273.1:0-5637 GCA_036378835.1 Binatia bacterium | reverse complement strand
GGCTCGTCGAGCAAAAGCAGGTTGGGCTCGGAAACCAGGAGTTTGGCCAGATTGATACGAATTTGGAAACCGCCGGAAAATTCTCCCGGCGCTTTTTCCAGATCGCCGGCGGAAAACCCCAGGCCGAACAGGATGGCTTCCGCTTTATAGAGGGAATGAGATTCATCTTCCGGCAGTCCTAACGCCGCTTCCGCCAATATCGTCGGCTCGGTAAAGTTCAGATGTTGCTCGAGATGGCCAATGCGATAATTACGCGGAATCGTGATCGTGCCCGAGTCCGGCTCTTCCTGTCCCAAGATAAGCTTAAATAAGGTCGTTTTGCCGTGACCGTTTCGGCCCACTAAGCCCAAACGATCGCCGGCATTTATTTGTAAACTGACGTCGGTAAAGAGCTCGCGAGCAAAGTACGACTTGGATAGTTGGTTGATCTTGATCATTGCAAAACCCGAGTAGAGTAAACGTGCGCGTATCAAATGTTAGAATCGCATATTTTAGCTGTGATCGCGCGCGTTTTCCAGCACGACAACCGAATTCGCTGCTGCGCTTCCAGCTCTGCATCAGCTTCCAATTAAAACGAAGTTGCAAGCCTTTACACCGCGCGCGAAAACCCATACTGCCTTGTTCCTTGACCTTGCAGATGGTCAAGGTATAGCGTCCTTTCATGGTTTCCGGCGCAAGATATCTACTGACCCTGCGGCGTGCCGCAGCTCAACAGTAAGGAGCCGCTATGATCAACACCATACGCTTTGCGCTCTCACTTCTCTCTTTGACGTTAGCGGTTATCTGGAGCACTCCGGTTCGTGGCCAGCTGACCCGCATCAATGTTGGCTACAGCGCCATCAGCGGCGATGCGCTGCCGGCCTGGATCGCCAAAGATGCCGGGATATTTGAAAAGAACGGGCTGGACGTTCAGCTGGTGTTTTTTTCCGGCGGCACGACCGCGGTCATGGCGTTGATTGCGGCTGATACGCCCATCGCCCAATTGGCGGGACCTGCCGTCGTCCATTCCGCTGCGGCCGGGTCAGACGCCGTTCTCATTGTCGGCGGCGTCACCTCGCTGAATTACTATTTGATGGGACGGCCTGAAATAAAAACACCGGAGCAGCTCAAAGGCGGCTCCGTCGCGATCAGTCGCTTCGGTTCCTCTTCGGATTTCATCGCCCGGTACGCTTTATCTAAAGTGGGCCTGACGCCAGGTAAGGATGTAACGATCGTCCAGATCGGCAGCACCACCGCACGGGTCGATGCCGCCCTTTCAGGCAGAGTGCAGGCGACGGTGGTTCAGCCGCCCGCCAGCATCATTGCCCAGAAGAAGGGCATGAATATTCTAGCCGATCTGCCAAAACTGGGTCTGGTTTACCAGCATACCAGCGCCGCGACCACCAGGAGATATATTCGCGAGCATTCAGACGTCGTCAGGCGTTATGTCAAATCCCAGGTGGATGCCGTCCATCGGATCTACACCGATAAAGAAGCTTCCATTAAAGCGCTGGCGAAATATATCGGCCGTAACGTCGATCGCGATGTCCTCGAAAAAACCTGGGAAAATCTGCTCAGCGAGTCGGTTCTGCCAAAAAAACAGTATCCTTCCCTCGAGGGCATCAAGACCATCTTGAATGCAGAACTAAAAGGCAAGGCGGCTAATCCGGAGAACTTCGCTGATTCGACTTTCATCAGGGAGCTCGACAAAAGCGGCTATATCGATGCCCTCTACAAAAAATAGTACTGACGTTTGGTGTTGCGTTTAGCTTCTGATCTCGGCGCTCGGATCCGACCCGTCTGCTAAGCCGCAGAGCATGCGCCGAACCGGCTTTCTACGCTCGCGGCTTGCCGGGAGGGATTCGCTTGGCCACTTGCGCATGGGCGAGCACGACTGCGGGATCGCGCTGCAAGGCGGCCAGATAACGCGTGCTGAATTCGCCTTCGGCTTTCGCCGGTACCAGCAGAAATACCGATTCCATGATCACGGCGTCGATATTATTGTTGGTTAACGGTTCCGGGCCATCGAGAACTTCGTCGATCATAACGATCAGTTGCGATACCGGGCGCAGCCAGGCAAACCACGGGTCACTGGTTAGAAGCTGAAAGAAATGATGCGGCGATTGCACCGGTCCGACATCGGCTTCGTAAACCGCGCGTTCGGAATCGATCAATTGTTTATGCAAATCGAGCAAGGCATGGCGGAACTCCAGCAAAGGCTGGCGAATCGCTGAGTCTTGCGAGTTTTCTTGCCCTCGTTTGACTGTTTTCATAGCCTGATCATAACACGCCAAATCCCGTTTTGTGTGAGTCGAATAGTTGCCCATCGATGAGATAAAAGGTGCTCGCAGTTGGACTGGAACAGCTCTCCCATCACTGTCGGAAACGGATCTCCTCCTGACACCTAAGAGAGCGAATTTGACGGCATTTTCAATATTGAGGTTGCGCCGCAAACGGGTCCGATTATTGAACTGCCGGGCCCGGAATGTTACAGCGTAAACGATTAAGTCTGATCCGACTTGACTGGTGAACGATCTTCAGTTATCGCCCGTAGACCGCCTCAACTGAGCGGGCAGGCGCTCGCAACTTGAAGGAGGACAATCGACCCCAGCGCAATGTCTACGACGAAACCGCAAGACTCCTCTGATTTATACCGCCGGCTGGTAGAGAGTGTATCGGACTATGCCATCTTTGCGCTGGATGCCAAAGGTTACATTACAAGCTGGAACCCAGGGGCGCAGCGCATCAAGGGATACACGGGAGAAGAGATCATCGGGCGGCATTTTTCTTCCTTCTATCCACCTGAGGACATCGCTTCGGGAAAACCGGCTTGGGAGCTCGAAGTCGCGGCTCGCGAGGGACGCATCGAAGACGAGGGATGGCGGCTGCGCAAGGATGGATCACGGTTCTGGGCCAATGTCGTGATCAGCGCGGTTCGGAACAATCACGGAGAGGTAACCGGTTTTTCCAAAGTAACCCGAGATCTAAGTGATCGGCGCAACACCGAAGAAGCGCTGCGGCGTAGCGAGGAGCGTTTCCGCCTGCTGGTCCAGAGCGTCAAGGAGTACGCTATTCTGATGCTTGATCCCGAAGGCCATGTCGCGAGCTGGAACGAAGGCGCGCAGCACATCAAGGGATATACCGCCGATGAAATTCTCGGCCGTTCCTTCACCTTGTTCTACCCGCCCGAGGCGGTCGCGGACGGTTTTCCACAGCACGAATTGGAAGTGGCTGCGCTCGAAGGGCGTTTCGAGGACGAAGGCTGGCGCGTGCGCAAAGATGGGTCGCGCTTCTGGGCCAATGTGGTGATTACCGCATTGCGCAACAGCGAAGGGCGGCTGGTTGGATTTGCTAAAGTCACCCGTGATCTCACCGCCCGTCGCGAGGCCGAAACGCAGGCGCGCCGGCTCGCTGCCGAACAGGCGGCCCATGCTGAAGCCGAGCGCCGCAGCGCTGAGCTGGCCGAACTCAATGAGCGGCTTCAGGAACAAGCAATCGAGCTTGAAACTCAGGCCGAGGAGTTGCGCATTTTGGCCGAGACGCTCCATCACAGGAACGAGGAACTCGGGGCGGCGCTTGCCGATGCGAAAACGGCGCGGGAGGCGGCGGAGCGCTCCGCCGCGGCCGCCATCGATGCGTACCGAGAGCTCGATCAGTTCGCGTACGTCGCATCCCATGATTTAAAAGCTCCATTGCGCGGCATTGCTAACCTGGCACAGTGGATTCAGGACGATACCGGCGAGCAGCTTGGCGCCGAATCCGCCGAGCACATGCGCCTGCTGCAAGGGCGCGTGCACCGCATGGAGGCGCTGATCGACGGCATCCTGGCCTACGCGCGCGCGGGCCGGATGTTGAATTCGCCAGAACGGATTGACACCGGCGCGCTGGTGCGCGAGGTCATCGAGCTCTTGGCTCCGCCGGAAGAGGCTATCATCGAGGTGCCGTCGCAGATGCCCAATGTGACCGCCGAACGCGTGCCGCTGCAGCAGGTGTTCCTAAACCTTATCGGCAACGCGCTGAAACACACGAGGGTCGAGCGCTCTGACGTAGTCGTTCGCATCGGTTGGCGGGATCTCGGGGATGCGTTCGAGTTCTCGGTGAGCGACAACGGCCCCGGCATCGATCCGGAGTTCCACGAGCGGATCTGGGGCATTTTCCAAACTCTGGCGCCACGCGACAAGGTTGAAGGCACCGGCATCGGGCTTTCGGTGGTCCGAAAAATCGTCGAGACCCGGGGCGGCTCTACATCTGTGGAATCTTCTGCGAATCAGGGCGCGACGTTTCGCTTTATCTGGCCCAAGACTATTCGACAAGAGGCGCTCGCATGAACAGTTCATCTCTCAACATCCTGCTGGTTGAGGACGACGATGTCGATGTGATGAACGTGAAGCGCGCGTTCGACAAGAACCACATCACCAACCCGCTTTACGTGGCAGGCAATGGTCTCGAGGCGCTCGAGAAGCTGCGCAGCGGCGAGATTCCGCAAGGCCGCCGCCTCGTTCTACTCGATCTCAACATGCCCAAAATGAACGGCATCGAGTTCCTCCGCGAGCTGCGAAAGGATCCGGCGCTCGCGCCGACGCCCGTGGTCGTCCTCACCACGTCCAACAATGACCGCGACAAGATCGACGCCTTCAATTTCAACGTTGCCGGTTACTTGGTGAAGCCGGTTACGTTCGCCGAATTTTCCGAGCTGATGGTGACACTCAACAAGTATTGGACGCTCGTTGAACTGCCATGAGCGACGACGCTTCTAAAACTTCCGGCGGGCAGCCGCTCTTAAGCCGAGAGCCCTCGAAAGCCGGCGCGCCGCTGCGTATCCTCGTTGTCGAGGATGACGAGCTAGACCGCCGCGCCGTGCGGCGCTGTTTGCAACAGTGCGGTATTGCGGTGACCGTCGAGTATGCGAGTTCGGCACAGGAGACGCTGCAAGCAATTCGTTCAGTGCCTTACGATTGCGTGCTTCTCGACTATTACATCCCCGGCGTAGCAGGGCTCGCGCTCTTCCAGAAAATTAGAGAAGTGGCGCCAAACATGCCAGTGGTAATCTTCACCGGACGCGGCGATGAAGATATCGCGGTCGAATTGATGAAGGCCGGCGCGGCGGATTATCTGCCCAAGGCCTCGCTCACAGCCGAGCGATTGGCATCGAGCCTGCGTCACATCATCGAACTTTCCGAGGCCGCTGAGGCTCGGCGGCGCGCCGAAGAGGAGTTGCGTGCGCAGGAGGCGCGCTTTCGCACGTTGGTCAACGCCATCCCCCAGCTCGCCTGGATGGCTGACGGGACCCTCGCCCGTTATTGGTTCAATGATCGATGGTACGATTACACCGGCACCAGCTTCGAAGAGGTTCGGGGCTGGGGTTGGCAGAAGGTGCATCACCCCGATCATTTGCAACGGGTTCTTGAGAGCATGCAGCGCAGCTTCGATGCTGGCGCGCCCTGGGAGCAGACCTACCCCCTGCGCGGAAGGGATGGAACCTACCGCTGGTTTCTGTCCCGGGCTCTGCCAATCCGGGGCGAAGATGGCAGCATCGCCAGCTGGCTCGGCACAAACACCGACATCACGGAGCAGAAAAACGCCGAGGCCGAGCGCGAGCGAGCGCTTGCTTTGGAGCAGCAGCTGCGCAGCCAGGCCGAACGCGCCACTAGAGCGCGA
>DASUVS010000272.1:0-3531 GCA_036378835.1 Binatia bacterium | reverse complement strand
TGGCCTGCTATATTTTCGAAAATCTCCAGCTCTAACGCCGCCTGAACTATTCGGGCTTCGACGTGGCCGCTGGCCAATTTCATCAGATCGGAATAATCCACATCGATCTCTTACAAGCGCTCGATGATTCGGTAGCTTCGGCTTTTCGGTTTCACCGGCGCCACGATGCCGCTTTTAACCATCAGGCGGATATCTCGATAGGCGGTGTCCCGATCGACTTCCGCTATTCTCTCGTATTCCGTTGTTGAGAAAGTCTTGCCATGACAATAGGCGTAGGCGAGCAGGCGGCGCTGTCTCTGGTTGACTGACGACGGTGCAAATTGGTTGAGCCAGCGTAAAGTGTCGTCGTCGTAGACCGGCGCATTTCTAAGCGTTACGGTGAAGATAAATCCATTGGTGAAAAATTCCGGCGGATTAAGTCCGTAGGTTTCCATCTCCTGAAACATTCTCGGCACCCCTTCACCCATCTCGCGCAGATAGCCCATATCCGCCAGGACGCGCACGATGAGTGGATTGCGGGAGAAGTGAATGCTCTTTTGCTGGCGTATTTGTTCGAGACTCACAGGAAGGGGCGGAAGGCCGGGGCTTCGCACCGTTATGTGATCGTCAAACATCCAAACTTCGATGGAAGCGCCGCTCAAGGCATAGTCGCGGTGAGCGACCGCGTTCACAACGGCTTCCTGCCAGGCGAAGGTGGGATATTCCAGACGTTCGCGAAAGAAAAGATCATGCAATATGGTCCGCTCGCGGATATGCTCCTTGATGCGGCCAACTGCTTCATCGATCAGGCGAACCAGCGGCCCATCAAACCGTAGTCGTTTAACGACATTCAACGCCGCGCCATACTGACGCTCGGAACCTTCATACTTGACGAAGTCAATGCCGCACCTCGGATGCCAGCGACTCGGGTCTTTAGCGAACAGAAGCAATGCCGCCATGTTCGGAGCAGGAAGCGCGCGAGAATTGTCAAGCAAATGATAAGACTGGGCAAGGACACTTTGGGGCTGCCGCGCGTCCTGAATTTTACGCAGAAAATCTTGGACAAGGTCTGAATCTAGATCCCGCCACGTGGC
Source organism: Binatia bacterium (assembly GCA_036378835.1). Classification (GTDB taxonomy): domain Bacteria; phylum Desulfobacterota; class Binatia; order UBA9968; family UBA9968; genus WHTF01. The sequence continues at coordinate 2,458 of DASUVS010000272.1, read as the reverse complement.
ATTGAGCGCCTGCTGTCGCTCATAAAAGACCGTCTTCTTGGCTTCTTTGAGCGAATGAATCTGTTCCGAGGGCAGTGCCGGGGTTTCCGCCGCTAGTCGATAGTAGGATCGGCCGCCGGCAATACGGTAGATCTCAAGACTGGAACCGACCTCGAATTTGAGGAGCTGTAGATCGCCTACCCGAAATGTTTCGGCTGCCGGCATAAGAGCCGGTCGAAGTAGATTTTGCGGCGCCTGCAGCAATGCCATGAGCTCATTAGAATCATAGGGGAGTCCGGTTAACGTCTTGTCGGCTTCGACACCCACCACCAGTGTTCCGCCGTCGGCGTTTGCCATGCCGGAGAGCAAGCGCGCAACTTCTCGACCGAGCTCCTCTTCCTTCTTCTTTTGGGGCCCGCCACGCCGATGCTCATAGGCGCTCAGGAAATCCAGAAACTGTCCGCGTTCCTGTTTAAGCAGGACCGCAATTTCGTCGGCGTGCATAAATCAAGTTTAGAGCCGGAATCTCGTCCCAGAGTGCCGCCCTTCGCCATCCTTTTTACAGGTTCGTCGCGGCGTTAAGACGAACCACTTCCAGGACCATCTGAGCGGACAGATTAAGATCCTTGAGGTCGAGCCATTCTTTTACAGTGTGGATCTCGCGCATGCCGGTTGATAGATTAGCGACCTCTAATCCCTTCTGGTTGAGTACGTTGGCGTCACATCCACCGCCGGTGGCGAGAGTTTTGACGTCGACCCTCAAATTCTTGGCCGCCGCGCGTACGAGTTGCACGATGGGAGCTCGATCTGAAACATCCATGCGGTCATAATCCCGCTCGATTTTTGCCTCCACAGTGGCGGTGAATTGCGCTCCACCCACTTCCAATATGTGACGGGCCGCGGCATCTTGGAGGCAGCGTAGCATCTGTTCTGTTTGGTGTTCCAATTTCTCCTGGCTATGACTCCGCGCCTCACCCTTTAAGATAACTGAGTTAGGCACGATGTTGACCGCCATGCCTCCCTCTATGACGCCGATATTGGCGGTAGTTTCATGATCAATGCGCCCCAAGGACATCTGTGCGATGCCGTCGGCAGCAACTTTAATCGCATTAACGCCCTTCTCCGGACAGACACCAGCGTGTGCTTCAAGCCCGTGAATTCGGAATTCCATGCGATTAGCGGCAGGTGCCTTGGTAAAAAGAAAACCTACCGAGTCGCTGTCCAGCACCAGTCCGGTACGGGCGCGAAGCCGGTTGACGTCCAGGCATTTGGCGCCGATTAGCCCGGCTTCCTCACAGATCGTGAAAACCACATCAACATCGCTGCACGGAAACCCATTTTCTCTGATTACACGCAGCACCTCACAGATGATCGCCACGCCGCTCTTGTCATCGCCGCCAAGAACCGTGCGCCCGTCGGTTCGCAGAATGTCCCCGTCGAGAATCGGGACGATGCCTTCTCCCGGCACGACCGTGTCCATGTGAGCCGACAATAGGATGGGCATTGCTTCTGGCGCCGTGCCAGTGAAGTGCGCTATGAGATTACCGACATTGCCGCCGACTTTCTCGCCGGCATCGTCAATCGAAACCTGTGCGCCCAAATCTTCCATCTCTCGTTTGAGCCGCATCGCGACGTCGTATTCCTTGCGCGACAGGCTGTCGATTTTAATCAATTCAATCAGGAGATTCTTAAGACGTTCGGGATTAATCAAGTTTTACCTCGCTCTCACGTGATTGAGCTCCGAAGATGGAATCCAATCTGCCACAGTACGCAATTTATTTCCAAGAGAATAACGGTAGCTGGACAGACAGGGTTGGTTTTGGAAGCGGTTTATGCGGCAGAGTGACGAGTCCGATATCGCTTGTAAATTCATGACCATGATCAAGAAGTTTGACAAGATTGTTGAATTCGAGCTCCTCAAACAGCGACCGCATTTTCTCCCGACTCGGGCCCTTAAATCGCAGCTCTTCCAGATCGATCTGTATCGGCACGTTCTTCCTGATAGTCGCCAAATCTCGGCTGAGGAAAGCCGTATCCTTGCCGTTCTTAAGAGCTTCTCGGAGACGGGCCGACCCACGCAAATTGCTTTGTTGCAAGCGATCGAGATTACCATAGAGTTCGTCCAGATCACGAAATTGCTTCATCAGAGCGATCGCGGTTGTTTGTCCAACACCTTTGACGCCCGGAATATTGTCAACAGCATCACCCATCAATCCCAAAACTTCGGGAACCCTCTCCGGCTCTACGCCGAATCTCGCTATCACCTCGCGTGCGCCGATCCAGCGATCCTTCACACTGTCAAGTAGTGAAACTTTTTCGGTGACCAGCTGCATTAGATCCTTGTCGCTGGAAACCACAATCACTTCACAGTTGTCATCACACAATGTCGCACACACAGTTCCAATGAGATCGTCAGCCTCATAATTCTCAAGTTCAAGAGCAACAACATTCAAGGCGTCCAGCACCCTGCGGATATCCG
>DASUVS010000271.1:0-43144 GCA_036378835.1 Binatia bacterium | reverse complement strand
ATCGCGTGTGCGGCCGGTTTGCAGGAGTATCCGGACAAAATTTTTCTTGCGCCAGGTATGATAAGGCTCGCGCTGGAAATAAGCCTGCGTAGTAAATGAACGGCAAACGACTTCATTGCGCTCAGTGGCTAGATCGATCTCGTTGCCGCCCGCATAACCCGTAACGATAGTGAACTTGGTGCCTAGAGTCTCCTCGAGCATCCGAGGGATGTAATGGCCGCTGGTTCCCGTTCCCGTGGCGCCGCATTTGGGCGGTTCGGCCGCCTTGCGGACATCTTGCATGGTCTTGTAGGGCGTATCGCTGCGCATATAGAGCATGTGCTCCGACTTGTCCATGCTGGCGACCCACGCGAATTTCGCCCAGTCGAATTTCACTTCTTTATTGCCCTGGAGCTGATTGAAGTAGTGCGCCGGATTGATCGAAGCCAGAGTCAAGCCGTCAGGCTTGGCAACGCCATAAACATAATTCGCCGCGACCAAGCCCCCTGCGGCCGGCATATTCTGCACGACAACAGTGGGGTTGCCGGGCAGATGCTTTCCGATATAGGCGGCCAGCAATCGCGAATAGATATCATAGGCCGTGCCTGAGCCGGAGCCGACGAGAAATGTAATCGTCTTGCCTTGATAGAACGGCGCTTGGGCGTGCAGTCCGGTTACAGGACCAAAGAGAAGTAAAAGTGTTAAAAGTAATTTCTTCACGGGACCTCCGTATGTGATTTCGAAATATGCCTGAGCGCCCGCATATCACACTTCGACATTAAATTAGATCGTTCAAATTTACCCCCGCGGCGGCAGCGGCTCGTGCTCGGCTAATTTTTTATAGAACCCGATGACTTCGGGGTCGCGCGGTAACTCTTTTACCACCTTCTGAACATCCTCTCCGGTGAGCGGCGTCGGTTCTCGCCCCATCAGTTTTTTAAACTCCTGCTGGAATGCGGGATCTTTGAACGTCTTAACCATCGCTTCACGAAGGATCTTGACCAATTCGGGAGGAGTTCCCGGTGAGAGATGGTGCGGCCAACGCGGCACTTGGAAGGCTCGGAATAATTCTATGACGTTTCTTTCTTTATCGTTCTTGGCGAATGTGTCGAGGTCAGGCAGGCCAGGCAGGCGGGGATCCGTTCTGCCCTTGGGATTGCTGATGGTGGCGTGAACGTGAATGTTATCCATCATGTCTTTCCGGAGCAGGCTATCGGTATTGCTCGTGGTTCGAGCGTCCAGCTCGTTGTTCTGCATGGCAACGTCCATCTCGGGATCAGTAAAGCCAACGACGAAGTTCGGCTGTTTCAGATCCAGCATATAAGCGAACATGCGCGCAGTCACGTAAACCGAGTGTCCCACCGAGTGAGCTCCTATGCGCAGCGCCGAAGCGCGACGAACTTTATCGAGAGTATCGAGACCCACCGCTTTGCGTGTGAAAAGAATATAAGGGTTGCCGGTTTCGGTCGAGCCTATGTAAGGAAATTTATCGATATCATAATTGCTGCCCGGCAGGCCTAAGATAGGTCCGGGAATCATCGCGCCGGCGGAGGCGATCTTTAAGCCATCCGGTTTGGCGGTATAGAAATAATTCGCCGCCTTCCTTCCACCCGCGCCGGGCATGTACTCCATTACGATGGTCGGATTTCCCGCGATATATTTCTGCAGGTATGGCATCAGAGCCCGCGATTGAAACTCTCCCGAACCGCCGGGGCCTCCGCCGCGGATAATTGCAATGGTCTTGCCGGCATAGTACGGCATCTGGGAAAACACGGGGACAACGGCAATTAGCGCTGTGCCGAAGATCGACGCCAGCATGCACGAGATTCTGAACGTCTTTGGATAACTCATCGTCACCTCCAGCAGGACGAATCGGATTGCTTCATCGCCAAATCTATCTGCCTGCAACCATATCTAAATCATCGGCCCGCTGTCGAGCAATTTCAATTCCTTGAGCAGCGCTGCACCGCTCCTATGATCGACTGTGCTAAAACCAGTGGGAATATCGGACTCAAATTTTCTTGACTGCGAGTTCCTTCATTGACTACTCTCGATCGAATCAATGGGCGGACAGCGGGTCTGTTAAGTTGGCGCGGAAGATAGGAGTTCGTCAATGAGCAAAGAGAACAGAATAAGTCGCCGGGGTTTCTTGGAAGCAATCGCCGCATTGGGCTCTCTCGGGCTAGCGAGCTGCGCCGCGAATGAAAGGCAGGCGTCAAGACTCTCAGCAATCGACCGAGCGACGGGGAAGCTTCCTGCCCGAAGTGAATTCGTTGTTCGCAATGCCTATGTGGTTACCATGGACGCTAAGCTCGGCGACATCCCGCGAGGGGACGTCCACGTGCGCAACGGCACGCTGCTCGCCATAGGTCCGAATCTTACTGCGCCCGGCGCCGAACAGATCGATGGCAGCAACCGCATCGCTTTACCGGGCTTCGTCGATACTCATTTTCATTTGTGGGGCAGCTTCGCGCGCGGCATCGTCGCCGACGGAGAGTTCGATTATTTTCCGGTGATGAGCCGCCTCGGACCGGCGATGACTCCCGACGATGCCTATCACAGCGCCCGGCTGGGCATCGCCGAAGCGATCAACTCCGGGCTGACCACGATTCACGACTGGTCGCACAATATAATTTCCGGCGCTTATGCCGACGCCGATCTACGGGCAATTCGCGACACCGGCATCCGCGCGCGCTTTTCTTACGGCTACAGCCGTAACCTGCAGACCAAGCCGGAGCAGACCGCCGACTTTGCCGATATTACGCGGGTCCAGCGCGAATGGTTCGGATCATCGAACGACGGGTTGACCACCATGGGATTTGCATCGCGCGGCGCCGGCGACACGCCGCCCAAGGTTTACCGGGCGGAGTGGGAGTTCGCTCGCAGCCAGGGACTGCCGATTACGCAGCACGCCGGACGCTCACTTGCGGAGATTAAAAGATTTCGCCGCATCGAAATGCTGTATAAGGACAAGCTGTTGGGTCCCGATGTGCAGCTGATTCACACCTACAGCGCCTCGCCTGAAGAACGTGCCATGATTGCCGAAACCAAAGCCCACGTCAGTATTGCGCCTTTCACCGCGTCGCGCCTCGCTTCCGGTCTCCCCTACCTCGGCGATCTCCTTAGTAAGGGAGTTCAATGCAGTCTCTCGGTGGACACCACCACGGTCGGCGGTAATGCGGATATGTTCGGCATCATGCGGCTCATGCTGCAGCTCAACCATCTGCGCTCGATGAATGTCATGGAAGTGCAGCCGCGGCGGATTTTAGAGCTGGCCACTCTTGACGGGGCCAAAGATCTCGGCATAGCCGATCGGGTCGGCTCTCTGACTCCCGGCAAACGAGCCGATCTGATCCTGGTGCGAACGGACGACCTCAATGTCGCGCCTTTTTTCAATCCCGCCCTGCTGCTGGTGCAACAAGCGCAACCATTTAACGTCGATACGGTGGTGGTCGATGGGCGCATTCTCAAACATAAGGGAGAGTTGGTCGCATTGGATACTCAAGAAATAGTCCGCAAGGCGGCGGAGTCGTTTACCGCAGCGCGAAAACGAGCCGGCGGGCCGTATTAGATTGTGCGGAAAGATCATTGAACAGGGTGCCCAAACAGTGAGATTGGAGTTAACGGATCTCGTCGAACCTAAACGTTGCTCCCTAAAAGTTTGCCGGCTGTTCAAAACGGTCCAGATGCGAGGCGCGCGAAGTTCGATGAGCTGAGGCGTATGCTTCAGTACGTTGAAGCGAGACCAACAAGCGGCAACGAAGCAGGTGGGCCTTTTTCAACAGCCCGCTTCAGGCTCGCGTCAGCGGCCGATACTTGATGCGATGCGGTTGCTCCGCGGCGTTCCCCAACCGTTGCTTGCGATCGGCCTCGTACTCCGAATAGTTGCCATCGAACCAAAGCACTTTGCTATCGCCTTCGAACGCCAGAATATGGGTTGCGATCCGATCGAGAAACCAGCGATCGTGGGAGATGACCACGGCGCAGCCGGCGAAATTCTCCAACGCCTCCTCGAGAGCGCGTAACGTATTCACATCTAAATCATTAGTCGGCTCGTCGAGCAACAAAACGTTGGCGCCGCCTTTCAACATCTTTGCCAGATGAACTCGATTACGTTCGCCGCCTGATAGCATCCCAACTTTCTTTTGTTGATCGGTCCCGGAGAAATTAAACCGGGCCACGTATGCGCGCGAGTTCATTTCGCGCGAGCCGAGTTTCAACGATTCGGCGCCGCCGGTGATTTCTTCCCAGATGGATTTTTCCGGATCGAGGTTCCGGCTCTGATCGACATATCCGAGGACGACCGTCTCACCGACGCGAATGGTTCCGCTGTCGGGTTGCTCCTGTTCTGTAATCATCCGAAACAACGTCGTCTTGCCGGCGCCGTTCGGACCGATGACGCCGATGATGCCGCCGGGAGACAGTGAAAAGGTCATATCGTCTACCAGCAGGTGATCGCCATAGGCTTTGGAAACCGCTTGCGCTTCGATCACGGTGTTGCCGAGACGCGGCCCGGGCGGGATGTGAAGCTCCAGATCTTCGCGGCGCTTTTGTGACTCCTGTTCAAGCAGCGCGTCATAGGCATTGATGCGCGCTTTGCCCTTGGCCCGCCGCGCCTTAGGCGACATGCGAATCCATTCGAGCTCGCGTTGCAGTGTCTTCTGCCTTTCGCTTTCGGATTTTTCCTGCCGGCGCAGCCGCTCCTGCTTCTGCTCCAACCACGATGTGTAATTCCCCTGCCATGGTATGCCTTGGCCGCGATCGAGCTCGAGAATCCATCCTGCGACATTGTCGAGAAAGTACCGGTCGTGGGTCACCGCGATGATGGTTCCGGGATAACTCTGAAGATGATGCTCGAGCCACGCCACTGACTCGGCATCCAGGTGATTGGTGGGCTCATCGAGTAAAAGAATATCGGGCTTCTGCAGCAGCAAGCGGCACAGAGCGACGCGGCGACGCTCGCCGCCCGACAACACCTTGACCGGCGTTTCTGGAGGCGGGCAGCGCAGCGCATCCATGGCCATCTCCAACCGCGCATCGAGATCCCATGCGTCCTGATGATCGAGCTTTTCCTGCACCGCGCCTTGGCGCTCGAGCAGCGCGCTCATTTCATCGTCGGACATCTCTTCGGCGAATTTGGCGCTGATCTCTTCGAACTCTTTCAAAAGATCAACGGTCTCTTGGACGCCTTCTTCGACAACTTCACGGACGGTACGAGCCTCGGCTAGCAATGGTTCCTGCTCCAAATAGCCGACTGTATAACCCGGCGAGAGTTTGGCCTCGCCGTTGAACTCCTTGTCGACTCCAGCGAGTATGCGCAGCAACGAGGATTTCCCGGATCCGTTGAGACCGATGACGCCGATCTTGGCGCCGTAAAAATAGGAGAGATAAATATCTTTTAGGACGGCCTTCTTGTCGTAATACTTACTGACGCCGACCATCGAATAGATGACCTTGTTGGGTTCCGTGCTCATATCTAAATCATTTCTCTTGAAATTGGGTTCTTCAAGCTAGCCTGCCAGGCTGTATTGTGCAAGAAATATCCAATTGACTGACACTTCGTTATGCGGATGACGCTGAAATTCGGCCTTCTGTTGCCTCATTTTTGCGAGCACGCCTCGGTGGCAAATTGCCTCGAAGGCGCGCAGCGGGCGGAAGCCTATGGCTTCGATTCTGTTTGGGTGAGGGATCACCTGGTATTCGAACCGCATGGCATCGAGGGCAGCGATAATACTCACATCGAAGGATTGTTGCTGCTTTCGGCGATTGCCGCGGTAACAGACCGCATATCACTGGGAACTGCGATGGCGATTTGCCATCGCCACCCGATCTATCTAGCGCAACTCTTCGCCGGCTTGAGCGTGATTTCGCGCGGTCGGGTCATCATGGGAGTGGGCTTGGGCGGATTCCCGCACGAATTTGCCGCGGCAGGTTATCCAACCGCTCTCGACCAACGGGCCAGATTGGTCAGAAGCAACGTGCAAATTTGCCGGCGCTTATGGACTGGTGAAAGGGTGTCTTTTGCGGATGAATATTTTCAGTTTGCTGACGTGACGCTGAAGCCATGTCCGGTCCGCCCCATTCCAATCTGGTACGGCGGTGGCACGCCGGCCGCCTGCCGGCGCGCGGTCGAATACTGCGACGGCTGGATGCCGGCCCGGACCACCCTGGCGACTTTCGAAGGACTTATCGCTTACCTGCGAAAACTCTGTCAGGACGCGAACAAACCAATGATCAGCGCGGCAGTAATGCCGTTTACCAGCCTCGATCGCGATCGCAAGACCGCGCTCAGCAAGATCAGCATCGAGTCATTGCTCGTGGAGGCCAACAAGTTTCCAACCTGGGTTAAACCGCAGAGCGGCGTGTTTTCGACACTCGATGACATTCGCGGCTTGATCCTGGCGGGAACGCCGGCAGATGTGATACGCGAAACGCGCGCCTATGAAGCCGCCGGCGCCAATCACATCGTTTACGATCTCCGTTTCCGCTACGCCGATTGGCACGAGCAACTAGACTTATTGGGGCAAGAAGTCTTGCCGGCTTTAAGAGGCTGAAGAAAACCACAGGCTCCGTCGCGGTCACCCGCCGTTAGCTGCATCGCGGATGCCACGAATACGTAAACGGATGAAACCGGATTACAGATCGTAGAATCTCACCGCATTTTCGCCGAGGATCTTTTTCTTTGCCCTTTCGGAAAGATCGCTCCGGCCGCGCACGACGTCCATGGATCGCTCGCGCGCTTCGCCGTGCGGAATGTCCGCGGAAGCCATCATGTGGTCCTCGCCGAGCAGGTCGAGCACCTGCGGCAATGACGCCTCCTCGGCTTCGCAGGTGAAGAACACCCGCCCTTCTTTTAAGTATTCCGGCGGCCGCTTTTTCGGCATGTACCCGCCCCGCGCATTGCCGGTATCGGCATGATAGTAGTGATCCATCCGGCCGACCCAGTACGGCAGCCACTCCGAACCCGCCTCAAGAAAGGCAACACGCAAGCGGGGGAATTCATCCAACACGCCGCCGCCGAGAATGGACCAAAAGGCCGCGAGCACCGGAAGCGTGAATGAGATCCTCGACATATAGATATTCTCGCAGCTCTGGTTAAGCCCCGGATGGCTCCAGCCGACGTGAACACAGAACGGCAGGTTCTGCCGTTCCATTTCCGCGTAAACCGGGAACAAGGATTTATCGTGCAAGAGTTTCTCACCGGCGGTTCCCATCGTCGTGATCGCGGAGGCACCGAGTTCTTTGCAACGCCGTACTTCTTTGGCTGCCTCAGTCGGCGCGCGCAGCGGCACGACACCCGCCCATTTCAAGCGGTCCGGCGCCTGCGCGCAGGCGTGGGCGAGGTAGCTGTTGTACGCGCGCATCAGCGCAGCTTCGAAGCCGAGGTCATCGGTCAAGGTGGCGAGAAACAAGGTTGGATAAATAACCTGAACGTCGAGGCCAAAATCGTCGAGATCCTTCAAACGCGCCTTAACGTCGGTAAGTCCCTGGCTGCCGACGCTGAACGGCTTGGCTTGCGCATAGCTTGAAGTTAGCGGCGTCGCAATCAGGATTGTACCGGGTCCCTCTAGTTTGGGCACCGCAGCTCCGTCGATGTACCAGAAGGCGTTCAGGTTCGTGTGGCCGATGTTCTTTTCGACAGTAACGGGAAACGGTCGCCGCGATTGGAACGCCGGCTCGAGATGATCCCAGATCTCAGTCACTTCCTCGATATGAGAATCGGCATCGATAATTTGTAACTCTTTCATAATCACTTCTCCGATGATCTCCTAAACCATGACTTCCTCGATATGAGAATCGGCATCGATGATTTTAAATTTTTCCATAACCTGCTCTCCGATGATCTCCTAAATCATTACCTCCTCGATGAGAGGATCGACAACAATGTTCGTCACCTTATCATCATCACTCGGAAAATTTTTACAGTCCTAGCTCTTTTTGCGCCTGGCGCAGATAACTTAAATCGGTATATTTTTCCGGCGACGGCAGCGGCTCTTTCAAGACACCGTCTTGCGCCTGCACCTCGATGTTCACTTTGAGTCCGGGTAAGGTCACCTCGCCATTAGGGGCGTAGACTTTTTTCTTAATATAATAATCGATGCCGCGGCGCGCGTAAGGCGCCTGTAGCCCGAGTTCTTTGGTCAAGAAGTCCGCGGCTTCGGACGGCCGGTCATAAATCCAGCGCAAAGCCTGTATGTGGCCCTTGATGAATTTGACGACCGAGGAGCGATTTTTTTCGGCCCACGCCGGATTTATATTGATGGAGTTGAATTGATAAGTCGAGATCACCTCCATCGTGTCGCCCAGGCTCGGGAACCCTTTGTCGACCGCAATATCCCCATATGGAATGCCCAAGACGGCGCCCCCAATGGCGCCGCTTTCAAGAGCGCTAAGCCGTGCCGGCGTGCCGCCCGCGATCACCACCATCGAAAAGTCGCGCGGATAAATAAGCCCTTTGCTCTTGAGGTAGGACAGCAGAATAGAAGTGGCGCCGCCGCGCAAGCTCGCAACGCCGAGTCTCTGTCCCTTGAGATCCTCGACCCGCTTGATGTTTTTTGCTCCGATTAAAAGATAAGGCGCCGCGTTGCTCGAGCCTGCAGCAACCTTGAGATCGCCGCCAGCGCCGCTGCGCTCGTTCCAGATGATAATGCCGTCGGCATTAATATTAGCGAAGTGAAGATCACCGGTGACCAGCGCCTGAAGCTGAACATCGCTCCGGCCGATGCTGACAAGATCGACTTGCAATCCTTGCTTAGGATGAAAGTGCTTCTGAGCGATGAAAAACGGCAAATAGTTAAGATCCCGAGAGGTATATCCGGCGCGAACCGTCTCGGCGCTGCCGAGCTGAGGAGCAACGATAATCGATAGGAGGAGCAAGACAAAAATACCCGCTGGCTTTCTCATAGCGCAAAGACTCTCCTTTTCCTGGGGCGATCTTCGGCGGTTTTATCAAGGCTCCGACTCGGCGTCAAAAGAAACTCCCGTGTTAGGGATCGAGATACCAATGGAAACGACCGTTTAAATTTGGCTTTGCAGGTCGTATGACTGGCCGGCGTCTTCGCGAGCACGCATTTATGGCGGAACTGCAGCAGGCAGTAAACGATGGGACAAGGGTAAAAACCGATTTACTCGAGAACGTCCAGATTTACTTCGGATCACAGAGTTGGTGCTTACCATAGCGACAACGTGTCAGAAGAGGTTTCACGACCTCGCTCTCGGGCAGCAGGAACGGCGTCTTGGGCGAGATCCATTCCGAATTGATGGATCGACTGAGTTCGGCACCTACACAATGATGTTATGGAGACCTAATCGTCACCGAACGGTTACGTGATCTGCGTAGCATCGAACTCCTTCACCTTGCCGACGTACAGGCGATTGATGAACCATAGCACGACGCCGATCGCAATCAGAACACCCACTCGCATGTAGACTGCCGTGTCACGGCCGGTAATCGGCAGTGCCAGGATCAGGCAAACCACCGCGCCCAGAACCGGCATCCATGTCGGCGCGCGAAAATGCTTATGACCGACGCGATCCCGCCGGAGCACCAGTACGGATACGTTGACCAGCGCAAAGACGCACAGCAGCAAAAGCACAGTGGTATCGGCGAGCCCGCCGATATCTCCGGTAGCCACCAGCACCACAGCGATGGCAGTGGTAAACAGAATCGCCACCCACGGCGTGCCGCGGGCCGAGTGCACGCTGGCCAAAAAAGATGGCACGACCCGCTGGCGAGCCATGCCGGAAACCAAACGCGACGCCATGATCATATTCATGAGAGCGGTGTTGGCAACGGCAAACAGCGCGATCAACGCGAACAGCTTGGGCGGAAAAGCCAGGCCTGCGACCTTGACCACTTCAAGCAGCGGCCCGGAAGAATGCGTCAGGGTCTGAGTGTCCACCAGCATCGTGGCCGTAAACGCAACCGCCACGTAAATCAACGCCGCGACCATAACGCCACCAAACAGCGCATAAGGAAAATCTCTCGCCGGGTCCTTCGCCTCTTCGGCAAGATTAACCGAGTCCTCGAAGCCAAGCAGCGCATAAAACGCCAGCGCCGTCCCTTGCAGCACAGCGAGAAAGGCGCCGTCGCTGGAGCTGAACTCTAGTGCTCGGCTCGGCTCACCTCCGCCGGTCAGCAATGCATAAATGCCGATCGCGATAATCACGAGCAACCCGGATCCTTCGATCACCGTGAGCGTCACATTCACTTTGACGGACTCGGAAATACCGATAAAATTTACCAGGGTCACGAGACCGAGAAATATCAACGCTCCGACAATCACCGGCAGGCTTACGAACTCTGCGAGATATCTGCCTCCAAACGCCTGAGCCGCCACTCCGGCGGAAGTCACACCGCTCATCATCACGGCGAATGCAACGATAAACGTCACAAACGGAATGCCGAATGCTTTATTGACATAGAGCGCGGCGCCCGCAGCTTGAGAATACTTACCGGCGAGCTCGGAATATGCGGCTGCGGTCAAGAGCGCGAGCACGAACGCGAGAAGAAATGGCAGCCACAGCATACCCCCGACGTGGCCCGCCACTTTGCCCACCAGCACGTAGATTCCGGCGCCCAGGATATCGCCCAGCACGAAGAAGAGCAGCATCCTCTGCCCGATTACCCGTTTGAGGGAGGATTGCTGCGGCTCTTTCGATACTTCCAGGTTGTTAACCATGCGCTGGCACTATCAAGGCTCATCTTCTTTTAGCGGTCGACCCGCCGCTCTGCAGGAACCCTAACTCAAGGTTGAACCGACCGGCAATCATTCAGAAGATCGATCCGTATCTACAACAACGCTAGCCTCTTACCCGAGCTTCTTCAAGAAAGATACTGCGAATCCCGAGAATTCGGATCCGTCATTGCTCGAACCGGCTTGGCCGAATATATTCCCGGATAAGCTAAGAGAGGATGAGCGATCGAATGAATCACCGCGGAACTAGTCGCTGGAATCACAGAATCCAGCAAGATTTCACTGTGGAATCTTTGTGGCCGCGCTTACCATCGCTTGCGCGGCAAACGTATGGGGTGGCATCGAAGCTGTAGCGATCTTTGTCGGCGGCGTCGCCGCCCGTCCATGCATTGCTTGCCGGAACGCGCTTACGGCGTATTTAGCCTAGCTCGGGACAGACCAAGTCGTTGCTTTATAAGGAAAGTATGATGCTATCCAGAGCCTTGCGCCCGGATCGCGCTACAAGAGTCTTAGCCCACGGCGCCCAGTTGTAAGCGCTGCCCCCACCGCTGCAGCAGAATCCGACGCATCTCCTGGGACTCACGGCTCTTGAGCTCTGGATCCTTTTGCAGCCACGCCTGCGCTTCGGCCCGCGCCTCGATGAGCAAGCGGCTATCGCGCGCCAGATTGGCGAGCCGGAAATCGCTCAGACCGGATTGTCGTGTGCCCAAAAATTCGCCCGGGCCGCGCAGCGCCAAATCGGCTTCGGCGATGCGAAAACCGTCCGACTCGCGTTCCATCACGCGCAGGCGTTGCTGCGCCACCGGATTTCTCGGCGCGCGGTTAACCAGCAAACAGTAGGCCGCGGCGGTGCCTCGCCCAACCCGGCCACGGAGTTGGTGCAGTTGCGACAAGCCGAACCGCTCGGCGTGCTCGATGACCATTACCGTCGCGTTCGGAATGTCGATACCCACCTCGATGACGGTGGTCGATACCAGAACGCGAATGCTTCCATCACGAAAGGCGCGCATCACCTGATCCCGCTCGGCGCCAGCCATGCGGCCATGTATCAACCCGACACCGAACTCTTTGAACACCGACTGGCGCATTTTCTCGGCCATCTGCGTGGCATCGCGAACATGCTGTAGTTGTTCGGACGCTTCCACCAGCGGATAGACAACAAAAGCTTGATGTCCGCGGCGCAATTCTTCCATAACCCGTAAATAAACTGTTTTTCGTTGTGCCTCGGTAAACACCTGGGTTTTGACGGGCAGGCGTCCGGGCGGCATTTCGTCGATCACCGAGATCTCCATATCGCCGTAGAGCACCATCGCCAGACTGCGCGGAATGGGCGTCGCGCTCATGAGCAGCATGTGCGGCTGTTCCGTGAGAGAAAGCGCGGTATCGGCGCGGCCCGTAATGCGTTGAAGCGAAAGACGTTGAACCACCCCGAAACGATGCTGTTCGTCGATGACACCCAAAGCCATGCGCGGCACCTGCACGGCTTCTTGAATCAGCGCGTGGGTACCGACGATAAACTGAATACCTCCCTTCGAGATCTCGTCGAGAACCATATTGCGTTCTTTGGCGGTCAGCGACCCGGTCACCAGCCTCGCGCTGATTGCAAGTTGCTTCGCGTAAGGTTGGATACTGCGGAAATGTTGTTCGGCTAACAGCTCGGTGGGGGCCATCCAGACCGCTTGAAAACCGTTTTCGATCACGCGCAATGAACTAAACCACGCGATCATAGTCTTGCCCGCGCCGACGTCCCCTTGAACCAAACGCTGCATCACCTCGGCCGATTCCATATTTTCAGTGATCTCGCCCAAGACTCGCTGCTGCGCGCCGGTCAGCTTAAACGGCAAGAGCGCTGCCATTTTTCGGGTCAAAGAGCCGCCGCCGTTGACGGGAACGCCGCGGCTGCCGCGATTTTTTTTCTTCCTGATTGCCAGACCGAGTTGAAGATAAAACAACTCATCGAAGATGATCGAGCGATGCGCCGGTGAGGAAAAGCGATTGAGTGCCGCAATGTTTGCCTGCGCCGGCGGCTGATGGAGTTGAACCAGGGCCTCGGTTGGATCGATCAATTTTTGTCGTTCCATGGTCGACAGCGGCAAATGATTTGCGAGCTTTTCTCGATACGCGGCCAGCGCTTCGGCAAGCCACTTGCGCATCAACGAGAGCGGCACCGTCGCGGGATGCTCGTACACAGGAAGAATCTTTGGCTCTTTCCCTAAATTGTCGGCTTCGAGGATCTCGAATTCTGGATGGACGAGCTGTTTCAATCCACCGATGCCGGTTTCGACTCTGCCATGAACGGCCAGACGCTGTCCGGGGATCAAAGCATTGACCAGGTATGAAGGCGCGCGATACCAGAGCAGACCCATGGCGCCGCTCTGGTCCGTTAATCGACCAATCAAAACTTGTGAGCGCCTGCGCGGATTGTATTTTTTTTGAATGATCGCGAGCGTGCCGATAAATGTTTCTTCTTGGCCAACTATGGCTTGATCGATGTTTTTAACCTGGCGCCGGTCTTCGTAGCGAAACGGCAGATGATACAAAAGATCTTCAACCGTTTGCAGCCCGAATGCGGCCAACTGTTCGGCGCGCCTGGGACCGATACCTTTGAGAAAACGCAGCGGAGTTTGAAGGTTGCGGGGGGAAGCTTGGTTCGATGAAGAAGTCCCCGGGACAGAAGGTGATTTGGAGGCCCGGCGGCGCGGCAGGTTCATGAAGGCGATTACCCCAGCGGCCGATTGAGATAATCCTGTAATGCTTGAACTTCGAAGTCGTTCTTGCGCAGATACTCGATAGCCTCGCTGGCAGCCTCGGCGCCAGCCATGGTGGTAAAGTAAGGAATTTGAAAATCCAACGCGCTACGCCGAAGATCATACGAATCGGCTTGGGAATTCGCATCAGCCGGCGTATTGATCACCATGGCGATCTTCCCTGTTCTGATCTTGTCACCGATATGCGGGCTGCCGTCTTGAACTTTGTTGACGATTTCGGCGGCTATGCCGCGCTCTTTCAAGTAATCCGCGGTGCCCCGGGTTGCGATGATTCGAAATCCGCCGTGCTGTAATTTCTGCGCGATGGCGGCGGCGGTCTTTTTGTCTTCGTCACGGACGCTGATAAACACCCGTCCCTTACGCGGCAACCGCATACCGCCGCCTAATTGAGCTTTCGCAAACGCAACTCCGAAATTGGCATCGATTCCCATCACTTCTCCGGTAGATTTCATCTCCGGCCCGAGCAAAGTATCGACCCCGGGAAATTTGTTAAACGGAAAGACCGCCTCCTTAACCGAAATATGATTTGGCACGATCTCCGTGGTGACGCCGAGTTCGCGCAACTTTCGGCCAACCATCACGCGCGCGGCGATTTTTGCCAGAGGCACACCGGTAGCTTTGCTGACAAAAGGAACAGTGCGCGAAGCGCGCGGATTGACCTCGAGCACGAAGACGTTTTTGTCTTGAACGGCGAACTGAACGTTCATCAAGCCGCGGACGTCGAGAGCTTTGGCCAGCGCTATGCTATGTTGCCGGATAACGTCTTGAACCTCCGCGCTGATCGATTTGGGCGGCAAACTGCACGCGCTGTCGCCGGAGTGCACACCGGCGCGTTCGATATGTTCCATGATCCCGCCGATAATGACCTGATCCCCGTCCGACAACGCATCGACATCGATTTCTATGGCATCATCGAGAAACTTATCCACCAGCACCGGATGCTCCGGCGATGCCGACACCGCATAGGTCATATAACGTCTTAAGGCGTCCGCATCATAGACGATCTCCATTGCCCGGCCGCCGAGCACGTACGAGGGACGAACCAACACCGGATATCCCAAGCGCTCGGCGATATGAAAGGCTCCTTCATAGGAGCGCGCAATGCCGTTATCGGGTTGTCTGATTCCAAGCCGTTTGAGCAGCTCGGAAAAGCGCTCGCGGTCCTCGGCGAGATCAATGCTGTCGGGTGACGTGCCGATTATTTTTACTCCGGCGTGTTCGAGCGGCAACGCCAATTTAAGCGGCGTTTGCCCTCCGAACTGAACGATCACACCGTCGGGATTTTCTCGATCGACGATGTTCAGCACCTCTTCCAGGGTGAGGGGCTCGAAGTAGAGCTTATCGGAGGTGTCGTAATCCGTGCTGACAGTCTCCGGATTGCAATTGACCATGATGGTCTCATAACCGTCTTCTCTGAGAGCAAAGGCGGCATGCACGCAACAATAATCGAACTCGATACCCTGGCCGATTCGATTGGGGCCGCCGCCGAGAATCATGATTTTTTTACGTGGGGTCGGCTTTGACTCATCTTCCCCTTCGTAAGTCGAATAGAGATACGGAGTAAACGCCTTGAATTCGGCGCCGCAGGTATCCACAGAGCAAAATACCGCCTCAATGCCCTGAGACTTTCGTTGGCGGCGCACCTCTTTTTCGGTCGTTCCGGCTAGATGGGCTAGCCGCGGATCGGCGAAGCCCATTTGTTTCCATTGCCGCATCGCTGTCGCGGTGACTTCATCGAACTTGCCGTGATTTTTTGCGATCTCACCCTCGGTAGCGACGATTCCGCGCACTTTTTCCACGAACCATGGATCAAAACCGGAGAGCTGATAAATCTCTTCGGCCGGCACGCCGAGCCGGAGAGCGTCAGCTAAATACCAGAGCCGTTGCGAATTGGGATTTTTCAGTTTCTCACGAACGGTGTTCAAGGCCTGATCACGTCGCTCAGGCGCCAGATCGACCCGGGGCTCGAAGCCGAATGACCCGATTTCGAGAGAACGCATGGCCTTCTGCAGCGACTCTTGAAAGGTGCGGCCAATCGCCATGGCTTCGCCCACCGACTTCATTTGTGGTGTTAGCAAATCTTTGGCTTGAGGAAACTTCTCAAACGTGAAGCGTGGAATCTTGACCACGACATAATCGATAGTCGGTTCGAAGCAAGCCGGGGTTTCCTGGGTAATGTCGTTACGGATCTCATCTAACGTGTAGCCCACTGCCAGCTTCGCGGCGATTTTAGCGATGGGAAAACCGGTTGCCTTGCTGGCCAATGCCGAACTGCGCGAAACCCGCGGATTCATCTCGATGACCACCATGCGGCCATCTTTCGGATTGACCGCAAACTGAATATTGGAACCGCCAGTTTCGACGCCGATCTCTCGGATCACGCGCAATGAGGCATCGCGCATAATCTGATACTCTTTGTCGGTCAGGGTCTGGGCAGGCGCCACCGTGATGGAATCTCCTGTATGCACACCCATGGGATCGAAATTTTCGATCGAGCAGATGATCACCACATTATCCTTGTGATCGCGCATGACTTCGAGCTCGAACTCTTTCCAGCCGATAATCGACTCTTCGATCAAAACTTCGTGCACCGGTGAGATGCTCAAGCCCGCTTTCACGACGTCTTGAAACTCCTCCGGGCCAAAGGCGAAATTGCCGCCGCTGCCGCCAAGGGTGCGCGAGGCGCGGATGATGACAGGAAAATCGAGGCGTTTCTGGATGCGAAGGGCATCGCGCATGCTGCGCGCATAGCCGCTGCGCGGCAGATCCAAACCGGCCCGTTTCATCGCTTCCTTGAACAGATCCCGATCTTCGGCCTTCTTGATCGATTCCACTTTGGCCCCGATCATCTCGACCCCATAACGCGCCAAGATCCCCTTCTCCGCCAGATCGATCGCCAAGTTGAGCGCCGTTTGTCCGCCCAAGGTGGGCAGAAGCGCATCCGGCCGTTCCTTGGCAATCACTTTCTGGACGATATCGGTGGTGATCGGCTCGACGTAGGTTCGATGTGCAAACTCCGGGTCGGTCATGATGGTAGCCGGATTGGAGTTGACGAGGATGACCCGATAACCTTCTTCTTTGAGCGCTTTTAGCGCCTGGGTACCGGAATAATCGAACTCGCAAGCCTGGCCGATTATGATGGGACCTGAGCTTATCAGCAGGATCGATTTGATATCGGTGCGTTTCGGCATGGAGGGATATTAACCGTGATGTTGGTCCATCAATTCGATGAAGCGTCGGAAAAGATAGTTGGCGTCGTGCGGTCCGGGTGACGACTCCGGATGGTATTGCACCGAGAAGATCGGCAGATCCCGATGAACCAGTCCCTCAACCGTATTGTCGTTGAGATTGAGATGGGTAACTTCGACCGAACCCTTCAAGGACTCGGCATCGACCGCGAAGCCGTGGTTCTGCGAGGTGATCTCTACTTTGCGCGTGGTCAAGTCCATCACCGGCTGGTTGCCGCCATGGTGACCGAATTTGAGTTTATAGGTCTTGCCACCCAGGGCCAAACCCAAAATTTGATGGCCCAGGCAGATACCGAAAATTGGTTTCTTGCCGATCAACTTGCGGACGTTGTCTTTAGCGTAAGACACCGCGTCCGGGTCACCCGGACCATTGGACAGAAATATGCCGTCAGGTTTCAACGCCAAAACATCTTGTGCGGAGGTTTGGGCTGGAACGACTTTGACCTCGCATCCGCTGTCAGCGAGGTTTCGCAAGATGTTGTACTTGATGCCGAAATCGTAAGCCACGACAGAATGCAGAGGAGCGTCAAAATGTTCGCCGCGCGCGGCGATTTTTTTTGACCGGGGCTCGTCTCCCCGCGTGCGATATCCTTCGCCCAGCCGCCACACACCTTGATGCCATTCATAGGCGCTCGCGCAGCTCACGTTGCGCACGAGATCGCGGCCTTCAAGCCCGGGAGCGGTCTTGGCCTTTGCAATCGCCTCGTCCCTGTTCTGAGCAATCGTTGTGATCACGCCCACCTGCGCGCCACAATCGCGGAGGTGACGGACCAGAGAGCGTGTATCGATCCCTTCGATGCCGACAATGCCGTGCTGTTGCATATAAACGTGCAGCGGCTGCGTCGCGCGCCAATTACTCGGCACCGCAGTGTACTCTTTGACGATGAACCCTTTGACAAAAGGCCTGTGGGATTCTACGTCCTCCGGGTTGATGCCGACGTTGCCGATCTGCGGATAAGTCATGGCGACGAGCTGACCTTCGTATGACGGGTCGGTGAGAATCTCCTGATAACCGGTCATGCTGGTGTTAAACACGACTTCCCCCGCAGCTTCACCTTCGGCGCCAAAAGACCAGCCCTCGAAACAGCGGCCATCGGCCAGGGCCAATATTGCTTTTCTTACCATCAAATTCCCGTTCTAGCTCTTGCTGAAAACCTCATGTAAAGAATGATAAATCACAATCACCAATTGAACACTCAGCATAATAGAAATTCGCGCAATTTATAATCGGCTCCGGTTCTCGGTTGGGTTAATGATCGGATAAACAATCACCTTATCTTTCCCGTCGGGCTCAAGTTCACGCAAATGAACCCGCACGCGCTCGTGATCTGCAGTGGGTATATGTTTACCGACGTAATTGGGCTTCACCGGAATCTCCCGATGTCCGCGATCGATCAAGACCGCCAGACGCACAGATCGAGGTCGCCCGGATCTAAAAATGATGCTCAAGGCAGTTTTCACCGTTCGTCCGGTGTGAATGACGTCATCGACGAGGATAATGGAGCGATCCCGCAAGTGGATGGGTCCCAGCTCGGGATCGACGGGAAACAGTCGCCGAAGGTCTTCGCCCGCGCCATAGGTTTCGAGCTCGGCGACTTCGAACTTGCGCCCTTGTGCTCGTTCCAGATTGGCTGCGATTCGCTGCGCGATGATCGATCCGTTGGTTTTAACGCCCATAATCAGCAAGCGATCCGGATCGCCGCCGTCCCGCGAAATCTGTTCGCTGATCTGCTGCACCGCAGATTCTACTTCAGCTTGATCCATGATGGCACGACCCGGCCCGCTCTTATACGGTTCGTAGCCGAGCTCTTCGGCTTGTTTGATCGAATCAAAAATGGTCAGTTCGCGCTTCTCAAGCCAATGACCGATGTTATCCGCAAGCGCGATATCATAGGCGCAATACTTCTTCGACGTCGTTTGACCGACGAACTGAACTTTGAAGCGGTGGTCACAGTAAAGACATCGCAGAATCAATGCGCCGGCGGGACCTTCCGACAGAAGGTCAAAACGAAGCCGGGTCGAACCCGGCTCATTGACGGTGACGCACTTGACGTTAGGGCAATGCGGGCCGATGGGGTGCGGACTTTCGAACACCGCATTTTTCACCGGCTTAGCAGCCGCTCCACGGCGCTTCTTTTCAAACAAAAAATGTAGCAACGCCATGCGAATAGGCACGCCGTATGCGGCTTGCTTGAAATAGATACCGCGCCGGTCCTTGTCAAGTTCGGGAGAAAGCTCGTCGACCCGCGGCAACGGGTGCATCACGACGGTGTCTTTGAAGCGCCGCTCTTGGAGAAATTTAGCGCCGATGATTGGATAATCTCCTCCGTCTGCAGCGTTTTTCATGCGCTCTTTTTGCTTTCTGGTCATGTAAAAAGCGTCATAGCGCAATCCCGACACCAGACCTGTAATCCGCGTCTGAATTGTGCTGTCCACTTCAGTAAACAAAGCCAGCTGATGCGGCTGCTTGGGAGTGAGATATAGAGCATCGGTCTCGGTAACTACGGCGCTCAGATCATCGCTCGCAACCGGCGCCAGAGTGTAATGAAACTCGCGCTCGAGTCGCTCCAGAACATATTGTGGCAGCTCCATTCCGTTGGCCGCCAGAGTGACAACATTGGCGCCGAATCGCGCCAGTGCATACACCAGAGAATGAATCGTCCGGCCATTCTTTAAATCGCCGCAGATAACCACGTTGAGACCTTTGAGCTCGCCCTTCTCCTTGCGCAGCGTATACAGATCGCAAAGCGTTTGGCTCGGATGTTCATGGCTGCCGTCGCCGGCGTTAATGACCTGAACATCGGCATGCTCAGCGACTGCCTGGACTGCGCCGTCCCAGTAGTGCCGCACGACCAAAACATCGGCATAGCTTGAAACTACTTTGGCCGTATCGGCGACGCTCTCCCCCTTCGCCGCCGACGAAGACTGCATATCCGAACAGCTGATCACGGTGCCGCCAAGCCGCTGCATCGAAGATTCGAATGATAAACGTGTGCGCGTACTGGGTTCGTAGAACAACGTCGCCATGATCTTGCCGCTGCCGACCTTTTTACTGCGCAGCTTGTCCGAGGCGTCTGCCAAATCGAAGATTTCTTCGATCTCGTCATTGCTGAGATCCGCGATGGAAACTAGGTTAGCCGTGCTCACGTCCGATTCCTCAAGCTACCTTCCAGGGCGTGACAATCACTTGATCGATGCCGTCGGATTCTTCGAGCAAGACGTTCACTCGTTGCGAATCCGAAGCTTCGATATTCTTGCCGACGATATCGGCCCGGATCGGCAACTCCCGCGCGCCGCGATCGATTAGAACCGCCAGCAGAATCCGCCTGGCGTGGCCGAGTCGCTCGAGCGCTTCCAGGGCCGCGCGGATTGTTCGCCCGCGAAAAATAACATCATCGACTAAGACGGCGACCTTATTTTCCAACGATACCGCGATTTCACCCGCGGTTGGCGCAGCCGAAGCCTGTGTTTGGGTCTTATCATCACGAAAAAGCGTCACATCGATGACACCGACAGGCGGTGGATGCCGGGTAAGCTCTTCGATCCTACGCGCCAAACGTCGAGCGACATGCACACCGCGAGAACGTATGCCGATGAGGGTCAACTCTTCAAAGCTGCCGGATTTCTCGAGCACCTCGTGAGCCATGCGAGTGATCGCGTTGGCCAATTCTTGCTTGGTCAGGACGATTTGTTTTTCGCTCGCCATAGACAAAAAAAGACCCCCTCAACCGGGTGAGGAGGTCCAAAGAACCAAAAATTTTAGAGGCACAACTATCTGCATGATTCCCTTACCGATCTCACAGGGTCGGTTTAAAAGGATTTGCTATTTATCGCCTGACGGAGGATCAAAGTCAACGATGAAATTGCGCGTGGGAGAGAGACGGGTTCCGATACGACACTTCAAGGTGACAGCAAGTGAATGATTTCTGCGCGCGGGTGAGCTTCTTGCAATAGTAACAACCCTACCGTCACCGGCAGTTTGAAACGCCGCGGACCCGCGCTTCCGGGGTTTACAAAAAGCACATTGTCTCGGGTTTCGACCGACGGCTTATGCGAATGCCCGCTGATGACGACGTCGATGCCTCTGGCGCGGAGATTCGATTCGCTATCCCGGACATTGTGAATCACCCGTAGAGTTCTATCTTTGACGTGTACATCCAAAATTTCGGGAATGTGCCGCGCCCACGGCCCCGTATCGTTGTTGCCCTTGATGACTGCCAACGGCGCAATGGATTGCAAGCGATCCAACACCTCAGACTTGCCGATATCGCCGGCATGCACGATGAGCTCGACGCCTTTTAACGCCGCGAGGGCTTCCGGTCGAACCAAACCGTGGGTGTCAGAAATTAAACCGATGCGTCCTTTCTCTAACGAGAAGCGCCGCTGTTTGCGTGCTGTCAATGAGCGCTCTTGATTCCTCGTTGCACTCAATCCTATATTCGACTGCAGCCAAGGAGGTTGTATGTTGCCCCACCTGAAAGGTTTTAACTTACAGCAATGGATCAACGAAAACCGCAACAACTGGGGACAACGCCGGGTGATCTGGGACGATTCGGATTTCATCGCCTTTGTGACCCGCGGTCCCAACCGGCGCAAAGACTTTCATATCAACCCCGGTGATGAAATCTTCTACCAACTCGAAGGCGAACTCAATCTCCATTATCTATCCGACGGCAAGCCGGAGCTCGCGGTACTCAAGAGCGGCGATCTTTTTCTTATGCCCGCGCGAGTACCCCACTCGCCGCGGCGACGGGAAGGTTCGTGGACGTTTGTGATTGAAAGGAAACGCTCTCGGGAAGAAAACGATCTTTTTATCTGGATTTGCGAAGAATGCCAGAACAGGCTCTACCAGACCGATATCCGTTTCGATGATCCTTCAGACGCAGTGGCGAAAGCAAGCGAGGCGATGCGCAGCGATAAAAACCTGGCGACCTGCAAAAGCTGCGGTGCGGTCCTTGAGCTGTAATTTGTGCCTTTAACCTAAGCTACAAAAAAACTGTCTAAGAATCTGATAATAATGTCAAAATACTATCTCAAAGATATGTAGAACAGGTCTGTAAACGAGCTTTCGCTTTGATCCTCATTGAACTTCCGCTTTAGCTTGCAGGGCGCGCCAGATCTTTGGCGGCGTCAATGGCAAATCCTGAATTCTCACCCCCACCGCGCGCGAAACTGCATTGGCAATCGCCGAGGCGACAGGCAGCAACCCGCCTTCGCCAATCCCCTTGGACCCGAACGGCCCAGGGCCATTGCCATTCTCAAGCAGGATTGTGTGCAAGCCTTCCGGCAAATCGCGGAAGGTCGGCACCCGATAATCGACCAGATTGCCATTCAACAATTGGCCGTCTTCGTAGACCATTTCCTCCATAAGCGAGTGGCCGATGCCGAACATTACGGCGCCTTCGTCCTGGCCAATACACTGGTCGGGATTGATCGCCTTGCCTGTATCGCAGATCGAAACGTAATTGAGCAACCGAACGACGCCGGTTTCCGGATCTACTTCGAGATCAACACCACCCCAACCTACTTCCCAAAAAGTGGCGGTCGAGCCCAAGACCGCCTTTTTGCTTCGTTTGTCTTTATACAGCCCTTTGGCAATGATCTCTCCAGCTTTGCTGCCGAAGAAATCGACGATGACCTTGCTATAGCTGATGCTTTGACCGTTTTGCGAGTGGATCTCGCCATTCTGAATGAACAGATCTTCAGGTTTCTGTTTAAGAACCTTGCCGGCGCATTGAAAAAGCTGGCGCTTAGCATCCTGCGCGGCGCGCTGCACCGCCAGGCCCATCACCACCATCGAGCTGCTCGCGCTCGTCGATATGTCATAGGGAGTCACATCGGTATCGAGTTGGGCAACCGTGATTTGATCCAGGCTGAGGCCGAGCTCCTCAGCGACGACCTGGCTTAACGCGGTGCGCGGACCTTGTCCCATCTCGACGGTTCCGGTTAATAGCACGACGCTGCCGTCCGACGACATTTTGACCGTGGCGCCCGCAACCTTATAAGTGCCGCCCCCATCTTTGATGCAGCAGCTAAGGCCTTTGCCTCGATTGGGTTTGGTGTCGCGCTCCTGCCATTTGATAGTCTCGGCCACCTTGCGCAGCCCCTCCTCCATATCGCAATCCACCGGGGTATCGCCGGCCGTATAAAGATCGCCCTTCTTGAGCAGGTTCTTCAAGCGAAACTCGAGCGGATCGATCCCCAGCCGGTCGGCCATCATATCCATTTGCGATTCATACGCCCAGGTAACCTGCAATGCGCCGAACCCACGGAAAGCCCCTGCGGGAACGGTGTTGGTATAAACTCCGTGCGCTTCAACTTTGGCGTGGGGAATCTTGTAAGGACCGAGCGAACGATAACCGGCTTTTTGTGTGACTCGCGGCCCCGCGTCGGCGTAAGCGCCGGTATCCATAAAAATCTGACACTCTCGCGCCACCAAGCGCCCCTCTTTGCTAACCGCGGTTTTGAGCGTGACCCGAGCCGGATGCCGCGTGACGGTCTTGAAGCTTTCGTTGACTGACAGCGCCAGCTTTACCGGTCGCCGGGTCTTCCAGGTCAAGGCTGCGGCAATCGGTTCGGCTTTGACATACAATTTTCCGCCGTATCCGCCGCCCACGTAGGGCACGATGACTCTAATTCGGCTGAGCGGCAGGCCGAAGATTCCCGACAAATGATCACGCAGCGTGAAAGGATCCTGGCACGAGGCCCATACCGTCAGCTTTTCGCCGTCATAGCTGGCAATATTGATGTGCGCCTCAAGAGAATAATGCTGTACCTTTTGAAAACGAAACGTGTCCTCGAACACGTGATCGGCCTGCGCGAAAGCTTTATCGACGTCGCCCCTGCCGAAGCCCAAATAATAACAAATGTTGGTGCCGTTGAATTTCGGCGGCGCCCCATAAGTCGAGCCGCGCAGCTCCGCGCGCGCCACATCGCCTTCGTGCACCTGAATGGCTCCCGGCGCGATCGCTTCCTCAATGTTGGTTACTTTCGGCAACTCTTCGTACTCTACTTCGATAAGATCCAAGGCAGCTTCGGCAATCGCCGGGTCTTCGGCCATGACCGCGGCAACCGGATCGCCGACATAACGGACCTTGTCCACGGCGACAATCGACTGATCTTTATAAGTTGCGCCGTATTTGTAATTAAACTCTTTAATATCGTCGCGGGTCAGAGTGGCGATGACTCCGGCCAGTTCTTTCGCTCTAGACGCATCGACCTTGAGCAAACGGGCATGGGCCACCGGGCTGCGAAGTATCTTGGCGTAACCCATACCCGCAAGCTCAATGTCTCCGGTGTAAACGGCCTTGCCGGTCACTTTCTCGATACCATCGACGCGGTGCGCGTCTTTGCCGGCGATAGAAAAGGTTTCTGTATAGTTCATGATCGGAATTTGTAGAGGCGACGGTGTTCATACACCGCGGCCTCAACATCACTTGCGGATTTTTGGACTATCTTTTTCCGGAAAATAAAGATCGCAGTACGGACAATGGAAGTTCATACCGGATCCCAGCATATGCGGATTAACAACAAAAGTTTTCTTACACGCCGGACACGTAACTTCAACCGCCTGGCCCATGATTCCTCCTGAAGCTGGCTTTATAAATTAATTCTCAGGTACCGATTTATGCCCAGTAAGTGGTCCGATCCATCGGAATGTGCTGCAAGACTTCTCCAGGCACGTATTCCTCCAGCTTGATGCGAGCCATGGCTTCATCGGGACATTTGGATACCGGTGAAAAAGGTCGGTCCAGGGGCTTCGTGGCATCGACGATCATACCCGAAGTTTTGATCTCATCAACTAAGGATGGATCAAGAAAATTGCCGCGGAACAACGGCTGCAAAATGTTCACCTGCCGATGCGGTTGCACGCGTGTCGCGATCGCCCAGAGAATATCGGTGGGATTGAACACATCGATATCCTCGTCGAACACGAACACATTCTTGGTATGATCGAACGTCAATGCGGCAGCGGCGGCGCGACCCGGATCGCCTTCGGACATTTTCTTCATCGAAATAAATACATTGTAATGCGCGTGCCGGCCCTGTTTACAGACCGCGGTCACGCCGGGAACGGCTTCGCGGCAGCGACGCAGGTAGGCGCCTTCGCGCGGCAAGTCCATCCACGGCTTGTCCCCTTCCGGTGTGATGACCGACTGGTACATCGCGCCGTTACGGTAATTGATGGCGCGGACTTCATAGTCGACGCAAGTCGTATAACGCTGCGGACCCAGATAACCCGGAGCCTCCCCGAAGGGGCCTTCGACAACTCGCTTGCCAGGTTTCAACACGCCTTCGATGACAATTTCAGCATCAGCTGGGATGAGCAAATCCTCGCCGAAAGTTTCCGAAGCGACCAATCGCAAGGGTTCGCCGAGATAGCCGCCGATCACGTCATACTCGCTGACTTCGAACGGTCCGCTGTAGCATGCGCCCATGTGATACGCCGGATGATGCCCGAGCACGGTCGCGACCGGCATCTCCATATTGTTATCCTCGTAGTCCTTGTAAATTTTCCATAAGTGGCGCGGCGACGCGTACAAAGCCGTGGAGTTCTTGGATTTCACCTCCATGCGGTGATACGAGCAATTATAGATCCCTGATTTCCTGTCCTTAGTGATCGTCGACAAAACAATATAAGGCCCTCCATCCATCTCGTGGTGCCTCATGATCGGTATCTGGTAAAGATCGACATCCTTACCGACCATAGTATTTTCTTTTACTGGAGCCTGTTTCTTGTCGACGATAGTAGGAGGAATTCGATGCTCTTCCATCTCGAGACATTTCTCAGCCATCTTGGGTCGGCTTGCATCCTTAGGCAAGCCCAAGGCTATCTGCGTTTTTCCCTGAGAAATTTCGCAGTTCATCGTAAGCTTAATCGGACCGACCTTACCGTTGAGATTTAACGGATTGTCGAAAATGATAATGGGAAATTTCTTTTGCGCACCGAGATGTTTGATGATGGCCGTCACATCGTAGTTTGCAGGATTGACTTCTTTCTTGATGTGAATCACTTCACCCGGCAACTCACGCTGGCAATCAGCAATAAAGGTCCTAAGATCCTTTGCCATCGACTCCTCCTAGCGAATGTATGAAAGATTTTATGCAAAATGCTTATCCAATGCAGTCATCATTGTCAATTCAACCGCCCATGAGGAGTGTTCCAGACTCACGCGCCAGTGCTCTTCGAGCCTAATCAGCGCGCCACCAGATCCGAAGTTCGACGATATGTCAGCAGTTGAACCGACACACAACAGACGGCTGGTTCACCTGCAAAGAGCCGTACTGACAGACTGAAGTTCTACATAGGAACCTGAGCCGCATGCCCCGCCGCATCCTTACCATTGATGCTAAACAAGCGCATCGCATTGCCACCGAGAACCCGTTCCTTGTCCTGCTCCGATAACTCTTTCATCCCTTTGATCACTGCAACCGTCCTTGGCCAAGTGGCAACGGCGTCGCCGTGATCAAAATCGCTGCCGATAATGATGTTGTGATCGGCCCAACCTTTGATCGTTTCAGCGAGGTAGGATTCCCACGATACCGCAGCGATGTAGAATTGATCGAAATATTCGCTGGGAAGCTTTTTGATCGCCTGTTTTCCTTCGAAAAATTGTTGCACCGCGACCGAGACACCCGCCTCATTCGGCGTATGAGCGTTGAGAGTATGCATCAACCAAGGTACCCAGCCGATGCCGCCTTCGAAAAAAGCGAATTTCAATGTCGGGAAGCGATCCAGTACTCCGCCGAATATCAACCGCGAAGCGCTAACCATATAGGTCAACGAAAACCCCAGCGCCGTCGGGAAGTGTTGATATCCCTGAAAGCGTTCGCTGCCGACGAGCCAGGGGTGGCTATGCTGCAACTCAAAGACCCGCGCCGCTGGATGAAGTAGAATCGGTATATCGAGATCCGAGATCTCTTCGTAGAGCGGCCACAAGACCTCATTGTCGAGATCGCCGTCACCCCAACCGCCATTAAGCTTTACTGCCTTAAGGCCGAGATCTTTCACTGCGCGGCGCAGCTCTCTTATCGATTCTTTGATGTCAGGCAAATAAATCCAGGCGACGCCGATGAACCGGTCATCGCCTTGAATATCTTCGGCAACCGTGTCGTTATACGCCCGCGCCAACTGGCGGCCAAGCTCGGCATCGCATTCATAGATCAATGGCCGGTTATCTGGAATCAAAACCTGGATATCGAACCCGTCCTTTTTCATGAACTCAGCGCGCAGCGGAATGCTCCAGCGCCCTTCTTTGAACGAGTGAATTTTCTTACCGTCGCGATAATAAGTTGCGACCTTGCCCGGCACCACATCGCCGTAACGAAGATAATCGCCGGTATCATCGGTGATTTCGACGTGCCCTTTTCCCGGGTGAGAAACTTTGTCGATAAATCGTAATGGCCAGTAATGAGTATCGCCGTCGATGTACACTGATTCAATCCCTCCTCTGGCTGGATTTGAGCAGGTCGCAAGATTCCTGATGCGAAGCGGAGAATCCTCGTGATCGTGTGTGTGAAAACATGATCGCGAATGGCAAACAAACACGGACACGCAGTCACGAGCACGATGTGAGAGCGAACAAGCGCGACGACGCAGATTAGAGACGTTTTCAGCTGCTCGCTTACTTCACTCCGTACTTGGACAGCACCGCGTCAATAAACCCGCTCTGATCGAGCTTTTTCAAAATCCGATCATCGATCAGTTGTTCCGGTTTTACTTTTTCAACCTTCGGATTGCTTCTTTTCATCAATCGAACAACATTGCTGACACCCTCGGGCGCAGCATAGGGTTTCTTGTCCGTGCCCGAAACCAGATCTCGATATCCTTCTTCGGCGTCCTTTTCCGTGATACGGAGATACTTCTGCAAAATCTTTAGTGTGCTGGGCTTCTGCGACATCGATAAAGAAAATGCAGCGCCTTCGATGACCGCCTTCATCAGATTTTCCGCCAGCTGCGGGTTTTTTTGCAAATTGGGTTCGCGCATGACGAAGCCGGAGCTTAGGATCGGCAGATTCGCTTTATTTAAATCGGCAAGGCTTGGGAAGCCCAGGGCATTGAGCCGGCGGCTCTGCACTCCGTCCAGCACCGTCGCGTCGATAGTGCCGGCTTCCAGCGCTTGCGCCAGCACATTCTGATCGCCAACAGCGATGATATTGATCTTGTCACGCTCGGCGTCCAATTTTAAGTGCTCCAAGGCCAGAATCGCTCCCATCCAAACGGTGCCGCCGATACTTTGAATGCCGAATATCTTACCGCGTAAATCCTCCGGCCGTTTGATTCCCGGCTTGACCATCAAATCGTAGGTGACGCGATTAGTGAACGCTGAAAGAACCTTTAGATCGGCGCCATTGGCGACTGCGCCGACCACCGCGGTGCCGCCGGTGTAGCCGACGTCAATCTCGTTTGACTGCATGGCTGCGACCAGAGTGGGCGCGCCGCGGACAAAGATCGTATCGGCTTCGACGCCGTATTTGGCAAAAAAGCCGCGATCGCGGGCAACCCAGAGGGGCGCGACTCGAGCGTTCATCGCCGCATGAGCGATAACCACCTGCTTGCCTGCCGCAGCGGCATACGATTGGCCTAAATGGTCAAGTAAACCGAAGATCACAATAACAGCGACTAACCAGATAGCCATGCAATCTCCTTTCTTCGGCATAGGAATTTGATCTTGTTTTTATTGATTGTTCGGCCTCGCCCGGTTGGTATCGCTCCTGAGCGCTCGGCCAATGCAGTTAGAGACCGAGCCCCAAGAGATTGATAGCGTTTTCGCCCAAAACCTTGCGCTTGTTATCGTGAGAAATCTTCGTGCTCTTGGCCACGGGACCGGTCACCTGGCCGGGCTGTGACGAATCCCAATGAGGAGAATCGGTTGCCAACACAAGCCGGTCGCCGCCGAGATATTCAACCGCCCATTCAAACAACCCGTCTTCGAACGGCTCGCAACCGACATAGACACTCTCATTGAAAATATCGCTGGGCTTGCGCTTTTGCCAAGGAACCAAGTGCGGCAGCTTCTCCCAATGCTCATCCATGCGCGACAACCACCAGGGCATCTGGGAAGCGCCGGTTTCGAGGCAAATGATCTTCAGATTCGGGTGCTTTTCCATCACGCCGCCGCAAAGATAGATCATCAAGCACACCATGCTTTCGATGGTGCGGCCGACCATGTGCGAAAAGAAAAAATTATCGGCGAAGCGTTCGTGGCCCATGGAACCGGTCTTGGTATCGTGGAAAATAATCGGAGTGTTGGTTTTTTCTAGTTCGTCGAAGATTGGATCGAAGTGCGGATCCGACCACTCTTTGCCAGGAATGGGCGTCGCTTTTACGTTGAGCGCTTTGCTGCCCATTTCCCGCGACCGGTGCAATTCCTTGATCGCTTCCTTGGAATCCTGAAGAGGAATGACGCCGGCCCACATCAGCCGGCCCGCTTGCTGCGACGCATAATAGTTCATGTAATTATTTTGCGCCCGTGCGTAAGCAGCCGCGAGCTCCGGATCATCGACAAACCACAGAATATCGAGCGCCGGCGAATTGGGCGAAAGCACGGCGACGTCGATGCCGTCAAGATCCATGTTGCGAACCCGCCCGTGCGCCGTCAGATCGTTCGGCGTGACCCACTCTTTTTTCTCCGCTTTCTGGCGGCCGAGCTCGGAGCCGATCATGATTTGATTGCCGACGAGAGTCTTGCGCCTTTCATTGTCTCTGGTCGGCAGTTTGCGTGGCAAGAAATCTTTGTATTTTGCCTCGATTGTCTGGTCCCAACTCTCCAAATCACCCACCAGATGGCTGTCGAGATCGATCACTTTCATTCCATCAATCGCCATAATTGCTTCCTCCTTTGCGAACAGGTCCCATGAGATATTTATTCGTCAGCGAGTCGTTGTGCCGCCGAGCGATTGTTCTGCAAAACCGCTTTTGTCGAGCTCGCGTAATAGACTCTCGTCGATCAACCGCCCGAGGTTGACCTCAGCTATCTTGGGGTTGCGCAATTTCATGAAACGCTGGATGTTTTTGAGCCCCTCGATCGCGATAAAAGGTTTACGGTCGGTGCGCCGCACGTAATCGTCGTAGCCGTCACTGGCCGCGATCGGATCGGCGATGCCGAGCTTTTTCGAGGTGATTTCGATAACCGCCGCCTTGTTCGACGGATTGTGGACGAAAGCATGGCTTTCGATCAGCGCCTTTAGAGTATTACGCACAATCGATTGCTGCTTAGCCAGATAGTCCGATTTAACCACGATGCTGGTGCCGACCAGGGGAATTTTTTCCAGTTCCCCCATGAAATGGTAACCCGCTCGCTTCAAGCGTTGACCGAAAACGCCGGCCAGCGACGCTCCCTGAATCGTTCCCGTCTCTAGCGCCTGGGTGATCACCCGCTGATCGCCGAAAGCAGCCAGCAAGATATTATCCCGATCCGGATTCAAGCCGATTTGTTCGAGGCCGAGCATCGCCGACATCCAGCCGGTGCCGCCGATGCTGGTGACGCCGATCCGTTTGCCGCGCAAATCGGCGGGCGTTCTGATCTCCGGCCGCACCACCAGATCGGTCTGCACGTGATTGGCAAAGGCGGCGATCATTTTGATGTCCAGACCGCCCACCGCCGCTCCCAATGTCGCGGTGCCGCCGGTGTATCCAAAATGCACGTCGCCGGTGCTGAGCGAAGCGATCAAAGTCGGCGATCCAGGTATAAAAATTGGCTGCACGTCGATACCGTTTTTGGCAAAAAATCCCCTCTCCTGCGCCACCCAAAGAGTCGTCGCTACCGTACTCATCGATGCGTAGCCGACGACAACTTTGGGCCGGGTTTGAGGGAAGACGGTGTCCGGTTGGATCACAAAGAAAGCAACGATCGCAAAGAGTCGAGTCAAACTACGCCACATGTCGGTGACCACCCTCCAAATAGAACTGTCGAATAAGATCAAAGCCGGCAACCCGGCGAAAAATCTCAGCCGCGGAATCTGTCGCCGGAATAACAGAGACAAGGGCGATTAGTCAATCGAAGGTTTTGTAAACGGCATATCGGGAGGAACCGGCCGCGATAACTGGAATATTAGAACGATGGAGACCAATAATGTGGACCTCATCGAGTATGTTCATCAGCAATCAACCTGTAAGAAGTTCTTTTCTCGATCCGAGGACGCCTCAGCGCCAGCCTGGGATCCTGAATCAACATCTAACGAGATGATGGAAGATGGAGTGCCGGCAGAGCGCCGCCATAATAAGTAAAGCTACTGACCCATGGGTGACTTGGGCCCGGATTGTTCCGATTCCTGCGCCACCTTGCCGATTTTCTCGGAGCACGTTTGGCAGTAGCCATCGGCGGTGGCGGCGGCATTATCGCATTGATTGTTGCGGTGGCCGTGTCCCCTCGCTGTACATTTACAACTTTCCATTAGGGTCTCCTAGCGCTTTATGCGCGAAAATGCTCCGGCAACGCCGGCGAGTGGAGCCGCACTCACGAGGTGCCGGCTCTTCTATCGTTGTCGAGCCCTGAGGAGTAACTTGATCGCGGCCAGCGCAGACTTAAGGATCTGATGACGAATAGTTTCATCCCCGCTGTCCAAGCCTTGGCGAAATTCCACGAAAGGCCACTTCACCGGAAGACGTGCTGCGAGAAAATTAAGCGCCGCAAATACTTCAGCCGCGGGCAGATCATTATTCAGACAAGAATCAATGGTATTGGCTAAGATGCTCAACGCGGTTAATTCGTCCATGGCATGCCTCGTGGGTCATGACTGTAGGATTGATGATATATTATTTATCATTATCCCGAGAGGAAAGCACAGGGCCGCCAAGCGATCGCGTACCGGATAGACGGTTTCACCCCGCATCAATGCGCGTAATTTTTAAAATCTGAGCCTGCGCAGGGTACTGATATACATCAGACAGAAACTCGTTGATCCTGAGATGTCCCTCGGCATCCGCTTTGTTGGTACGGTGAACGACGTTCCAATCCGCGTTGGCCCGATCATTCTCGAAGCAAATCCACTCCACCTGGAGATTAGGTACATTGACCAGATCCACCAGGATCTTATCACGGAACCTGGGAATAGAATATTTCCACTCATCTATAATGCAGTCGATTCCGCTGCTGAGATTTTTTAAGAGCAAAGGAAGGTTCTTACTCTGATCCTGCAGAAAATCGCTGAAGAGATCCGCTCCGGTCTGCGTCGCTAACCGTTCGGCAATGTAGGTCTTACCCGACCCGCATAATCCCAGTAAAAACGTCAGCTTGGCCATACGTCTTCTCGCATGCATCAAAATCTTGCGCTGCGCGAGATCATTGAAATAAAAATTCGGCATCACATAAAGATGCGCAGTTTCCCTCAATAGTCTCGGCTACCTCAGTCTCGGCTACCTCGGAGCCAGGCTGAGGCGCCGCTGAAAATAGCGCAGCGGCGAGCCCAATCGGGCGGCGCCGATTTGAACGACGGGTCGACTTATCCGAGTTTTACTGCTGTTCGATATCCATTGTCCAGAAGGTTTTTGCCTGGCAATTTTGTTGGAGTTTTATCCCTGATGTACCTATTCGTAGCCCCAGGAATGCAAGGGGTATCCCATTGCGCTTCCTCAAAATCAAACGGACGCCAAAGCACGGCGGATTTTACTGTGGCATTTTCCTTGCGCCTAGAGCCTGGGGGGTAACTCCGATGATACGGTGGGCAATCACTTTCGGAACGACCATGGCACAATCGGACTCGTTATTTGGTGGTACTGCTGTTGACTTCGGTACGGCACACGTAATCCATCGCTGATCCATCCGGCTCACCACTCATCGGAGTTACCAAGCCAAGCCGGGCGGAGCATGAATGAGCGCCATTTCAAACCCGCAAATCAATTTTTCCGTGCAACCAGGGAAGCCGCGATTATCCGTTCACGACTTCTCTACCGCCAAACGAAGTCGGCCGATGTTCTCCAAGGAAAAGCGTCTATGCGGCTTATCTCTGAAGGAGGTCTATCATGAAAAAATTTAATCTGGTTTATGCCGGTTTGCTCGCAGCGCTTCTAGCGGCTCCCACTGCGGCATCGGCACAACCGCACGACAAAGGAGGACCGGACAGGCGTGAGGCAAGTCTTCTCGGCAGATGGTACTCAAATGGCGAGCGCGATAAGCCTGTGGAGATCCGCACGGCCCGCCGGGGTCTTCAAGCGAGAAACGAACATGGCGCAACGAGTCGACTGGAAGCGCACGGAAATAATGTCCGGGCTTTGGACTGGGAAGGTGGCCTTCGTGGGCACATTAAACGCGACACGATCGAATGGGCGAATGGTTCGATGTGGACACGCGCGCCGTCTCATCGCCGCGATTTAGCCGGGACCTGGTATCTAAACG
Organism: Binatia bacterium; assembly: GCA_036378835.1. Lineage (GTDB taxonomy): Bacteria > Desulfobacterota > Binatia > UBA9968 > UBA9968 > WHTF01. Next base: position 10,115 of record DASUVS010000271.1, on the reverse strand, counting down.
GCGCACGCGACAAACGGGTTGAAATTGTCTCATCGCGGGACGGGCTTCAAGCGAGAAACGAACGGGGCCAGACGAGCCGAATACAAACCGCTCGAGATGGCGATATCCGCGCGCTCGACTGGGAAGGTGGATTGAGAGGCGATGTGAGACGAGACCGCATCGATTGGCAGAATGGCACGACTTGGACCCGGTCACCGCAGTAGTAGAAAGCGGCGACATTTGTTGACTAAGAAAATAAAAGCACCTCGATCGGCCACATCTCAAGCAGCTAATTGAATCGATTCGCGTGGGCTCCCGGCAATTGCTACACTCGCATTAGCAGCGCCGCGACTGGCGCTCCGTTGGCGGCATTGATGGCCGCTGCGTACATTCCGACTTGCCGCCGATATGCGGGTTCATCCCCGCGAAACTCTTCGTCAGTCTTGAAATCGATCACCGTCCAGGCCCCGGCCCGCTCAAAGGCAAGATCGATGACACCCTCAATCAGCAACCCTTCATAATCGCGCCAGGTGATGGGCACTTCACGGCGACAACGGCCTTGTTGAGCAGCTTGGCGCGCGTCCTCGAAGATTCCATGCGCCAGCGCAACCCGCACACTCTCACCGGCGGCATCGACTTCGTCCTGAGATGCTCCGAGGATGCGGCCGTGAATGGTTGCAAGACGTTGAATGATGCTCACATCGCCATCGAGTGGGACGCTCGCAAGAACGGCGTGTACCAGGGTGCCGAAACGCCGTCCCGACGGCCGATTGGCTGCGCGTGGCAACTCGATCACTTCCACCGGCGCAAGCTTCAAATCCGGCGCTGGTTGCCTGCCGGACGTTGCCGCTTGGGTGACAGTCTGCAGTGCAACCGAACTACGACTGCCGGCGGCAATGGCTTGCTGGCGCCGCTCGCGCCACGAATTGTAAGCGGCAAGACCTGATTCGACGATCGCCGGCTCGACATCTTTCACGATCAGCTCTGGCCGGCGCAGACCAAGCGGCGCTTCGACGCCGAGCTTGAGCGCGCGCGGATCCCACCAGACCACCGAGAACTCCGCGATCTGTGAAAGCCCTAGTCTCCTGCAGACGTGCAGGCCAGGGCTTACCGTGCTCGCGCTCGCCGCGCTGCCGCCCGGCCGTACCCATACCGAATCTTTGGATTGGAATTCCACACATCCCGGTGCTTGAATCTGCTCACGCCGCGCTTCCTTGGCCGGATAAATCGCTGTGTTGAGCGGCTGGATCCAGCCTTCTCTCTCCTCATCGCCGATGGCCGGAATCACCAGCAGGTCCCGCGCGCGAGTTGCCGCGACATACGCCACCCGGATCCCCTCGGCCTCATCGCGCAGCAATTCTTCGTCTTCGTGGTCGAGCAAATCGGCCGGCGCGAACCCGCCGAGACGGATCGCGCAAACATTGCGCTCCGAATCGAGATACCGGCTGGCGGCGGACGCACGCAGTTTCGCAGTCATGTCGGCAAGGATCACCACCGGGAATTCCAACCCTTTGGCTTTATGCACCGTCATCAATCGCACACCGTCACTGCCTTCCTCTAAGATGGGCGCTTCCCCGGCTTCGCCGTTCTCGGCCTGCTCGCGCAGAGCCTCGATGAAGCCACGAAACGAGATCCCCCCCTCGGCCTCGTAGCGGCGCGCCAAATCGACCACATGCGCAACATTCGCAAGCACCTGTTCGCCGCCATGCTCCAGCGCGAAGCCGACGTGCGCGCGCGTGGCTTCGAGCAACGCGGCAATCGTCGTCGCCACTGGCACCCGATTGCGCCGGCGATGAAGCGCTTGCAGTGACTTGAGACCATGGACGATGGCCCCAAGGTTTGCCGGAATTTCGTTGGGGATGCGAAACGGATGGAACCGGCCGATGCGATGGCGGTATTCCAGCAGGTCCTCCTCGCCGACCGCAAACAGTGATCCGCGCAACGTTGCAAACACCGATAATTCATCATCAGGCCACTCGATGGCAGCCAGCGCGGCGCGCAAGGTCTCGATCTCCGCGCGATTGTGAAACGAGCGGCCCCCGACCAGCAGATGGGCAATCCCGCGCGCTTCGAGAGCTTCGACATAAGGACGCGTCATGTCCTCGCCGAAGCTGGTGAAACGGCGAAACAGCAGACAGATATGGCGCGGCTGGATCGGCACAAGATGCTCGGTCTCGCCGGGCCGGAAACCGCGCGCCGCCGTTGGCGCCAGGGACGATTTTGCCGTGACTGGCCGTTCCGCGACTTTCCAGCCGCTGTCGTTAATCAGCCAGTCGATAAAACCGCCCACCGCATCGGGAAGCGACTTCTCGATCGAGACATTGGAAAGTCTCCGGTACCCGTACGGCTCAGGCACGGGGAGCACGACCATCGATGGCTGATCTGGAAATTCGGGACGAAACGGCTCCAGCGGCACGTAAGCCGGCTGCAGCACGTCGCCGTCGCCGTTCATCACCGGCTCGAAGGCGGCGTTTATGGCGCGCTGCATATTCGGACGCGCGCGAAAACTGGTCCGCAACGTCACCCTTCTGGCGCCCGCCGCCTGAAGCATCTCGTAGACGCTGCGATAAATTCCGACATCGGCGCGGCGGAAGCGATAGATAGACTGCTTCGGATCACCGACCAGAAAGAGCTTGCCGGCAACCGGGCGAGTCTCACGCCAGTTTGTCGCAGCCGCATCATCGGCAGCCAGAAGCAACAAGATCTCAGCCTGCAGCGGATCGGTATCCTGAAATTCGTCCACGAAAATGCGCCTGAAACGCGCTTGAAAGGTGGAACGCACCTCCGCGTTATCCCGAATGAGATCTCGCGCCTTGAGCAGAAGATCGAGAAAGTCCAAGGCGCCGGCTTTGGCTTTGGCCGCTTCATAAGCGCTGACGCAGCCGCGCAGCTCGTCGCGCAGCGCCGCGGCAAGATCGGCATCGGCCTCTTCTTTGAAATCGCCCAGAACGTGGTTCAGGTTTTCACACGCCCGACAAACATCTTCGCGTAGGACGCCGCTGCGGTAATTTTTGCCGCTCCCTTTTCGCGCATCTTTAAAGTTACGATTGCGGCTGAGCTCGATGAAACCTGCTTCGAGCCGGTCGTAATCGCGCGCAGACACCGATTCGGTCCGCCGGATCTCTTCTGCAAGCTTCCTCGCCGCCCACGTGTCGGCGTACAACGCGTCACGGATGTCGCCGGGCGGTTCGAGCAATTCGGTAAACTCATTCAGGAGCTGAACCAATTGGTCGATGTGCCCTAAGCGGTCGAATATGGGTCGTTGCCAGTCACCGTCGAAATCGCGCCATTGAATCAGCTCCCATCCTGCTCGCCGCAGCCGATCGACGGGGCCGTCACCGCCATCGGCTTGAGCACCGAAACCGCCGAACACCGGACGGCGCAGAGAGCGCTGGACGCCTGCCGATGGATCAGCGAGCTCGATCTCGACCCAGCGGTGGAATCCTTCATCATACATACTCACCGCCTGCGCCTCAGTGAGGACTCTAAACAGCGGATCGATCCGCGCTTCTATGGGACGCTCCCTGAGAAGGTCGGCACAGAATCCGTGGATGGTGCTGATTTGCGCTTCTTCGAGTCTGCCCACCGCCGTATCGAGGCGGCGGCGCTCTTCGGAGTCGTTGCCAAATGATCCTCTTGCCTCTTCGAGCGCTTCGCGCAAGCGCAGCTTAAGCTCGCCGGCGGCTTTTTCTGTGAAAGTAACCGCGACGATCCCGGTCACTTCAGCGCGGCCCGTTTGGATCACCCGCACGATGCGCCGCACCAGCTCGGTGGTTTTGCCGGTGCCGGCGGCGGCTTCGACAATCAGCGTGTCGTCCAGCGCTGTCGCAATCTGATCGCGATCGCCTTGATCAGCGAGCGGCGGCAGCGTCATTGTTTTCCTCTCAGCTCGATCAGATCGGCGATCTCTTTGCGTGATTTCCGGCGCGCGCGGCGCTCCTGGTTCGGACCGCATACGGATAGAAAATCGCAATAGGCGCACGCCTTCTCGGCCGGCGCGGGCGGCAGCATAGCAAACTCTACGGCTCGGTCGATGATCTCCAGCGCTTCGATACCCATCCTGCGGGTCGGTTCATTGATGGCAACAGTATGCTCGCTGAATCCACCCGCAGTCGTGCAGTATGAAAAGCGCGCGCTCTCCACGGTGAGCCCGGTTGCCGCCTCGACTGCCAAGCTATAGATCACCGGTTGAAGCTGCTGGCCATGGCCGATTAAAGATCCGCGCTCAGAGCGATTTTTGCCGGTTTTATGATCGGTGATTTTCAGAAGGTTCGTCCCCGGCTTGCGCTCGATCAAGTCAATTGCACCGCGCAGGATGAATCGCCCATCAATTTTAACCGGCTCCCGACGGCTATTCGGATCTCGGCCGGGAGCATCAGGCAGGCCGAAGCCAAACTCGAATAGCCACGGCTCCCATCCGCTGCTTTGAGTCAGATCGCGAGCCCAGATATGCAAATCGGTGCGAATGCTCGCAATCTCGTCTTGCCATACTCGCTCCACCGCCGGCGCCAGCAGCTCTGCATAATTTGCCGCGACCCGTGTAAGAGTGACGTCCAAGAGTTCGAGCAGCGCGGCCATCGGCGACGCCGGGAGTGTCATTTGGCTCTGCTGTAGGGCGCGAAAGAATTCCGCCAGCACCTCGTGGAACAGCCTTCCCTTAGTCAGAGGATCCATACGCTCAAGCGGCTCAGGTTCCTCGAGTGGTTCCAAGCGGTACATCGCCGACAATACGAATCGATAAGGACAGTAGGCGTAATTCTGCAGCGCCGAGACCGAGTAAGGCCGTACCGTCAACCGTTGCGATTGGAGAAATGGCTTGGTGGCGTCTGTGATTCGGACGAGCCCATCATAGAAGGACCATGGCGGGCGCGCGCGCGCCCAACGCTCGCTGGCCGACCGCCGGACGCAGTCATTGAGGCGAAGCATATAATGAGCATGACCCTTCACATCCTTGTCGCTGCGCATCAATAGGCGCAGCACCGAAAGATCATGCTCGAAGTCGTCAATGGCGTCTTCCGGGCGCTGAGGCGCCGGCCATCCGAGGCTCGCATTGGCTTCTTCTGAAGCTTCAGATTCGAGCAGATGATGATCCGGAATCCGGCCGGTGACAGCACGCATAACTTCGAGCGCGTAAAACGATGGCACCCGCGCGCGAGCGTCTAGCGTTTCGATGCGCGGGAACGAAACATACAAGCGTTCAGCCGCAGCGCCGACGGCGAGGCGCAACAAGAGTCGTTCATGCTCGGCGCGATCCTCCTGGAGGGTTAGCCCGCCGCCGATTTCACGTCGAAGATCGTCCAGCAGCAGCGGATCTTCATGCAGTTTTTGCGGAAAGAGCCGCTCGGCCAATCCCGGCACAAAGGCCACCCGAAAAGCGCGGCCACGCACTTGATCGGCGCCACAAACGAATACCCGCCCGTAGCGATGCGCGGGTGGCTCCAGTTCCAGTGTTGCCAGGCGATCGGCCAGCACCGCGCGCACTTCGGCCAGAGTGACTGGACCGACCGCTCCCATTGGACGCAAATCGGCCAGAACCCGCAACACGAACTCGGGCCGCCGCAGCACCCGCGGCGCAAATTCTTCAAGGCGCTGGATCCAATCTCCCCATGTAGCCTGTTGCGGCCAGGCAGACATGGCCTCGATGAGCGGCAGGGCAAAATTTTGCAGATGCGCAAGGTTCTGCCGCTCGCGCTCCAGGTGAGCAATGCGCGGTGAATCTGCTTGCTCGAATGTTAGCGCGCGAATTTTCAATTCGTATTCTGCGGCGAGACCGTTTAAGCGCCGCGCCCAGCGCTCACTTCCACCAATAACAGCCGACTCGACGAGCAGAGTTTCCCATTTCCATGGCGCTCTGAGCGTGCCGGCCATGACCGCGCGATCACCATCAACGCTGCCGGCCGTCAGCAAGCCCTCATCCTCTTCGACATCGCCATGGTCGGCTTGATCGAATGCAGCTTCGGAAAGGATTCCGAAGATATCATCGCGAGAAGCCACCCACGTCGAATCACCGGATCGCACCGGAACCTTGCCGGAATCATCCACTGAGGGCACTTGAGCCAACGAAAGATACTCGGCAAAGCGTTTGGCGGAGAAATTATCGGTTGCACAACTAAGAATCGCGAGAAAGGCACGACCGGCAGGATCGGGACGCCGGGTACCGCGGTCGAAATAGGCGGGAATTCCGGCGCGGGTCAGGGCATGCTCGAGCAGTCCGGCGTACTGCTGCGCGGGCCGGATAACGATTGCGATCTCGTCGAAGCGGACGCCGCGATCGGCTTCTTTAAGGATACGGCGCGCGATCTCCACACACTCGCGTCCTTCGCCCGGCGCCGAAAACCACACCAGTTCACCCGAACGTGTCCGCCGCCGCGGTGGCTCCTTGGAAAAAAGATAACGCGTAAGCTGGGTCAGATCGGTCTCTTCACCCTCCTCGATAAGTTGTACCCGCGCGCCGCGCTTTTCCAGCTGAGTGAGCGCAGCCACATCCCCGGCGGCGACGGTAATCATCACCTGGGGTGACTGCTTAAGCAGAGTCCAGAGAAACTGCGTTTCAATTTCAGATTGGAAAGGAACATCGAGCAGCAGTAGCGGCATCGGCGGCCAGCCAATCACAGGCGAGCCCAACGCCTCGGTCGCGATCTCGAACAATGCGGCCCGGTCGCTAGCGCCGGCCTCGTTCAGAAGGCTCTCGACCCGATCGAGCAAGCCGGCGAGATCAGTTCCGCTGCGCGGCAGCCGGACCACGTCACCGCTCTCTACAGCAGCAAGCCTTAAGTCGAGCAAGGTACGCGACAACGCCTTGGGGAAACCCGGTGTCCGTGAGACAGGCGAGAAATATTCCATCGCCTCCTCGCTGCCGGCCTCGAACGCCGCCCGGGTCGCAACCGCTTCGTGCCCCAGAGCATTGGTGGGCGCGCGATCGCGGGAAGCAAGCTCTAGGGCAGCCAGCCGAGCCGCGAGCTGTGTGAAAGAGAGTCGATGCAGTCCAAATGTCGCCCCTCTCTCGTTCGCAATTGCGCGGGCGAGATCGTCGACGGAACCGCGGGATGCGCCGAGGAGAAGCACCTCTGCGCCGGGTTCGAACTGATCCAGGAATCGGCCCGCCTCGCGCAAACGAACCGCTGCTGACCCTGACTGCACCGCCAGAACGGTCGAGTCGTTAGAAGTCCCTCCATTTGAAGTTGATTCAGGCATTCCGTGGGCTCTCGAAGCTTGCCGCAAACCAACATAACCTAACACACTCGGTCCGGTAGATCACCTGAAGCCACGCTGGCAGGCGGCTTTCTCGTGCTGACCGGGAAGAGAGAGTCGCTCTCGATTAAGATTCATTAAGTGGCTGCGCGCTCTCACTGGACGGGTCTGGTTTGTACGTCAACTGAGTGGACAGTGCCGTCAACTCAAAACGAGAGGCACCCTCTCGGAAATCCCGGAATGCATTGTCTCACCGTTATTCCCGAGCATTCGCAGCGGACACCTCTCTTCCGAGTTCTGGTACTAAAATTGCGCTTGCTTTAGCAAGAACCAAACTCCGGGCTGAGAAAAAATAACTCCTACTGCTTCGCGACGAGGAGAAAGTGAAAACGAAGTACCAAAAGCGTCGCACTACGTTGCTATCTGGCGGGTGCTTCCTAGCTCTACTGGTAAGCGTTTTCCCGGTTATTTTCGCCGAAGATCAGCCAGCCGATAAAGCGGCCGTTGAACCGAAAGATAGTGTCGTGAACAATGAACAGCCGATGGTACCAGACACCACGCGCGAGACCCTTGGTCTGGTCGGACCTTCAGCAGAGGAAATTCACGATTTGCTATATCCAGCGCCGGAGAATCGCAAAACTATAACATCCGCCAACTAGGATGCCCGCGCCGCCGGCCCGTCACGGCCATAGGGACTTGATGAAACCCGTGCGCTCCAGCTCTTCCATGTAACTGGTATCGATGAATTCGCTGGCTTTGCGTTCTTTTGCTTTGGGCATAGTCTCAGCGAGTAATTTCAGCGCATTGTCCACGCTCTGCGTGCTGATCGTCGGGATCTTGCGCACGATCCTCGTGCTGAACAGATCATAAGTGTAAGCCAGGGTTTCCTCATCGGCGATGCCGCCGTATCGCCGGAGCGCGCGTATGCTTAAGGCGCGGTCGGTCTGTAGTTTTTTGTGTCCCTCGAGGTACGCTCGTAAGAATCTCAGCACCGAATCCCGGTTCTTTTTGCCGTATTCTCGGCTGATGGCCACAGTGGTCGTCGGTATTTCGCTGCCGGATTCAGTAAAGTCATAGAGCGTCTTGAGACCGGTTCTTTCGGCGTAGTACGACGTCGGAAAAGAAAGCACGCCGGCGTCAACTTTCTTGAGCGCTATCGCGGTGGCAATATCGCGCTGGCTGCCGATCTGCAAAAGTGTGACGTCCTTTTTCGGATCCAATCCCCAGCTCACCAAAAGCGGCCGCACGATCAGGTCGGTCAAAGAGCCGAAGCGTGTCACGGCGATAGATTTCCCCTTGAGGTCTGCGGGAGCGTTGATGCCGGGATGTGTGATGAGCTTCATTAGATGCACGTCAATAGAATTTGCCAACAGTATCAGATCCGCTCCGGAAACCGACGACTGCAAGGTAACCAAGCCGGATGTCGTCGTCACATCCAATTGACCGGCAACATGGACTTGCACCATCTGCACCCCTTGAACGTAAATCATCTCGCCGTCTAGCCCGTATTTTTCCAACAGCTTAGCTTCCTTGGTAACATAGATCGGGTACATGCTGGCGCTATGCGATGGATAGCCGATCCGGAGCTTCTTAAGCGCAGCATCGGCCGCGTCGAGCCTTGGTGCGGCTATCAAACAATGACCGGCAGTGATCAAGAGCGTCGCGATTGTTTTGGGTTTCAACATGATTTTTTCCCTCCGTAAGCTTCACTGCCGAATTCATGCCCAACGATTGCAATCCATAAAAGCAGCGGTGTGTAGAGCCAAATCAACCGTTGGTCACAGGGACGTACCTTCGCGCTGCTTCTATCAACCGCACCTGCTTTTTGAAGACGTTCGATTCCTGTATTCTTCCAATACTCGATAATCTTCTCAGCCTCGGCTGGGTTGGAAAAACAATGTCAGGCTGTGCATGACGGGTCGCGCAAGTTTCGTCGCTAACAAGTCGTTGTACTCGCTCAGCTGCTTGCGAGCTAAACAAACGAGCAACAAAACTCCGATCATCGGCGCCGCTAACACGCCAAGAAAACCGTTTGCGTCTCGGCTGCATTTCAAACGCGCCCATCGCGCCCGTTGTAACCGGCGTACGGTTAGATTTTTCTCTGATATCGGCTTCACGGGTATGAACAGAAATGTAGCAGATCTGGAATTACACCGAATGAAATAGAAACGTCAAGCTCCTCGCAAGCGACTCCGCGATATATCGGCTTCATCAAAAGTTCGGCTCTTATCCTGGCAATGAGCGCACCAGCGCGGATAGGCCCCGGGCCGCGGAAACTTCATAAAAACTGTAGGAGCGAACTCGACGATGTTGTTCTCTCCGCAGCATCCACCGTGTGGTAATGCCGCTCCACAGAGACCGTCCCTCTTACGGGTATCTTGGTGCGTGGGGACTAATCGCCTCATTGCTAGTAGCTGGGCTCTATCTGTATCGACCGTTCCTCCTAGCCGAACTGGATCGGCAAGCTTACGATATCCTGTTCCATTCTGCGCACCGGTTTCAGACATCGGGACGAGTCGTGATCGTGAGCCTCGACGAGCGAAGTCTTGCGCATTTTGGTCGCTGGCCCTGGCCGCGCAGCCGGCTGGGCGCAGCTCGTGGATAAGATCGGCGCGCTTGGGGCAGCAAGCGTCGGAATAGACATGATCTTCGCTGAGCCAGACGAGACCCCACCGACCCTAACGCAGCAAACAACCAAGACACTTGCGGAACCGCGGGCGGCTTCGGGCGCGCTGACGCCTAACGACGCAGCGCTCGCCGCGGTACTCGGTCGCGGCGTTTTTGTTCTCGGATACCAAATGCGGTTCGGCGTAGAGCGGGCGGAAGGAAGGAGCTGCATGCTCCATCCAATTCCTGTAGTCTCTTTGCAGGAACCAGGCGCCATGGCACAACCTGGGCTTTTCGAGTCCTCGGCGACACTTTGCAGCCTGTCCGGTCTCGGAAAG
>DASUVS010000270.1:0-31707 GCA_036378835.1 Binatia bacterium | reverse complement strand
GGTCCGAAATTGTGGATGCGAATGGCTTTCATTGCAGCTCCTTCCATTACCCTGTCATTCTGCAGTCAGCCTATCCAAGCCTGAGCTGTCATGTCAATGCGGTGCTGAACAGTGATTTTTTCGGGGTATTTCAATTTGACGGAAACAATGAGCTGATAGTAGGTTAGGGCGCAGTTTTTTTGAAGGATAAAGGTTCGCGCTTTTAAAAAGATATCCATCGACTTACACACGTTGACGTGATCAACGTCACAGGAGGTGCATTTCAATGCTGCTTAAGTTTTTACCGTGGTCGCTTTCTTTCGTGATGTGCATGGGCATTTCGTCGGGGCTTGCGGTCGGTCAGGAGACAGTTACGGTAGCACTGACCTCGAAGGCTTTTCAGTACACGATTTTACCCATCGCTCAGGATCGCGGATACCTGAAGGAAGAGGGCATCGACCTTAAGCTTGTTTACATGCAAAATGCGCCGGGTCTACAGGCGTTGACCGCCGGCAACGTGCAATTTTCTGGCTCGGGTAGCAGCGCGCTGGTGGCAATTTCCAAAGGCGGCGCGCCTTTCAAAACTGTTATCGCTGCGAATGATCAGGTTCTGCAATGGGTGGTCGTGCGGCCCAACATCTCATCGATTGCGGATCTTAAAGGTAAAAAGGTCGGAACCACGGGCGTTGCCTCCATCGCGGCGTTCATGTTCAGAAACATCATGGGAAAATACGGCATGGACGGCAATAAAGATGTGGTCTTTGTCGATCCCGGGCCGGTCAATCGGTTGCCTTCGCTTCTGTCCGGAGCCGTGGATGCCGCCATCTTAAGCCCCGAAGAACGTTACGCTGCCATCGATCAAGGAATGAAAGATCTTATGTTTATGGGTAAGGAAGTGAAAAATTCCTGGGGCACCATTGCGACCTCGGACCGGTTCATCAAAGAACAGCCTAAGGTGATGGCCGGTTTCGCTCGCGCCGTGGTCAAAGCATTGCGTTTTGTGCGGCAAAATCGCGAAGGGGCAATTGCCGCGGCAACCAAATTTACCGAGCTCGATAACGCTCTCGTCATACGCATGTATGACGATATCGCAAAAACTTTTACGGCAAACGGAGTCGTCGACGAAGAGGCGCAACGCAATGACCTCGCCATCGTCCGTGAGATAGCGGGAGTGACCGAAGTCGTGCCGATTCAGCGAGCCTATGACTTTAGTTTCGCCCGCCAAGCAGACCAGCAACTCACGAAAGCCGGGTGGAAACCGTAACGTGCAAGGACCGGGCAGCCAGTGCGTCGCCTTGTATTCAACCATCAGTGTCTATGCGCGGCGTCCACCGGCGCTCGTTGCGCATGTTTTTGATGGAGCTTTCTGATCAGTATCACAAATGGTGAGTTATCCTGTCCCAAAGCCGTGACGAGTGCCGTATGCCTGTCCTGAGACTGATTCATACAACGTTCATAGATTGTCCGATTAGCACTTATCCTGCTGGAAAAATCGTCGACCTGTTTCGAGCAGGTCTAACCAGGTTTATGGCATATGCTATGCTCAACTCTGTCTATAACAATGAATATAAACGGAGGGCGAAGTCATGATACGAGTAGCTAAAATTTCACTGATGATGATCGCCGCCGTCGCTATCTCTCCCACGGGGTTAGCATTAGCGGCGAGTAGCAGCACAAAGGCGGAGAGCAGTAGGGAGAGTAAAAGCAAACTTCCCAGCGGTGAAGAGCGATTCCTGAAAGAAGCCGCTTCGGGCGGGCTCATGGAAGTGGAGTTAGGCAAATTTGCCGCTGAGAAGGGATCGCACCAGCGGGTTAAAGAATTCGGCAAACGCATGCAGACCGATCACAGCAAAGCTAACACGCAGTTAAAAAAGATTGCCTCTGGCAAAGGCGTAGATCTTCCCACCGAGCCTTCAGGCGAGCACAAATCGACCATGGATAAGCTGACCAAACTATCCGGCGCCGAGTTCGATCGCGAGTATATGGACGCAATGGTAGATGATCACAAAGAGGATATCGAAAAATTTCAAACGCAGGCGGATAAAGGTAAGGACCCCGATTTGAAAAAGTTCGCCAGCGAAACCCTGCCTGTCCTGAAAAAGCATCTTGAGCTTGCCCAATCAACAGAGAAGCAGATCAAAACCGAATCAAAGGGTGACGCAAAGAGCGGATCGAGAAGCAGGGCGAAGAGCGGATCCAAAGAGAGCGCGCGTTAACCAAGTATAGTAACCTTCTAACGGTCTTCTCGGAACCGCAGAAAAAGACCCGAGAAGACCGTGTTTCGTGCTTAGCTCGAGTCACCGGGCCCCGGTTGAAATAAATCCCTCTCGTTCAAGTTGCTCGACCAACGACAAATCGACGAACGTAGCCGGGTTCGGTCCCACTGCTTCGCTTCCTAGACCTTTCAACAGTCCCTTGACGCCGTCCAGATCGACCTTGATGTCAGGCTGTAGCAGTTTGGCGCCATAGGTTTGATAAACTTCGAACAAGATATCAGGGTCGGTGAGGCGCACGTACTTTGCAAGAATTTTCATCGCGCCATTCCGATCACGTCGGGTCTCTTGTACCCCTTCGTAGTACCCCTTTAGCACGCGCAGGACCGTGTCGCGCTGGTTTTTGATCGTAGAGCGCCGGGTACTGAGCGGCGAATTGGTATACGGAATGCCCAAATCCGCTGTGTCGACAAACTCGCGTAGGCCCATCTTGATGCCGCGCAGATTGCTTGGCGCCGAAATCATCCCTGCATCGACGAATCCCTTGCTGACTGAAATGAGCAGTTCGGGCATGCCGCCACGGATTCCTAAAACCGCAAGATCTTTGCCGCGCTGCAACCCCCATTTATCCAGCAGCAAAGTCAAAACCAGATCAGGCGAATCGCCAAGATTGGTGACGCCGATCTTTTTACCCTTCAAATCTTCTGGCTTTTGCAGTTCAGGTCTCGACATCAGCGAAAAAACCGCAACGTTGATGGTATTGGCAATAAACGCGAGATCGGAGCCTCGGAGCGCGGAGCGAACAACCGAGGGCGGCGAGGCGCGAACAAACTGAACTTCGCCCGCTAGCAGCGCTTCGATGGAAACGCCTCGGATGTAAGTCAAATCAACGTCGACGCCATGCTTGGTGAAAAGCCCTTTGTCTTTGGCGACCCACAGCGGCAGCATGGCACCGCTGATCGAGCTATAAGCGATGCGCAGGGGAGCGGCGCCGGCTCGGTTCGGCAGCACGACGGTGATCAGCAGCAGTAATATCGTGGTGCGGGATCGGATCATCATTAGTCTCCGCCGAATCGAACCGGGCCGGCAAACCCCTCCGAACTCTAATATCGAGCGAGTGATCTAACCAGTGAACGGCCAAAATGAGATGTAATGGGCGGGACCCCTCGCGTTCGCACTACGCGGCGGCGCTCGACTCGCAAGTCATGCCCTGAACGACATACGCCATGTAGATACAATCGGCCATGACGCGGCGCATATTATTTTTCATCAGCTGGGCGTTGATGCAATCTTCCTGCAGTTCCTTCGTGGTGGCATATTTTTTCAATATCTCTTTCCGCAGAATCCCATGCTCCACGTCGACGCCGGCATGGAGCTTATAGAATTCCAACGCAGGGTCCGGAACCCACGTGTAGTGTTTTCGGAAAACCTCCAGGTCGCGAATCATGGCCTTGGCGGTATCGTCTCCTTCGGAGACGGCGACGCCCATCAACCAGGAGTTTTTGAACGCCGCATTGGCGAAACTGTCGACCGCGAACTTTACGCCATAAAGCGGTTCTGAGTTTCTGGCAAATTCACGATTGAGACCGAGCCCTTCGCACACATCCAACCAGTATTCAGGATGAGGCTTGCCAGGCCTGCCGATAAGATCTTCTCCTTCTTCTTCGATCGCTTTGGGCAGCCAGGATCGGCGGACTTCCGGGAAGGGGCAGTTGTACAGAATCGAGTATTCTTTGATGGGCACCTGTTTAGTGAAATAGTAACGTTCTTTGGCCCAACCCTGTAGCTGCTCCTTGGTGCACTCGCCATTGCGAAACAAGGTGTCCCACGGGTGCGGCGGGCGTTGGTGATCCCGTTTATTGACTTCGAAAAAGGTATCGATGAATTCGTCGGGGCTGAGTCGGTGAGCTAGATTGAACATGGGGGCTGCTTCCTCCAGCTAGAGTATCTCAATCTTTTGACGGGCAGCCGGCAAGCGCGCCTAGGTTTGTTCACGATAATGACCGATAGCGTCCATAAGCGGCTTATCCGACATCACGAAGAAGATTGCCGGATCTTTCCCGGTGTTCTCATGATGATGGTGATACCAGAGAGGCACGACGAACGAATCGCCTTGTTCCCATTCATAGCGTTTGTCGCCAATCGTGCTCACGCCCTGGCCACGATGAACATAATAGATCGTGGAACTCGTGTGACGATGGCTCTTGGTCGTTTCCCCTGAGCGTAACATGTGGATCTGGCAAGACATGGTCGGTAAAGTGGGGCCGCCGGTGAGTGGATTGGCATACTCCAATACGATCCCGTCGTAGGGGTCGCCGGGTTGCTCGCCGATCTTATTCAAGGCGTTTTCAGTGTCCGACCACTTGTAGGCAAACGCCGGAGGCTGGAGGCTGTGCGCGCGCATCCATGACGGACGCAAGGCTCCGAGGGTTGATGCGGAATAACCTTCGGGCTTGGTTACCGTCTGCTTTTTGCGCGGATCGGGTTCGTGGAAGTCGGTTTCGAGCAGTCGAACAAGCGGCGAATCCAAACCATCGAGCCACAGCATGGTTTGACCTGCGTTGTTCTCGTGATCATGCCAGGTCCAACTAGGCGTTGTGGCAAAGTCTCCCTCGCCGATTTCGAAGGATTCCCCTTCGACGATCAGCCGGGCGCCGCTACCTTTAACGACAAAACGGACCGCACCGGCAATGTGGCGATGGCTAAGAGCTTCCTCGCCGGACTTAAGCATCTGCAGGTTCAATACCAAGGTCCGCGTCGTGCCGTTCTTCAGCGAGGGATTCCAGAGTTGAATGACTCGACGAAACGACAAATCGAGTCCGACAACTTCTCCGGCTTTTTCGATGGCGGCGAACAGCTCTTTGCCCTTCCAGTGACAGGGTTCATACGACGGCACCGGTTCTCGATAAACATCGCCCTGGATGTTTTGCCAGTAGCCTTTGAAGTTTTTACTTTCAAGCTCATCTTCGAAGGCTTTCAGTGCTTCGGACATGGCTTTACCTCCATGATCATTCAGTCTGGTTCTAGCCCAGTTCGCGTAAGCGTTGCAAGGCGCGCGATCGATACCGAAGAGACGCATAACTTACCGGCAAAGCCATATGGAACACGAGAGAGCGATGCAGGTGCGGCAATCGTGCTTTTTCAACACGACAGCCGACGGCATCCATCAAGATTAGGTGCATCAGGTTCCGAAAGCAAAAATCAGCATCCATGCGAAGCGTCGAACGCGGGAATCGTATGCTTGCCGGCGAAACTCTACTCGACGACTTTGACCGTGATCATGTTGGTGGTACCCGCCTGGTGCAGCGGCAGACCCGCGGTTATGGCGACAAGATCGCCGCGTTTGACGAAGCCGAGCTTGACTGATTTTTGCTGTGCGACTTTCAGCATCACGTCGGTGCTCTGGAACCCAGGCACCTGCACCGGATAGACGCCCCAAACCAGGCAAAGCATTTTAACGGTCTGGGGTTCCGGACTGATTGCGATGATCGGATGAGGCGGTCGGTAACGAGAAATCATTCGCGCGGTGCTGCCCGAAGAAGTAGGAATGAGAAAGGCTTTGACGTTCAAGTCCCGCGCCAACGAAATCGCTGCAAAGCTGATCGCTTCGGGAACGCTCTGCCTGCGGCCGGCAAATTGGTAGCGCGGCTCGAGAATCTGTTCCGTCTCTTCGGCGACTCGGGCCATTGTCCGCACCGACTCCACCGGGTAGTCGCCGGCAGCCGACTCTTCCGACAGCATCAGCGCATCAGTGCCATCCAACACCGCATTGGCGATATCTGCGACCTCGGCCCGAGTCGGGCGCGGGTTCTGAACCATCGAGCGGAGCATTTGCGTTGCGGTGATGACCGGTTTGCCGAGAGCATTGGCCTTGCGGATCATCATTTTTTGCATCGCCGGAATTTTCTCCGGTGCAATCTCCAAACCCAGGTCCCCACGGGCAACCATGATGCCGTCGACTTTTTCGAGGATACCGTCAATGTGCTCGAGGGCTTCGTGTTTCTCGATTTTAGCGATGATCGGGATCGAGGCGCCGCGGTTGTTCATCTCACGGCGCGCATAGACAATGTCTTCGCTGTTACGCACAAAAGACAAAGCCACCAGATCTACTTTCTGCTCGATGCCGAACGCGAGGTCCTGCTTGTCGCGAGCGGTGAGCGAGCGCACATCCAAACTGCTGCGCGGAAAGTGGATGCCTTTGTGAGATCCCAGTATGCCTCCGAAGATCACTTTGCAAGTTACTTCGTGGGCGCCGACTTTAACTGCCTCGAGCTCGATCTCACCATCGCCGAGCAAAATCGGATCGCCTTTTTTTACGGCCCGAGTCAAGCCTTTGTAGTTGACGGAAACGGCCAACTCGGAACCAAGAATCGGCCGGGTGGTGAGGACGAAAGGGCGCCGGGCCGCCAAGCGTACACGGTCGGCAGCTACGGGTCCGAGACGGAGCTTGGGGCCGGCTAGATCCTGTAAAATCGCTACAGGTTTATCGAGCCGGCGGGCGATTTGGCGGATGTTTTGAATGACTCGTTTGTGAAAAGAGTAGTCGCCGTGGCTAAAGTTCAGGCGCGCCACGTTCATACCGGCTTGAATTAGGCCTGTGAGAACTTTTCTTGACGCGCTCGCCGGACCAATGGTGCAAACGATCTTGGTTCTACGCATTTTAGTAAAATTACACGAGTTGTTAAGAGAATCAATGAAAGCGCAGCTTTAGGTGGGTTTTCGGTTCGTTGTGATGAATTTAACCAAATTGCTGACGGAGGTAAGACTTACACCCCGGACCCGGTCCGTTTTAGCCGGGGGTCGAGAATGTCGCGCAAGGCATCGCCGAGCAGGTTTATGCCCAGAACCGTTATGAAGATGCACAGGCCGGGAAACAGCGGCATCCACCACGAAGTGCTGATATAGATGCGCGCATCCGCAAGCATCGTACCCCATGTGGGAATCTCCGGCGGCACACCGACGCCGAGAAAGCTCAAGCTCGCTTCAGCGATGATTGACGATGCCATCGCAAAGGTGCCGATGACCAGCGATGTTTGAATCAGATTAGGAAGAATGTGGCGCCCGATAATCTGGGTTTTGGTGGCGCCAAGACAACGTGCCGCCATGACGAAATCGCGTTCGCGCAGCGAGAGAGCCTGTCCGCGCACCACCCGGCAGTACGGAATCCAGCGTTGCGCCACGAGCGCAATAATCAAATTGGTTAGGCCCTGACCCAAGAAGGCCATGATCGTGATGCCGAGCAACAGCGGCGGAAACGCCCAAACGACCTCCACCAATTTTTGAATAAGAAAATCGGCTTTGCCGCCGATGTACCCGGAGATTGCGCCTAGGCCGATACCGATAAAACCGGAAACGAAGACCACCGCGAATGCCACGAGCAGCGAAACGCGCGCGCCATAAACAATCCGGCTTAAAATGTCACGTCCTAAATTGTCCGTGCCGAGCACGTGTTCGCTGCCGACGCCTTGCGGAGGCTTCATCATCGCCGTGAGCTCCTGCTTGTTTGGATTGTAGGGAGCGAGCGATGGACCAAAAATACCCAAGAAAATAAACAGTAAGACGATCAAGCCGCCGCTGAATGCTTTCGCGTGAAGCCGCCCTAAGGCGCTCGCGACCACGCCCGGGTTTTTTTCAGAAGCGGATTCGAGGGTCAATGACCGCATACAGTCCGTCGATAATGAGATTGATTAGGACAAAGGCCACGGTATAGCTCAGCACGAGCCCGGTTACCAGAGGATAGTCGCGCGCATTGAGAGCGGTGATGAGCAGGCTCCCGCTGCCGGGCCATGCGAACACGGTTTCTACGATGATCGAGCCGCTCAGCAGCGTTCCTAGCTCGAGGCCGACCACTGTGATCACCGGTATCAGAGCATTGCTGGTGACGTGGCGCCAGACGACTTTACGTTCCGCCAAGCCCTTGGCCCGGGCCGTGGTGACGTACTCCTCGTTCATGACTTCCAGAATTGCCGATCGTGTAACGCGCATCAGAATTCCAAGCATATTCACGCCAAGCGCTAAGGCAGGCAGTAAAATGTGCCTGAGCCCGTCCCAAGCGGCTTGCCAGTTTTGCTGCAGGAGACTGTCCAATATGTAGAATCCGGTCTGTTCCGGTCCAGCCACGCCGTAGGTACTGCGGCCGGAGGTTGGCAGGAGATTGAGAATCCCGGCCATCAGCAAGATCAGCATGATCGCAAGCCAGAAGCTCGGCATGCTGATCCCGAAAAGGCCGAATGTCGTGCCGAAGTTGTCGAGCCACGAATTCGGCCGGGAGCCGGCCCATACCCCTAAAGGAATAGCCAGGCAAGTCGCGATGATGATCGAGACGACCGCGAGCTCTATGGTCGCAGGCAGTCTCGACTTGATGACACTGGTCACGGGCTCGCCGTATTTAAACGACTTACCGAAGTCGCCGGCAACTGCGGAACTCAGAAATTTGACGTACTGAACGTGCAGCGGCCGATCCAGTCCCCAGCGCTCTTTGGCCTTGGCGACTTCCGCAGCATTGGTCTCCTCGCCCAAAAGTAGCAAAGTCGGATCGCCCGGCGCGGCATGAATCAGCAGGAAAACAAGCAGACTAATGAGAAGAAGAACTGGAATGGTGCCAGCGAGTCGATGAAGGAGATAACTTGCCACCTTATCGAATCTTTCAAAGGTTTACGAAAATTCTCGCCATCTGTACACGTTTACCCGCTGTTTCGCTGGATAAACGATCGCAGCAGCTCATTGAATTCGACCGGGTGTTCTCGATAGGTAAAATGACCGGCCCGGTTGAAAACCTGCATCCGCGAATCCGGCGTACTGCGCGCAAGCAGATCGAATAAAGCCTGACCTTGATCTAACGTCGCGGTGGGATCGTTGTAACCCCAAACCAGCAAGGTCGGCTTAGCCAAGCCGCGCTCCCTAATCCATCCTAGTGTTTCGTCCTTCTGCCTAGCCAGATGGGGTAGAAAGCGGATTGTCCTGAGACCGGCGGTTTCCATCTTGGCCACCGCTTCCTGGTATTTCTGCAGCGCCGCAACCCGCATCATCGCCTCCAGCCATTCCTCGGTGATGTGCTCAAAGGCGAAGGAGTACCGCTGCAGCACCCACCGTTGGCTCTCTCGGCTCAACCGTGGGAGCGGCGGGTTTGCCATCACCATCTCGTTTTTGCTGACCCCCGGCGCCAGCGTGTTCGTGTCGGCCAAAATACACGATCGAAACAGCTCGGGATGTTCCAAGGTCAATCGGGCTACCAAATACGCGCCCCGCGAATGTCCTACGGGATGGACGTTGCGCAGACCGAGAGCCTTAAGAAAACCGTGAGCATGCTGGACAACGGCCGCCATCGTATAATCGGCATCCGTTCTAGGATTGTCGGTATGACCTTGGCCAATCTTGTCGACCGCATAAACGTGGAACCACTTAGCCAGTCCGTCAAAGTTCAGGCCCCAGTCTTCAGCGCAATCTGCCGCATCGTTGGAACCGAAATGACCGCCGTGGAACAATACGACAACCGGTCCGTTACCTTTGTCGAAATAGCGTGTTCTTATGCCATCTACATCGACGAATTTTTCTCCGGTCATGCCTGCGCCTTTGGTTCAGAAATTATAATCCTGGTTCGCCCACTAAGCTGGCAACGGCTACTTTTTTGCGACTTTTATATCCACGCCGAAGATCCGCGCGTCGGGCAGCGGTTTGTAATCGATACGATTGTTCATCCCCCACAACAGCTTGTGGCGCCACATGAAACAAGCAGGCGCTTCATCGGTAATGAGACTCATAGCCTCGGTCAGGTATTGCCGCCGCTTTTTGGGGTCGAACTCGGCTTGTTCTTTGTCCAAAAGTTCATCGAGCTTGGGGTTAGAATAGCCGATTCGCGGCGTCTCTTTCGAATGAAAATACTGGTGCAGCGCAGCGCTGGGATCCTGAACCGAGCCACGACCCATGTAATAAAAAGGCACGGTTCCCTTCTGAACATTCGCCCAAAGTGTCGGCCACTCGGGAGTAGAGAGTTTGGCGCGAAAGCCCGCGGCATTTAGCATCGGAATCATCGCTTCGGTGAGTTGTTTGTCCAGTGTATAGCGTCCCACCGGAGTCTGCAGTTCCACGTCAACGCCATTGGGATGGCCCGCTTGCGTCAAGAGTTTCTTTGAGAGTTCCGGATCGTAGCTCATCTTCGGCTTTAAATTGGGGTCGTAGCCGTACTGACCGGGCCCAATCGGTCCGTCGAGACGGCTGGCGAAGCCTTCCAACAGAGTGCTGATGATCTGATCGCGATTGATTGCATGACATACGGCCTGGCGCACTTCTTTTTTATCGAAGGGAGGCTTGGGTTGCATGGCGAGAAACATGATCTCAACCGAGTCGGTCGGGATAATCTTTAAGTTAGGCGATTTCTCGACTCGCTGGCGCAAGTGCGGCGGAATGAATTGAGCAATCTGAATCTCGCCGTTGAGTAATGCGGTGACCCGTTGCTCGGTCTCGCGCATGACACGATAAACGATTTCATCCGGCGCGTTCGGATTTTTCTTTGCCTCTGGATGATCCGAACGCTTGACGATGACCATGCGCTGGCCGGGAATGAGTTCCTTGAGCCGGTAGGGACCTGCGCCGAGCATATGCTCCTTGTCGGCGATATCGCGGCCGAACTTGTCGAACATCGCCTTGCTCGTGACGATGAGCCGGTCGCAAACAAAACCGAGCAGCGGCGCCGAAGGCTTGTCGGTGGTAAATCTTACCGTATGCTTATCGACGGCCTCTGCCTTTATAATGGGACCGGCCACCGATGCTTTCTGCTTGGATTGCGGATCCTTGATGACCCGATTCATCATCGAATGGACAACATCATCGGCGGTCACCTCGGATCCGTCGTTGAAGCGATAGCTTTTATTTAAATAGAATACCCAGGTGTTCGGATTCTCCACCTTCCAACGTTCGGCCAGACGTCCTTCGAAATCTCCTTTGTCATAATTGTAGGTGCAGAACGGTCCGGTGATTTCGCTCCAAATTCCGTACAGAAGCGAGACACTGTCTCCGTACGGGTTCAGAGTCTCAATGGTTTCCGTAACGCCGATCGACACCCGGGTTTGAGCCGCCGGCCGCTCCGCGCTGGCCACCAGGATGATCGATGGCAATGACATGAGCAGGCAGAGTTTTCGAAAGAATGAGGACATAAGGTCTCCTTTGGCTACTCGTTTAACGATGACAGGCCTCTTCTATCGTTCTGGTTCGCCCGATGTCAAGACAATCCCGCGTGACAAGAGCTTGATCGATGGGCTTGAAGCGCCACGCGTAAAGGCGGATGGATGGAAAGCAGAAAGGTATGCGACATGCGAATGGCGCAGGAGCGAAACAGATGGAATTGGGCCAGGATCTTAAACAGCAATATCACAGAACGGTTAAGGGAGAATCTTGCGACAGCGCTGTCGGCTGCAATGTGCGAGGCATTCGAACCGGTGCTGGTGGTAAGGAGGAACGATCATTCATCGCTCCGGGTTGCTGGAGCTTCCGAGTTATCGCTGAACTCACTCGCTCGCGACTGATAACGAATTTACTCACGAGAATTCCGGGCGGTCTTTTATCCGGCGCGGAGCCTGATTTTGCTCCGGGGCTCTGAGGAGGGGGTTCTGATCCTAGGTAGGTCGGAGCCCAGTTCGGTTGCCGCCCATCGGATCAAACCGCGGCGCAGGTAGGCTGGATCGATTCCAAGCGCTTCGCAAATGTTCTTGAACGAAAAAATCCATTCGCTCTCATCTTCTGCGGCAAACCACTGCCGAGCTTCCTCAAGCTGTTTTCTGTGTCGCGCGGTGGCAGGACGCGGCTTAATCGATAGGCAGGAGATCGCATCCTCCAACACCGCAGCCATCAAACGGAGCTCCGGCTGTTTGTAGGGACTGTTTTTATAGGTTGCATAGAATTGAGCGCCGAGAACCGTATCCGGTTCAAACAGGCGCCCGGAATCTTCTGAAGAAAACAAGCTGCGAATTGCTGTCATGGGGTTGGTTTCCTTTCGACGCATTACCATAAGCTTTGCGTGATTATTCGACAAACTAATAATTTCATATTGATCCATAGAAAAAACCGAACTATCATCCGGGTCATGGAATGGCTCAACTACCATCATCTTTTTTATTTCTGGAATGTGGCGCGGTGCGGCAGCGTTTCCCGCGCCGGCGAGGAACTCCGCTTGACCCAGGCTACGATCAGTGCCCAAGTCAAATCGTTGGAGCTATCCATCGGCGAAAAGCTTTTTCGCAAGACCGGGCGGCATCTAACTCTGACCGATATGGGCAAAGTGGTATTTCGTTATGCCGAGGAGATTTTTTCCTTGGGGCGGGAATTGACCGGCGCCCTTAAAGGTCGCGCCGGGGGGCATGTCGCCCGTTTGACGGTCGGCGTTGCCGATGTGTTGCCTAAATTAGTTGCGTATAAGCTGATCGAGCCAGCGCTGGGATTAAAGGAATCCTATCGGATTATCTGCCGGGAAGGCAGCAATAGTGACCTGCTGCCATCGCTAGCCGTCCATGATCTGGATGTCGTCCTGGCTGATGCCCCCATTGATCCCGCGGTCAACGTGAAGGCATTCAATCATTTGCTGGGCGAGTGCGGTTCGACTTTGTTCGCGACCGAAAAATTGGCCAAGGTTTATCGCCGCGGCTTTCCTCGGTCTCTCGATGGCGCACCCTTTTTGTTGCCCACCCACAATACCACCTTGCGCCGCTCCCTGGATCAATGGTTCGATTCAGAAAAGATCCGGCCGATGATTGTTGCGGAATTCGAGGACAGCGCTCTGTTGAAGGTATTTGGAGCGCGGGGTCTCGGTCTCTTCGTCGCGCCTTCGATTATCAGCGCCGAAGTTCGACGAGAATACGATGTGAAGGCCCTGGGGCGAGTGGGAAGTATTCGCGAGCGTTTTTATGCAATTTCTCTGGATCGCAAGCTTAAGCATCCGGCGGTGGTGGCGATTTCAGAGGCTGCCCGGGTTCGGCTCTCGGACTAAGGCAGGCTGCCGAAAGCTGAAATTGAAAGAGTTAAGCTCGTCGATCAAGCGCGAAATGCCTCCCCGATAACTTAAAGGTAGCAATTGCCATGAGGATGCCCGTCGAATATTCTTCTACTACCAGGGAATGGCTCCGCGGTTTATCACGACAAGATCTGGGCAGCCCTTGTGATGCGGCAGCTCGTGGCGCTGACTAGAACAAAAACATGCCTTCCTACGTTCCGCTTTGGTGCAAAACTAATTTTTCTTTTCTCGAGGGCGCCAGCCATCCGGACGAGTTGGTCGAGGAATCATATCGGTTCGGATTGCCGGCTCTTGCCGTGACCGATAGAGACGGCGTTTATGGCATCGTTCGCGCGCACGTTAAAGCGCGGGAGCTTGGGTTCAGATTGATTTTTGGCTCCCAGATCTCCATCGATGATGGTTCGTCGATTGTTCTGCTGGCGCAGAATCGCGCCGGTTACGCCAATCTCTGCCGTCTTTTAACCGCCGGACGGCTGCGATCGGAAAAAGGGGAGAGCAGCGTTTCTTGGGATGAGGTTTGTGAGCATGCGCCCGACCTGCTTGCCCTCTGGGGCGGCGATTCGAGCCTGCTCGTTGCTGAACACGAACCGGCTGATGTCATCGGTCCGGTGCGCGACGCCTTCGACGATCGCCTGTACGGCATGATCGCGCGGCACCGGCGTGAAGAAGAATTCGGACAGGAAGTTCGGTTGCGAGAGCGGGCCAGGCGATATCTCTTTCCCTTAATCGCGGCCAATGAGATTCTCTACCATAGCTCGGCGCGCCGGCCGTTGCAGGATGTGTTGACTGCGATTCGTCATGGCATACCGGTGGCGTCTTGCGGCCGCAGGTTAAAGCCCAATGCCGAACACGGGTTGAAATCTCCCTATCTATTCGCCCAACTCTTTGCCGATGATCTGGCGGCTGTCGCGCGCACGCTCGAAGTTGCCGAGCGTTGTCGGTTTTCACTGGATGAAATTCATTATCGCTATCCGTCGGAACGCATGCCCGATGGCACCACATCGGCAGAGTGGCTGCGCCAGCTTACGTTTAAAGGCGCGCGCTGGCGTTATGGCGAAGAGATCCCCGGTGACATTGTCGGGCAATTAGAAAAAGAGCTGGAGGTCATCGAGAGCCTCGACTACCCGGGCTATTTTTTGACCATGTGGGAGATCGTCGAGTTCTGTCGCGCCAACGGCATTCTCTGCCAGGGCCGCGGCTCGGCGGCAAATTCCGCGGTTTGTTATTGCCTGGGCGTTACTGCCGTCGATCCGGCGCGCATCGGCTTGTTGTTTGAACGCTTTATTTCCAAAGAGCGCGCCGAGCCGCCGGATATCGATCTCGATATCGAGCATAACCGGCGCGAAGAAGTGGTCCGGCACGTATACGAAAAGTACGGCCGCGATCGCGCCGCCATGGCAGCCAATATCGTTCGCTACCGCTCGCGCTCGGCGTTGCGCGATGTCGGCAAGGCTTTGGGGCTTTCCGAGACTTCTCTCGATCGCGCCGCCAAATTTCTTTCGCCTTATGAGCATATTCGGCCTGAAATACTGCAGCAGACGGGCATTGATCCGGCGGTGGGGCTGCACAACCAGCTGCTCCAACTGAGTAATGAGATTTTAGACTGTCCACGTCATCTGTCGATTCATCCCGGCGGCTTTCTTCTGGGTCACGAACCGGTGCATGACATCGTTCCGATTGAGAATGGCAGCATGGCCGGACGCACCGTGATTCAGTGGGATAAAAACGATCTTGAAGATCTTGGCTTGTTCAAAGTGGATCTGCTCGGGCTCGGCAGCTTAACCCAGCTCAATCTCTGTTTTAGGCTGCTGCGCGAGCATCGCCGCCAAGAGCTGTCTATGGCGACCATTCCGGGCAAGGATACCGCGACCTTTGAGATGATTTGCCGCAGCGATACCGTCGGTGTTTTTCAGATTGAAAGCCGCGCCCAGATGGCGATGTTGCCCCGGCTTCGGCCAAAAACTTTTTACGATCTGGTGATTCAAATCAGCATCGTCCGACCAGGGCCGATCACCGGCGGCATGGTTCATCCTTATTTGCGCCGGCGCCAGGGAAAAGAGCCGGTCGAGTTTCCGCATGAGAGTTTAGTTCCGGTGTTGGAAAAAACACTCGGCGTGCCGCTTTTTCAGGAACAGGTCATGCGCTTGGCCGTGGTCGCCGCCGATTATACGCCGGGGGAGGCGGATCAGTTGCGACGGGATATGGCCGCATGGCATCGTAGCGGACGGATGGAGCGCCATCGCGAGCGCTTGATCACACGCATGCAGGCCAAAGGGATCGCGCCGGAATTTGCCGAAAGAGTTTTCGAACAGATCCGCGGCTTCGGAGAATACGGTTTTCCCGAAAGCCATGCCGCCAGTTTCGCCTTGATCGCCTATGCCACGGCATGGCTGCGGTGTCATTATCCGGCAGAATTTACCTGTTCTCTGTTAAATGCCCAGCCAATGGGCTTTTACCTGCCGGCGACCATTGTCGAAGACGCCAAGCGTCATGGAGTGGTGGTTCGACCGATCGATGTGCAGGTTAGCGATTGGGACTGCACGCTGGAGAGCTGCGCTGACAGCGCCGCAGGTTTCGCCGTGCGCATGGGGCTGCGTTACGTCAAGGGCTTAGCCGAGCGCGATTGGGAGAGGATCTCACAAATACGGCATGCGCGTTCATTTGATTCGCTGGAAGATTTTGTCCGGCGCACAGATCTCAATGAAAGCAGTCTTAGCTTGCTAGCGGAAGCCGGCGCCTTCGATGGCCTTGGCGTCGATCGCCGTACTGCATTGTGGGACACCCGGCGCTGGGCACAGTTAAGAGGCCAGTCACTGCGCTTACCAACTGAGGAAATAGACCCGGGATTTCAGCCATTGAATGCTTTCGAGGAGGTGGGTTGGGACTATCGGACGAGCTCGCACAGCGTCAGGCGCCATCCGTTGCAGCCGTTTCGCGGCATGCTTGCCGCCCAGGGATTGCCGGATGCCCGTTCAATCGCCGCTAAACGAAACGGCGCAAAAGTCGATTACGCCGGTCTGGTGATATGTCGTCAACGTCCAGGAACCGCGGGCGGGATCGTGTTCATGACTCTGGAGGACGAAACCGGCTTCGTCAACGTTGTGGTCTGGGAAAATATTTTCCAGCGCTACTCGGTGTTGGCAAAGACGGTTAATTTTCTAGGAATCAGCGGCACGCTTCAGGTCGAAGACGGTGTCGTTCATCTGGTTGCAGAGAAACTTTGGCAACCCAAAGTAAGCACCCAGCCTGCTAAATCGTCAAGTCGGGATTTTCATTGATCAACGCTCGATGCCGCGGCGCCTTCACGGTGCAATAAAATCCCTGTTCGTATGCTACTCTCAGATATCCTAGCTGCATCGACGGAGGACTCTTGTGGTAAGCCAACTTAACAATCAAGATTTGCACGGGAACGTTCCGGACGAGTCCCCTGTCGTATTGATACTGATCGACCTGATCAACGATTTTGAGTTCGATGGCGCCGATCAGATGTTCAAGAATACTCTGGAGATCGCTCAACCGATTGCCAAACTGAAGAAGAACGCGAAAGCCGCCGGAATCCCGGTCATCTATGTCAATGACAACTTCGGCAAGTGGCAGTCTGATTTCCGAAAGCTTGTCGATCACTGCATAGAGGATAACGTCAGAGGAAAGCCGATTGCGCAGTTACTGAGACCCGAGGAGCGAGACTACTTTGTTTTGAAGCCCAAGCACTCGGCATTTTACTCGACCAGCCTGGATCTGTTGCTGCGCTACCTTAAAGCCAACACACTGATCCTAACCGGCATCGCGGGAAACATTTGCGTGCTTTTCACGGCCAGCGACGGTTACATGCGCGATTTCAATCTGCTGGTTCCTCAGGACTGTATAGCCTCTGAAACCGAAGCGGATAATCAATACGCGCTTGGATATATGTCGAAAATCTTAAAAGCCGATACCCGGCCCTCAACCGATATCGATCTCAAAGCAATGGCACGGCAGAAGCTCGATGAGTTGCGACGGCAGGGCGCGCCCGCCGAAGAGATGTAATTTCGCGCGCCACATGTCTCGTTTCGAAATTCACCCTCAATTGCTTCATGACTGCCATCGAATCGGCCAATTCCGGCTATGTCATCTTCTACTGCACAAGAACGGGGCGGTGCCGTGGTTAATCCTGGTTCCTGAGACGGCATCACCGGGTGATCTGCTTGATTTACCGGAATCTGAGCGGAATACGGCGATGGAGGAAGCGGCAATCGCCGCGCGCTTCATAAAGACTGAATTCGCCGTTAGCAAAATCAACTTTGCCAGTATCGGCAACGTCGTGCCGCAACTTCATCTGCATGTGGTCGGCAGGCGCGCCGACGATCCTTGTTGGCCGGCGCCGATTTGGGGCAATCTCGTAGAAGCGAAGGGTTATCCCGTGCGTCGCATCGCTGCTCTGACCGCAACGTTGGCTCGAGATTATTCGCTCATGGCTTTTAAAGGGAACTTTCCGAAGTCAGATTAATAGACCGAGGCAATCCCGCCGACATAGGTGCGTAACGATGGTTCTAAGGGAAGATTCACATGGGCAAGCGGTCGTTCGACTGCAAAGGCAGCTGAAGAAACTAGGCTTTAATCCAGGTAAAATAGATGGTGATTTCGGCCCTGCGACCAAAGCGGCGCTGATCGCTTTTCAGAAGAGTAGCGCGCTCTTGGCCGACGGAATCGCCGGGCCGCGCACGTTGAGGGCATTGAAACTAGTTAGCAGCGATGCGCTGCCGTCAGCATTGCCGGGTGCGACTGTGACTGTGGTATCGAAAATTTTTCCATTTACTCCGGTCGACAACATCAGCGCCAATCTGCCCTATGTTCTAAGTGCATTGCGTAGGGAACGATTGGTTGATAAGCCGTTGGTTCTGATGGCATTAGCAACGATTCGCGCGGAAGCGGAATGTTTTGAACCCATCTGCGAGGGCAAATCGAAATACAATACATCGCCCGGCGGCCATCCCTATGATTTGTATGACTTCCGAACGGATCTTGGCAATAGCAAGCGGGGAGACGGGGATCGGTACAAGGGGCGCGGCTTTATTCAGCTCACCGGCCGCCGTAACTACGAAGTCCATGGTAGAGCTATCGGATTGGGCGATCGCCTGGTGCAAACGCCGGATCTGGCCAACGATGGTGATGTAGCCGGCAAATTGCTGGCCAGTTTCTTGAAGGCTAAGGAGCGGGTGATCAAGGAGGCTCTGCTTGAAGATGATCTGAAATTGGCCCGCCGGTTGGTGAACGGCGGAGTTCACGGTCTGGAGCGATTCTGCGATGCCTTCGCCATCGGCACTCGTCTGATCGCTTGATCCTAACTTGCCGGACAAGCAGTTCAGATACTGCCGCGGCTATTTGCCGAGAATCGCTGCCGTCAAATAGGTTTCCGTGATCGCTCCGACCGCAAGGAGCGGAAGAATAATCGTTAGGAAGATCTTTACGGCTCGGCTTAGTTCAGAACCGACCTTAAATTCAGATTTTCGAAACAGGCGCCTGATTGCTTTATTCCCCAACATCACACCGATGGCAGCGCCTGAAAGCACTCCGGGGAGTTCAAAAAGACCATGCGGGACGATGGCGAGCAGGGAATAGGCGAGCCCCTTCGATTCGGTGGCTAGATGGAGGACAACACCGATTGCAACCCCGTTGACAACGATAAAAACGAACGGAACAATTGCAAACGCAAGCCCCAGCACAATCACCAAAAGAGTCTTGACAGCATTGTTAGCGAAAATCATCAACGCCAGCATCGGCCGAGGAAGGTTTATAAACATTTGCGCGAACCCACCGAGAGATTCGTTGATCTTTAGCCCGGCAAAAGTCGAGTGACCCGCCAGCAGTTTTCCCGCGATGATTCCCAGAGAGAAGAGCAGCAGGGCGGCGATCAGAAAAGGCCTCAATTCTCGAAAGTATTGCCAGCGAGTCGGGTTCAAGGGTCACCTCATTTCGCAATAGAAAAATCGTGACATGATAGCAGACAGATCTGTTCCGCCAAAGCTTTGTTTAAAGGCTAGCGCGAATCGCGTGGTGATCTATTCTCCGCTGGAGTGCCCGTTATTGCCTTGAGCGCAGAAATGACGGCGCCAGTTGGTCGGTCCTATGTGCAGCAGTCGTATTAAATTATCCTGCCCCGCGGATCGTGGCTAGATCTACCGGGCGGCATCACTGGATCTCTCATTAAGCCGATGCAAGTTCACGGGAATCGCCGGGGGCGCTCGCTGGTGAGTTTGATTTGCCTGATGGTGTTTTCGGTAACGTTTGTGATTTACACCTCATATTTTCTTCCCAGCAAGATCGCGACCCATTTTAACATGAACAACGAGCCCGACGGCTGGATGACACGCAGCGCTTATTTGTTACTGATTTTGACTCTTCTTATCAGCATTCCGATTGTGATCAGCGCCGGTTTCGGCGTGCTCTCACAGAAATTTCCTCACCTGCTCAATGTGCCCAACGGCGATTACTGGCTCGCGCCGCGGCGGCTGCATGAATCTTTGGATTTCCTCGCTGCACACGGCCACCGGCTCGGCCGCCTGGTTATCGTTCTTATGACCGGACTGCACTTTGTCGTGCTGATTGCGCATCGGGCCGAGCCGCCTATGTTGCCGCAGTCCTGGTTGATGGCGATATTGTTGGGGTTTGTTTTTTCTTTGGCGATGTGGGTACTGGCTCTCTATCGGCGGTTCCCGAAGTCTTGATGCTATTTTCCCGTAGGATTGCAATCGTGCTTTAGCAGAAGCCACTATGAAGAATTGCTCCGCCGATGAACGCTGTCCCTGGGTCGACCCAACTAAACCGGACTACATTGCGTATCATGACCGTGAGTGGGGCGTCCCGGTCCATGACGATCGAACTATCTTCGAATTTCTCACACTTGAAGGAGCACAAGCAGGCCTGAGCTGGTATACCGTGTTGAGGAAGCGCGCAGCGTACAGGCGAGCTTTCGCCAATTTCGATCCTGAAAAGGTGGCGCGCTATGGCAAACGGCAGCTCGATCGCTTGATGCAGGATGCAGGCATCATCCGCAACCAACAAAAAATAGCGGCGGCCGTCACTAACGCCAAAAGCTTTCTAGCCGTTCAGGAAGAGTTCGGCAGTTTCGATTCCTACATCTGGCGGTTCGTTGGCGGCAAGCCGCTCGTGAACACGTTGCGAGCCCTGAAGGACTATCGGGCATCCAGCCGCGAATCGGATGCGCTGAGCAACGATCTCAAGCAGCGCGGCTTTAAATTCGTTGGCTCGACCATTTGTTATGCGCATATGCAAGCTACCGGAATGGTCAACGATCATGTTCTAACCTGCTCGCGCAGGCAAGAGATCATCGCTGCGTACAGTTGAAGCCGAGGCGTTTGTCATTTCGGATCATCTCATCGAAAGACCTTTCAATTGAAAGGTCAGTTTGAGTGTTCCTAATCAATCATTTGTTAACCAAAGCTCAGGTGCGGCGCCGCAGTGGAATAAGTGAAAGAAGACCCCCGCAGAGCTGACGTGCTCGAGAAGCCTGAATACGCACCGGCCGTAGCCCAGTGCGTGGTTGCGGCGGATTTCGCCGTATGCCAAAGTGACCAACTAACCGACCGCGGTGCTGGAGAAACCACATGCCTGAGGCAAACAATCCGCTGGTGAGTATTATCATGGGCAGCCAGTCCGATTGGGAGACCATGCAGCATGCATCTTCCACATTGAAAGAATTCGCTGTGCCGCACGAAAACTTAATTGTTTCGGCGCACCGCACTCCGGCATGGCTTTCAGAATTCGCGGGCACTGCTGAAACAAGAGGGATTGAAGTCGTTATCGCCGGGGCGGGTGGTGCGGCGCACCTTCCCGGGATGACCGCCGCTCAGACCGTGGTTCCCGTGCTCGGTGTGCCGGTGGAGAGCGCTGCGCTCAAAGGCATGGATTCACTGCTGTCGATTGTGCAGATGCCGGGAGGGATTCCAGTGGGTACATTGGCCATCGGCAAGGCCGGCGCCACGAATGCGGCGTTGCTAGCGGTGGCTATTCTCGGCAATTCACGTCCCGAGTTGCGCGAGAAGCTCCGGCAATTTCGCACGAAACAAAGCGATAACGTTCGCCGCCAAAAACTGCCGTGAGAGACTCTGTGGCGCCGATCTTGCCGGGCGCCGTCGTCGGCGTCCTTGGTAGCGGTCAATTGGGCCGCATGTTTGCCATTGCCGCACGGCAGATGGGTTACCGGGTGCACACATTTTCTCCGGAAACGGATACTCCCACCGGTCAGATTGCCGATCTTGAAATCACCGCGGCTTACGATGATCTCGACGCCATCAGGGATTTTGCCGAGAACGTTCATGTCCTGACATTCGAGTTTGAGAACGTTCCCGCGGTTGCGGTCGAGGCCGCGGCGCATTTTGCTCCGGTACGACCGTCCGGCTCAGTCCTGCACATTGCACAGCATCGCTTGCGCGAGAAATCCTTTCTGCAACAAAATGGATTTCCGGTCGCTCCTTTCAGGCCGGTGAATACGCTCGATGATTTGTGCTCGGGTATCGAGCAAATCGGCTGTCCGGCGATTTTGAAAACTGCAGTATCCGGATACGACGGCAAGGGACAGGTCACACTAACCGGGCCCGGCGACGCCGAAGCCGCTTTCGCGGCGACCGGCAGTCAGGAAAAGATCCTCGAAGCCTTCATCGATTTCGAACTGGAGTTTTCAATTGTCGCCGCCCGCGGCCAGGACGGCAGTTTTTCACACTGGGGCCTGATCGAGAACACACATCGCGATCATATTTTGGACTTGTCATTTGCACCGGCACGGGTGCCTCAAGCTACCACTGTTCAGGCGCTGGAGATTGCTAGAAACCTGCTAGAGATGCTGGATGTCGTCGGCGTCCTGTGCATCGAATTCTTTCTTAGTCGCGACCGAAGAGTTTTTATCAACGAGCTTGCCCCGCGCCCTCACAACTCGGGACATCTAACCATCAACGCCGCCCTAACCAGTCAGTTTGAGCAGCAGCTGCGCGCAGTATGCGGGTTGCCTTTAGGAGCCACCGATTTTCTCACAGCAGCGGCGATGGCGAATCTGTTAGGTGATCTCTGGCAAGATGGTGAGCCTAATTGGTCTGCAGTGGCGGCTTGCCCGGACGTCAAATTGCATTTATACGGCAAAGACGAAGTCCGTCCGCGCAGAAAGATGGGCCATTTGACCGCGTTAGCCCCGAATGCAGATGAAGCGGTCGAGCGCGTGCTATACGCTCGTAAACGGCTCAGCCAGAGATGACGTGTGTCGCACCGCAAGATCGCGAGGCTTTCTCAGCCGGTGACATAGTTATAACGATCGTTCCTGCTGCAATCATTTCATTTAGCCTCTTACGTTATTGCTAGCGGCTGCTTGCTAGCCGGGCTAATCACTTGGGCGGTGTGAATTCTTCAAACAAGCTGCTCAAGGAATCGAAATCCGCTAGAGTCCTTAACGATGCAAACGTCGGAAAGATCATCGGCAACGTGCCTTGGGCGAATCGCTGCAGAGCGCGATCGGGGCTAAGCCAAACCGCGTCGGCAACTTCAGGAGAAGGCGCTAGAGCTGCATGTTCCGCCGGAACGGAAGCCAGGAAAAAACGCGTGTCGAAACGAACCTTGAACTGTGACGGCGTCCGCCAGTGTGCGAAATAAGCTAATTGGGTTGTGTCACATTGCAAGTTCTCGGTCTCGAGCAACGCGCTGAAATTCAAGCGTCGAGCCAGCAGCGCGGGGTGTTTTTCCGCCAGCGAACGGTTCAAGTCCCGATCCATCGTCGCAATGGTTCCATCGGCGGTGATGGCCAGCAGAACTCCGACTTCTTCGAAGAGTTCTCGGATCACCGCCACCCATAGCCCCAGCGCTTCTTGTGGACTGAAGTGAGCGCCGATAATCCTTCGCGCGGCACTGGGGGAGAGACCGTGACACCGGCGGAGCATCGCCGCAGAGTAATCCTCCTTCTGCACCGTGCCACCTGGAAAGCAGTACATGCCACCCAGGAAGGCCATCTCGTCAGGTCGGCGCGTCAGCAGCACTTCGATTCCTTGAGACTGGCCCGGCCGCAATAAAATGACCGTGCCGGCGGGCTTTGCGTTAGGCGATTCGCTCATCGCACGTCCAACGTCGAATATAGAGTGAAAGGATTTCGACAAGGGGCGCCGCCGCAGTAGTACATTTGGAACTGCCGCGCGGCATTCGAAAAAAGGATGATGCTGGAAGAAACGGTTCCCGAGATATCGCCGTGAACACAAATGGCATCCCTAGGATCGCTCAAGTGATCGCCAAGCGCATGATCGCCGAGCGCTTTAGCTGCGTCATCGAGGTAATCTCCGCGGCTGATCGGCCGATCTCTGACTGCAGCGAGCTTGAGAAAACGTCCGTGGACGCGATCAACCTTTTCAGAGGGGGCGCCGAATTCGAAGCTATTGCTGAAAACATGAAGCCCATCGGGAAGCCAGATCCGTTCAATAGCTTGATCGGTATTGTAAGCGACGCAAGCGCGATTCCTATCGACACAGACCAGTGTGAATGGCTGATAATCCTCCGGCGCCATATCGACGAATATCTGCTCGATTTCATCGAGTTGCGTTAGACGGAGGAGGTCCAGACACAACAGACCGCGCGATCGGTATGCCTCTCGCGCAATCGCATCCGGCTGTTGCCGCCGATTGAGAATGCCCACCAGCAAACCGTTTTCATTGATTCCCAACCAGGTGCCACCGCCGCGCAAGTCCCGGCCGGCGACTATGGTTGGCGACGTGCCAATGATCGCCGGCGGCGCGGACGGCCGGTCATAGTGCTCGTCGCGGTTGGCCGCAACGAGCATCGAATATCCCGGAAGAACTTTCCAGTAGAGCGCTAAAGTGCACATGATGATAATCCACAGAAGCGTAAGGAATCTAACATGAAACTTCAATCGGGTAGATTTGTTGTCATAGCGCAATTGTGTTAGCGTTCAGAGAATTGAGAGGTTTTCATGTTTCAATCCGTGGATCACGTTATCGCTGGTTTTGGCGCTCAAAACTACATCTGTAACAAGAATTTAGCCACCGTCGTTTATCTCGGTATTTGCCTGCAGAAGCCGATTCTGGTCGAAGGTCCAGCCGGTGTCGGTAAGACCGAGCTTGGTAAAGTATTGGCGGGTTCATTGGGGTTGGAGCTGATCCGATTGCAATGCTACGAAGGCTTGGACGAGGCCAAGGCGCTTTACGAATGGGAGTACGCAAAACAGTTGCTCTACACGCAGATTCTCAAGGAGAAGATCGGCGACGTCTTACAGGAAGCTAAAACTCTGGAACAGGCGGTGGACCGCATTACCAGCCAGGACGGTGTCTTCTTTTCCGAACGTTTTTTGCTACCGCGTCCATTGCTGCGCGCGATTTTGTCCGACAGGCGAAGCGTTTTACTGATCGATGAAGTGGATAAATCAGACGCTGAATTTGAAGCCTTCCTGCTCGAGGTTTTGAGTGATTTTCAGATCAGTGTCCCCGAGATCGGCACTTTGAAGGCTAAACATATTCCGCTGGTCGTGCTTACCAGCAACAGCAGCCGTGAGATGTCCGACGCCCTGAAACGCCGTTGTCTGCACCTTCATATCGATTTCCCCGACGCCCAACGTGAAACCGAAATCGTCAACCTCAAGGTTCCGGGAATTGACCAGAAATTGACCGAGAGCGTCATTCAGCTGATCCAGCGCATTCGTAAACTCGACCTGAAAAAAACGCCGAGTATCAGCGAAACACTCGATTGGGTGAAAGCTTTAACTTTGCTGAACGTTAGATCGCTCGATGATGAACTGGTGAAGGAAACTTTATCGATTCTCGTGAAATATGAAGCCGACATACGAAAGGCGCAGCAAGAACTACAAAGCTACTTGGCGGAGCGCCGGAGTCTGGCAGGGGCCAAGACCCTAGATGACAAGGATCATCTGCATTGATCGATAGGGATTGAATGCAGGACCGGATCATCGAATTCGCCAACGTTCTCAGGCGCAATGGCGTGCGCGTATCTTTGTCCGAGAATATCGACGCATTTCGCGCCCTCGATTTATTGGGCGTCGAAGATGCGTCACGGTTTCGCGCCGCCCTTCGAACGACGCTGGTAAAACGCACGGTTGATCTGCGGCCTTTCGAAGAACTTTTCGATTTTTTCTTTTTGGGTATCGGCCAATCTCTCACTCAAGCGGACCAACAATTGATGGAGCAGCTTGGTCTCTCACCCCAGGAGTTTCAGGACCTGCTTGATCGTATCGACAGGTTCCTCAAGCAAATGGAAGGCGAGCTGTCCGATCTCACCCGGGCTCTGCTCAGCGGCAACAAGGGAGAGTTGGAACGGTTGCTGCGGCAAGCAGTTGCCGCCGAAGCCGAAGGCTCCAATCAAAGTTTTCGTTTCACACCTTTTACCAAAATCGCGTCCAAACTTGAGCTCGACAAGCTTCAGGATGAAATCGAACGGCTCAAAGGGCATCTGAAAATGCTGGCTCAAGACGGCGAAGACTCAGAATCGGTCATTCGCTATCTTGACCAGCGTCTCAAAGATCTTTACGGAATGCTCCGTGAGATCATTTATCAGGAACAGCGAAAGCGTGGAATCGATGCTTCGGATCGAAATCGATCCGTGACATTGGCCGAGAAGAGCTTCAGTTTCTATAGCGAAGACGACATTCAACGGATGAACGAAGCGGTGACACGCTTGGCGCAGCGGTTCAAGAACAGGCTTTCTGTCAGGCGCAAGAATGCTGCTCGCGGGCGCTTCGACTTGAACGAAACATTGCGCAAAAATCTCCAATTTGGCGGCGTTCCGTTCCAAATCCAACTTGACCGGCGAAGAAAAACCAAACCTCAGATCGTGATCTTGTGCGATATTTCCGATTCTGTTTTGAATGCATCGCGCTTTATGCTGCAATTCGTCTATTCTATTCAGGATCTGTATTCAAAGGTGCGAAGTTTCGTCTTCGTCAGCGATATTGGCGAGGTGACTCAGCTCTTCGAAGAACACAATATCCACAAGGCCGTTGAAATGGCGCTAACCGGCAATGTCATCGATGTTTACTCGCACTCAAACTTTGGCCGGGCATTTGAGCTGTTCTACAAAGATTATTTTTCCGCCGTCACCAATAAGACGACGGTCCTGATCATCGGCGACGGCCGTAACAACTACAATCGTCCCAGCGAATGGGTTTTACGGGAAATCCAGCACAAGGCCAAACAACTGATCTGGCTCAATCCTGAAAATAGAATGACCTGGGGAGTAGGAGATAGTGAAATGCCGCGCTATGCGCGCTACTGTAAGATCAGCGAGGAATGCCGCAACATCGGCCAGCTCTACAACCTGATCGAAGCCATCGAACCATGAAGAAGTTGTATATTCAGACCTACGGCTGCCAAATGAATCAATACGATTCGGAACGGATCGCGCAGGTCATGCGGGCAAATTATACGCTCATCGAGGAACCCGCAGATGCGGATCTGATTCTATTAAATACTTGCAGCGTGCGCGATAAGGCGGAGCAAAAGGTTTACAGCGCGCTCGGCAGCTGGCGCGAAATCAAACGACAGAAACCAAACGTTATCATCGGTGTCGGCGGTTGCGTCGCCCAGCAAGAGGGCGACCGGCTTCTCAAGCGTGTTTCCCATTTGGATCTCGTGTTCGGCACCCACAATATCCACAAGCTTCCCGAGATGATCGAACGAGTTCAGTCAGCTCACCTACGTCCTGTCGAGATCGCGTTCTACCGCGATCCTTCGTACATGGAGGATCCCGACGGCAGGACTTACGTGCAGGGCGCAAAAGCGTTCGTCACAATCATGCAGGGATGCAATAAAGTTTGCAGCTTCTGCATCGTGCCTCACGTTCGCGGTCGCGAAGTTAGCCGGCCAAGCGAAAAAATTCTCGCTGAAATAAAATCGCTCGCTGCTCAAGGCGTCAAAGAAGTGATGCTGCTTGGACAGAACGTAAACTCCTACGGCAAAACATCTTCCGGGGAAATCCATTTCGCGAACCTTCTTGGGCGCATCAATGCGATTAAAGGACTTTCGCGGATTCGGTTTACGACTTCTCACCCGCAAGATCTTTCGGCTGACCTGATCGAGGCTTACGCTACTCTGGATAAACTTTGCGAACACCTTCACTTGCCTGTCCAATCCGGTTCCGATGCCGTGCTCCTGAGAATGCGCCGGGGTTATACGCGCAGTGAGTATCTCGATCGTATCGATCGTCTGCGACAACGTTGTCCTGAGGTTGCCTTGAGCACCGACATCATTGTCGGATTCCCCGGGGAAACCGATGCCGATTTCGAAAGAACGCTAGAATTGCTGGGTCAAGTGGAGTATGATGAGATCTACTCGTTCATGTACTCGCCGCGAGCGCAGACCGTATCAGCAAAGCTTTACAACGACGACGTCCCACAAGAAAAGAAAAAAGAGCGGTTGAAGCAAGTGCAAGATGTTCAGCAGGAAATTTCTCTAAGAAAAAACAAGGAAAAGATCGGACGAATCGCGGAAGTATTGATCGACGGCCAGTCGCGGAATAAGGCGCAAGTGATGGGACGGACACGAACCAACCGGATTGTAAATATGAGAGGGCGTGAGAATCTGGTCGGCGAGATGGTAAACGCACGGATCATCGCTGCAACAGTTAATTCGCTGGTCGGGGAGCTCATGGTTCGAAAAGCAGCTTCAGAAATCCAAGTGCAGGGGGAAATGGTATGACAAAACGGGATGACGCAATACAGATGTCCGTGGGTGGGCTGACCCTTGACCCAGTGACGAAAACTCCCATTGTCATTTTAAAAGACACCGATAATAAGCTGAATTTGCCCATCTGGATTGGTTTGCTGGAGGCCACAGCGATGGCCACGGAAATCGAAGGAATCAAAATGGCTCGGCCCATGACCCACGATCTAATCAAGAACATTCTTGGCGAAGTCGGCTGCGCGGTGGACTCTGTCGAAATTACGGATCTTAAGGAAAATACTTATTTTGCGCTGGTGTACCTAAACATTTCAGGCCGTCAGGTGGTTATCGACTCGCGTCCCAGCGACGCGATTGCGTTAGCTCTGCGCACAAAGAGCCCGATTTTCGTCGCGAAGGCAGTTCTTGAAGCCTCCAGCATTCTTCAACAGAATGAGGAAGGGAAGGAGCCTCCGGTCGAAAACGTGTCCAACGTGTCCCAGGAAAAGTGGGCAGAGATCTTAGAGAAGATGACGCCCGATGATTTCAAATATAAGATGTAGCGGTTCCTTGACCTGCCTTTGATAATCCATCTCCATTTCACGCCCATCACAAGCCATGGCGACTAGCGTTAAACATATTTCGCGTAAAGAACTCCGCCAACCGGATAGCTTCGTGGTTTTTACGCAGCGAGCCTTAGCTCTGGTTAAACAAAACCGCCGTTATTTTATTCTCGCGGGCGTTTTGATCCTGGCTGCGATCATCGGCATTTCGCTTTGGCAGATTTCTAAAAGCCGCCAAAATGAGGAGGCAGCCCGGCATTTCGATACGGCGATCACGCTCTTTCGCGCCAACAAACACAAGGAAGCTATTCCGGAATTTAAAAAGGTCGAAGAGTATCGATGGTCTCATTATGCCGCCTTGGCGCATCTTTACGAGGCCAACAGCCATCTCGCAACAAACGATTTGGACGCAGCAGCCGCCGCGGCGCAGCGTTTTATCGCTTCCACCGATCAGAACTCCGTCTACCGACAGATCGGTTTGATGACCCTTGGACATATACAAGAAGAAAAAAACCAATGCGCCGAGGCAATCCAACATTATGCCGAAGCCGAACGAATTGCGGGAGCTCTGAAAGAATCCGCCGTGCTCGGAAAGGCGCGGTGTTATACGGCCGTCGGTGACATAAACTCGGCCATTGCCGCATACCAGCAGTACGTCAAAGAAAACCCTAACTCACCACTTGCCGCACGTCTCATGGTGCAAATTGCCGAGCTCCAAACCAAAACGCAGCCAACCGTTAAGTAAAGCATTGCCTGTCGAGATCAACCGGTTTTTGTAGGGGTCCTGCAGTACGCTGGAAAATAAAAGGCCCGGTGAACAAACTAGATTGGTTTAGAACGTCTGATAAGATATATTATGTCAACTTTCTTCGGCTCTGCCTTTCGAGGTGCCGTCTTTGCCACCTTACCCTGCTACTGAACACGGGCTATAAAGTGGGTTTGAAGCGGAGATTCAGAACGTCTTCGGTTTAAAGTGGGACGAAAGTTTGAACGCCAGATGTAGAATTGATTTATGCCGCTCGATCTTGGCTATGTCTGGGACTAACCGAGCGCTCTAAAAATACCGCCACAACCACCATTTCTCAAAACCAATCTTAGCCCAGTAGATCAGTCGATTGGGCCCCCATGTTCGCGGAAACGTGGCTCCGTAAGGCGGCCATCCGGTCGGATAGATGGTTCTATTTGCCGCGGCGCGTCCAGCGCCGAACGCGAGTAGTCATATGGTGTGAAGCCACAAGTTCAGCGGCTTGCCCTTTCCAGTGATCTCTACAGCCAAATTGTGCGCCAGCACGTCAGCTTCCTGATGGGCGACCCCTCCCGCTTTTGAAGCCGGCATATCGGCGCAATCGCCGATCGCAAAGACGTTTTCCCATTTCGTTTGCAGTGTATCGTAATCCACTCGTATGCCAGTTTCGGCTTCAGCCAAACCACAATCCAGGAGAACTTGCGCTGGGCGGTGCGGCGGGACCATCACCAAAAGATCGTACGGAAGGCTATAGTTGTACAGTCCATTCACTTGTTTTTTCACTGGATCGATTGAGCGCACGACAAATTCGTAATGGATATCGATTTTGCGCCTTCTGCTCTCATCATCCATCCAAACCACCGGATCGTGGGCTTCGCCGGTCGGCTCAGGATCCCGGGTAAAGTAGTCTATCTGCACACGATCGCGAATACCTCGCTGGATGAAATAGCCGTCCAACATCCACTGTGCTTCGTACGGCGCCGGCGGGCAGCGATAGGGTCCCAAAGGCACGCCGACAACGACTCTTCCACCGCGAAAATCAGCTAGTGCCTGCCGTAGCCTGAGAGCCGATTCCATTTCCCATGGATGGAGCGATGCCTCAGTAAAGCCGCTCACCAAGTCCGGTCTCGTCTGCAGCCCTAAAGAAACGATTAGGTAGTCGTAACTGATCTTTTCCTTGGAAAGACTGACTTCTTGAGTCATAGGGTCTATGCCTAGAATTTCCGATTGAAGCACTTTCACGTTGCGCTTGGTCAGATGGCTGAGACTGCGACAAATCTCTTGGGGTTGGCGGTCACCTGTCATGAGGAATAGAAACGCCGGCATAAAAATGTGATCTGCGCGGCGGTCGATGAGAATCACATCATGGTCGGCGCCCAATTTCCGGCCAAGCTGAGTGGCGGCAACCACGCCGCCGCAGCCGCCGCCCAAGATCACGATTTGTTTTCGCCCAGTCGATCGACGCATAGATCGGAACCTATTTTGAAGTTTTGCCGCCGTGGCGTTGCTGGTAGCGCATTGAGAGACCTTTTAAATTTCGCAACCGCTGCTCTCGCCATAAGAGCTGCTCCACTCGGCCCGCGCCAGTAAGCTCTTTGCCGAAAGACGAAGTTTTACGGAGAAACCAAATAACCAGTTTGTCGGAAAGATGTTTAATCCATTCCATCGCAACTCCAATGAAACCGAGCGGAAATATTGACCGAGACGATTCTCCTATCGGGTATTCATCGTCCGGCTAGCGGAGAAAGGTATCTTCCTGAGCGAGGAAATTAGCGGCGTCTATCAAAGCTTTTGGATTCGGTGGGGCTTCACCGATCAATCCCACCTGCCGGAGAAACTGGCCAATTTGAGCATGATCGCGGGGGCTTACCGGAGCATACGGCCGTGACGGGTTGCCGATATCGACCCCGAAGTGCTTCATGGCAGATTTCATCACGGGCGGCAAACCGTAAGCGGCCCATTTTCCCGGGAACAATGCATAGCAGCGCGCCCAAAAACGAGCGCTTTCGAGATCGTTTGCCCGAAACGCTTTCACGATTTGCGCGCCGATGCGGGTTCCCGGCGGAGGCATAGTGGCGCCGGAGCCGCCGAGCATCAACGTGACAAGCAGGGGCTGCATGGTGGTGAAGTAGTGACCGCGGCCGGCAAGTTCGATCTGCTCAATTAAACGGGAAATCTTCGTGATATCTCTCGAGCTTTCCTTGAAGTACCGGATGTTATCAATCTCGCTGATCTTTACGAACGCATCCTGCGGCGGGTCGGCGCCCGGCCCTGGATTGTGATAGCACACGACCGGCAAAGGACTTGCCGATGCGACTTGGGTATAAAACTCCATCAACTCCGCGATCGTCGGTTGACCGCCCCACGGGCGGAGCGGCATCAGCACCTGCACAAAATCGCCGCCGACCGTGGCTGCATACTCGGCCAGTTCAATTACTTCGCGAGGCGATGGGCTAGAACAGCCAAGAATGACGGGGACCCGCTTGTCGACCATCTGTGTGCCGGTTTTTAAAAGCTCCTTGCGCTCTTCATGGCTGAGCATGGTGTACTCGGC
>DASUVS010000269.1:0-8598 GCA_036378835.1 Binatia bacterium | reverse complement strand
AGCCATCCGCACTGATCGAAAAGCGGCAGGAGCCAGCGGCGCCGATCAGTTTGTATGTCCTGATGATTTTCCTGACTTTATTCATTGCGCTGGCGCTGCTGATCTTTACCCCTCTAGGGAACTTCCTCCGGCAAAAAGATCGCCGCGATCCATAACAATCCGGCAATACCGCCGCGCTTCTTTATTTCGGATGCATTGAGAGGAAGTGAAGCGACGTGATCGACATCTAAGGGCATGCGCTTTGAACGAGCACGATCGAACACGATGACTCCTCGCAATTTTGCGCTGTACTCTTTGATCGATGCGCGAAAGTGAGCGGCTAAAAATCGCAGGCTATTCCCCGTGCTGACTTGACCGGCTTCGTTGCCATCCTGTATAGCTCCGAGCATGAAGGGGGCGGGATTTATGGAGAAGACCGAACGACGGTCTGCGAGCGCCAGGTGGGCGGAAATAGCTGCTCTGATCGCCTTGATTGTGATGTTGCAAACGCTGGCACGACCCGCTGGCGCGGCAGAACGCCTTCGGGTAGCGCATTCGACTCTCACCGCAAC
The DNA here is from genome assembly GCA_036378835.1 of Binatia bacterium. Lineage (GTDB taxonomy): Bacteria > Desulfobacterota > Binatia > UBA9968 > UBA9968 > WHTF01. The sequence continues at coordinate 8,047 of DASUVS010000269.1, read as the reverse complement.
CAATTCGGTGCTCTGGGTCGCGCGCGATCGCGGCATTTTTCCGCGACATGGCCTCGATGTCAGCTTGATCTACGTCGCCGGTGTGCGTTCGATGCAGGCCCTGCTCGCTCAAGAAGTCGAAATCGGTTCGGTCTCGGGAACCACCGCCATCCAGGCGAATTTGTCAGGAGCGGATAGCGTCATCATCGGCGGCATCTCCAACAGCGTGCTCATGTCGCTGGTAGCCACTCCTGATATCACCGCGGTGGAAGCCCTGCGCGGCAAGCGAGTAGGCGTCACCCGTTTCGGTTCTCTTTCCGATTTCATGGCGCGCTCGTACTTGGCGCGCGCCGGGGTCACGCCAGACCGCGACGTCGCGATTCTTCAGACAGGCGGGTACCCGGAGAGCGTCGCGGCGATGCAGGCAGGGGGAATTCAGGCGGCCATGTTGAGCCCACCATATCATACAATCGCCATCAGACGGCTGGGCTTCCGCGAGCTCATCGATCTGAGCCGGACGACAAAATACCAATCCAACGCTTTGGTCACGCTGCGGCGGTTCGCCCAGTCAAAGCCGGCCGTCCTCACCGTCTTCATGGAAGCCTATATGGAAGCGGTCCGCGTCTTCAAACAGGAACCGGAGTTCACGATTGGAGTGCTGGGCCGCGCCATGCGGAGCAACGACCGGCAGATCTTGGAAGAAACATACGGCTTTTACCGCGACTACTTCGCAGATATACCTCAGCCGACGCTCGAGGGAATACAACTCATCCTCGACGAACTGGCGCCGCGGACGCCGAAAGCGCGTGAGGCGCGGCCCCAGGACTTCGTTGATTTGCGCTTCGTGCAGGCGCTTGACGCGGCGCGTGGCAAGAAGAGTCCTTGAACCGATGAGTTCTCTACCACAACCCATATTGGTATCTAACGCATAAGGAGTTCGATGGTGAATGACATCATCTGTATAGATGCAGAGCGCATGATCGACGGTCGCGGCGGTGCCGCGGTGGAACCCGCGCGAGTTGTGATTCAAGGAGAGCGGATCACCGCCGCAGGACCAGCAGACCGGATCAAAGCGCCGGAAGGCGCCCGCCGGATCTCTTTGGGAGCGCGCACCCTCCTTCCCGGCCTCATCGATGCGCACGTTCACCTCAAAGGATGGCGCAGTTCCAATCCTGACGACGTACTTGTAACGCCTCACCCACTGGCGGCGTTGCGCGCGGCGGCTGATTGCCGAAAGTTGCTCTATGCGGGATTTACCACCGTGCGTGATTGCGGCGGTTGCCTAGGGCCGCACTTGCGCGATGCCATAGCCAGCCGAGAAATCCCGGGGCCTAGAATTCTCACCGCATATCGGGGACTCTCACAGACGGGACGCGTGAAGAAGGTCACATGGGCTCTGGATGTCACGCCGCTACGCCAGGAAGTTGATGGAGTCGACGATTGCGTGCGGGTTGTAAGGGAACAGATCGGCCTCGGCGCCGACTTGATCAAGGTATCGATCACAGGCCGGGTCTATGCGCCGCAAAGCGATCCAGGGCAGACCGCATACACGTCGGAAGAAATCAAAGCGATCGTTAGCGAGGCTCACCGAATGGGCCGGCGGGTTGCGGCTCACGCTCAGGCAACCCAGGGCATCAAGAACGGCATCCTGGGCGGAGTCGATTCCATCGAGCATGGGATTTATCTGGACGAAGAAGCCTGCCAATGGATGCGCGAGCGCAATACCGTGCTCGTCCCTACCCTGGCCTATTTCTATCGCATCGCCACCTTGGGTGAAGGTCTCGGATCGCCCGCATACGCGGTGCGTAAGGCCAAAGAGGTGGTCGAAGCGCACATGAAATCATTTGCTCTGGCGATGCGCATGGAAATCACCATTGGAATGGGAACCGACTTCGAAGGCTCGGCGCTTTTCCCCCATGGAGAGAACGGCGTCGAATTCGATTTGATGGTGGAAGGTGGTATGGCGGAGCGCGATGTGATTGTCGCGGCTACGGCGACCAATGCGGCGATCCTGGGTATCGAGCAAAAAGTAGGAATCATAGAGACCGGAAAATTGGCCGACCTCATCGCTGTCCCGGAAAACCCTCTCAAACAGATCTCGGCGCTGCGCCACGTTGAATTCGTCATGCAGGAAGGACGAATTGTCCGCTCCGTTATCGAAGGCATCTCGGAGAATACTTTATAAACGCGCACGGAGACGGCATCGGTCTGCCCGATACGTAAGGCAAACTATGGAGCGGCGAGGAACTCGAAAGCTATCTTGTAGAATCAGGCATTAGCCTTGCGCAATCCGGTGGACCAGTTCGTAAAAAGCTTGAGAATGAGTCCGGTGCCGATACCCCAGGCCCCATTAATCAAAAATGCCGTCAGCAGCAGAGGCGGATGCCAACCGCCGCCCATGGGCCGTCCCTTGAGCGGTAAGACGATCATAAGAGCGACCAGGGAAGGCAGGATGGCGCCGAAAAGAAAAGCCGCAATCCAATAAGCGCCACCGCGAGGAAAGCCACGGTGGATCAGCGCAAATAAAATGCCCCAGACGCCGCCCCAAAATGCCAATGAAAAAACCGCCGGCACACCAAACGGTTTAGTCGGCGCCATTGGAAACGGACCCGAGGGCGCCATACCCATAATCCATAGTAAAGCTAGCGCCAGCTGGTGAAAGATTAGAGTGGCAAGAAAGCCGGCGACAAAACCAAACAGTAGTTGTGCCGGAGAGTTCGCGCGCATGCTATCAGCCATAAAGCGTCCTCCCAGAAAAATTCTTGGCGACCTACCTATACGTTATCTCTAGCGCGATCGGCCCAGGAGGCAAGCACCTCCCAGCCGCTCACCATCCCATAGTCCGGGGCCCAAACGAAATTCTTGCTATGAGAGGCTTGATTTTCAGACACATTCGCGAAAGCTTATCCTATAAGGATCGCCAAATGACAAAGCCCGCAACTATTCAGGCAAGATAACATAGGCCTAAATCCCTATGAAGATTGCTTGATCAGTTTAGTTAAGCCGGATTTAGCTTTGAAGTGGCGTGACCCGTACGACGGAAAATTCCAAAACGGTTTGTGGATTCTTTTTATAGATCCCTGCGGAGGATACTTACTTGGCGCAACCCAGCATAAAGTTTGGCAGCAATCGGTTTATATGCGAAGGTGATTTCACCATCATCGGGCTCAATGATTCAGGAGGTGTCGTGATTGGCGCCGAATTACCTCCCCCAACGCAATCGGTGTGGGTCGAATTTAAAGACGGCGGCGCATTCTTGAATGCTGACCTGTCTGATGCCGAGGGAGGTTTGGTCGCCAGGATTCGGAGTAACGCAATCGAATTCAACAAGGACAATTTCTACTCGCTGCAGCGGCTGCCTCCGAACCAGACGCCCCCTGAACGCATAGTCGTGACCAACAGACAGGGGGAAGCAGCCATCGACTTGAGTCTCAAAGAAAATGTTTGGGAGTTCACCGGAGACTTCTACGCCAAGGGACAACATATTGTCGTAACAGGCCAGGGACTCACTCTGAACCCGCAGAGTTCTTAGGGTTCAATCAGCTTCTTCTCGGATCAGCAAACCATCGCTCCGAGGATTTCCCAGCAGGTAAAAAAGCTGCACAATCTATCGGTACTCTTCTTTTAAGGTTATATTCTCATCAGCTTTGAGACATGGTCTAGATCCAATGCTCAACAACGTCATGCAGGAATAAGGAGGAATTGGTGAAAATACTTAAATTGTCCTACGCGCTCGCACTGGCGCTTTCATTCAATGGGTCTTACGCAAACGCCCAGGATCTGCAGCCTGGATCCAAGGCGCCGAAGGGCCAAGGCATCACGACCAACGGCAAGCAACTTCGCTCGCCCGATGTCGTTTACGTTCCGACACCCAATGAAACCGTCGATGCGATGCTTAAAGTTGCGAAGGTCGGCAAGGACGACGTCGTGTATGACTTGGGTTCGGGCGATGGGCGCATCCCAATCATGGCGGTACAGAAGTACAATGCGTCGCGCGCCGTTGGCATCGACATCAATCCCGAGCGCATCAAGGAAGCTCAGGCAAACCTCAAGTCTGCCGGGGTTGGCGAGCGCGTGCGTTTTCTTAACGAGGATTTGTTTCAAGCGGATATTAGCGACGCAACGGTGGTCACACTCTACCTGCTGCCCAGCCTCAATTTGAAATTGCTGCCGAAACTTTTGTCTGAGCTAAAGCCCGGGACTCGGATTGTCTCGCATGCGTTCGACATGGGCAGCTGGAAACCCCAGCAGACATTGAGCGCCGGCGGCAGCACGGTCTATTACTGGACGATACCGGCCAAGGGAACACCCGAATACGAAGCGGCCTCCGCCGCGGCAAGCAAAACTTAATCAACCAGTGCTGCGCCACGGCTGAGAGACACGGTTTAAAGACCATGTCTTTCGGCTGGCGGCGATTTCTCGCGGTAAGTTCGCCTGAGATAGCGATGCCGGTCTCGCTTCGAACCCCACGCCGTCCTAGCTTCGCTGCCAGAAAAATCGGTAGTGATCTCACGCTCGGCTTTACTGCGACCTCTTCGCAATCCCGTCCCACGGTTTTTGAATTCACGCCGTAATTTTTCTAAACGAGTCGCTTGTGAGTTTGGAAGAATCGACGTGACGCCGGGGACATAAACCCAGTCGCTCTCGTTTTTGTCGACTCCGGCTAGTTGGACGTGAATTGCCGCAGCCGGGTGTGCCCCATACGTGCGCGGCCAACTGGCAGCAACCGTTGCTTGACTATGCTCATTGACTAGGTCAACGATGACAATGAAGCAGAACTCAATGTAAAACCCACCGAACCAACCCACGTGGACAAACCTCAAGGATTCTCTCGAAGCGCCGGATCGAAGCGCAATCTGGCGGTGACCGGCGTCATGCTGGTCATTTTTTTGTTTGCCATCGATGCGACCATTGTCGCGACATCGATGCCGACCATCGTCGCCCAACTCGGCGGACTGGAACTTTATAGCTGGGTATTCTCGATATACATGCTCAGTTCTGCAATCACGACGCCGCTGTTCGGCAAGCTCTCGGATCTCTACAGCCGGCGCAGGCTTATGCTTATTGGTATCGGCATTTTCGTCGCCGGCTCAATCTTGTGTGGCGCGGCGCAAAGCATGGAGCAGCTGGTGTTATTCCGCGCCGTGCAGGGGCTCGGCGGCGGCGCGATCTACGCGCTTTCGTTCATCGTTGTGGGCATTTTGTTTCGGCCGGAGGAGCGCGCCCGAATGCAGGGTATCATCAGCGGCATCTGGGGCATCGCATCGGTGCTCGGACCACTGGCGGGCGGCATCATCGTCGAACATTGGCATTGGCGTTGGGCATTTTTCGTCAATTTCCCGATTACTGTCGTCGCCATCGGCCTGATCGTCGTCGGGCTCAAAGAGACGGATCAAAAACGGCGCGCGCATAAACTCGACATCCCCGGCATGATGACTTTGCTTGCGGCGTTGTTGCTGTTGTTCTACGCGCTGTCCCATAGCGCACATTCACACCAGCCCCTCGACACCACACTGGCCGGCCTTATTGTTCTGGCACTGATTTTTCTCCTGGTTTTCTACTTCATCGAACGCCGCGCCGCCGAACCTGTCATCCCGCTGGAGTTGTTTCACACGAGTTCTTATCGAACCTCGACGGCTGTGGCGACGCTTGCAGCGATGGGGGTGTTCGGCGCGATCACTTATCTGCCGCTCTACCTTCAAGGTGTCGCCGGTCTCACTGCTTCCCGGGCCGGAATGGTGTTGTTGTTTCTAAGCCTGGCGTGGACGTTGGGCAGCTTGGTCGCCGGGCAAGGGAGCAATCGCTTCGGCTATCGCGCCGTTGCGGCCAGCGGCATGATTCTTATGGCTGTCGGCTACAGCTTCTTCGTTCTCTTTGGCTCGGCATTGACCGTCGCCTGGGTGATCGTCAGCGCTACATTGATCGGCACCGGCATGGGCATGGCCAATCTGACGACTCTAGTGACCGTGCAGAATTCCGTCTCACCGCAGCGCATCGGCGTGGCGACGTCGACCTTGATGCTGTTCCGAACTTTTGGCGGCGCATTTTCCGTAAGCTTGATGGGAACCGTGCTGCTGCACCAGATGCAACGCGGCTTGACCAAGCTTTCCACGAGCGGGCTTTCGAGCACATTGCTCGATAAACTCGCCCATCCGCAAAACCTCCTGGAACCGGTGACGCGCGCGCAGATCACGCCGGACCTACTGCCGAGACTTATCGCCATTCTCAGCAATGCCATTTGGTACGCGTTTCTGACTGGGTTCGTGCTCATGGCCATCGGCGTGGTCGCGAGTTTCATGTTGCCGAACGCCAGACCCGCTGACGCGGTTCAACGGGGCCATAGAGCCGGCTAAATCCAATCCACTAGCGGGAATCGACGGCCGGCCAGGGCGCACACTTCGGCAATAATTTCCCATCCGGAGTCGTATCACGACCGCGTTTGACGCGGAGCGCATCAACTTATACACCTGATCTCAATACTCGATGCTGGCAAATGCTTTATACTCACTCTCATGAATGATCAAACTACCTCGATTGCCGCCGCAACCGTCGCCGCGGACGAAACATCAACTCTGGAAGCTACACTGCGCCAAAAGCGCATGGCGATTGGCCTGATCAGCGGTTGCCATGTTTTGAATCACCTTCAATACAGCATCACATCGGTGATCTTTCCGGTGATGATGACCGAGCTGGGGTTCGGTCTGGTTGGACTGGGCTTTATCTCGGCGTTATCGAGCTTTGTCGGCCAAGGGCTTCAGGTCATTTACGGTTTCCTCGCCAGTTTTTTTAAACGCACGACCATGCTCGCGATCGGTAACATCGTCGTCGGAGTCGTGGCCATGTTGCAATACTTTATCGGCAGCTATCCCCAGCTGGTTGCGGCGCGCGTCGCCATCGATGCCGGCTCCAGCCCACAGCATCCGCTCGGCTCGAGCATTCTGTCACGCTACTATCCGAAAGCGCGCGGCTGGGCGCTCACCTTCCATCACTCTGCCGGCAGTCTCGGATCGTTCATCGGCCCGGCGGCGGCCTCACTCGCGCTTCTTTACATGGGCTGGCGCAGCGCGTTTGTGATCTTCGGATCGCTGAGCTTAATCATGGGATTGACGGTTTTCTGGGTCCGCGATCACAGCAGCGCCCGTGACAGCGCTGGCGGCAAGACAAAAACCAGAGCAGGGTTCGACGCCTACGTTCAGTGTCTTAGGAATCGCAATATTCTATTCACATCGCTGGTGCTCATGGCCGGCGCTGCGGGACGGGGCACCGGAGTGAATATGACTTACCTGGTGCCCTACTTTATGGCCCAATACGGCGTCAGCGCGTCCGGCGGCGGGCTGCTCTTGACCTTGATGCAAGGCGCGGGATTAGTGGGCCCCCTGGCAATCGCCTGGTTTTCGGATCGCAGCGGCAAACGCCGCGGCATCACCCAGCTGACACTGCTGTTATCCGCCCTCATGACCGTATGGCTGGTTCAACACCAGTCGTTAAGTATTTTGTTCTATATCAACCTGATTCTTTATGGCGCGTTTGTCCAAGCCCGCGGCGCGCTGACGCAAACCATGATCGGCGATTTCGCCACCCCGGAGCTCACCGATGCGGCGTTCTCGATTTATTATTTCGTCGGTTTCATCTCCGGGCCGATCTGGACCCTGATCATCGGCTACGTCATGCAACATTACGGTTTTACCCCGGCATTTTATATCGCAGCCGGGACCTATATCGCCGGCATGGCGCTTCTAACGTTCGTCAAAGAAGATGCCAACACTCGCAAGCCGATTTGAAAACAGTTTTCTTATCGACCGCTAACAGCCCGCCACTGCGAGAAAGCCTTTATCGCCGCCCGTAAAACCAAGTATGCGGTGAAGTTCTTGGAGTTTCATCGCATATGCGAATTTATGACTCAACTCCAACAATGCAGAAGAAAGCATGATGGGGGGGGCGGGCAACTTTCGTTTTTGCAAAGTTCCCGGTCCCCGAATTTCGCGCTTAATTCTCCTCGAGCTTTTTTACCAAATCCACGACGGCCGGCGGCTGGTCCATTAATTCCTTATATATCGCTTCGATTTCA
>DASUVS010000268.1:0-2884 GCA_036378835.1 Binatia bacterium | reverse complement strand
ACCACATCACCAATGGATACGCGAGCATGGCACGCTTCACATTCCTGATGTTCTGGCGCAGAACGATTTTCCAATGCTGGGTTCCATGAGCAACTGGCGAACCTTCTTGGCCCTTGCCTTACGCCACCATGGCGAACTCATTGGGATACTGACCGCGCGTCGGGCGGAGGTGCGTCCCTTCACCCCGCCTCAGATCAAGCTGCTCGAAACCTTCGCCGATCAGGCAGTGATTGCGATCGAGAACGTGCGGCTGTTTAACGAGCTCAAAGGATCTTTGGAACAGCAGACTGCGACGAGTGAAATCCTGGGCGTCATCGCTAGCTCGCCAACTGATATTCAGCCAGTGTTGAACGCCGTGGCAACGAATGCTGCTCGGCTGTGCGAGGCAACCGATGCCCAGATTCGCCTCGTCGAAGGTGACAAGACACGCTTAGTGGCATCATTCGGAAATGCGCCAGCACTGGAATTTTCACCGATTATCCCCGGAAGAGTTGGTGGCCGAGCGATCCTTGATCGAAAAACAATACATGTTCACGATCTTTTGGAAGCCTCGAAAATCGAGTTTCCCGATGCCGGGGAAGTTGCGACTGCTACAGGAACACGGACCATTCTTAGTACGCCCATGCTCCGAGAGGGGACTCCCATTGGTGTCATCAACATCAGGCGGACGGACGTCGGTCCTTTCTCCGAGCAGCAGATCAAGCTCCTTGAGACGTTCGCTGCTCAAGCTGTCATTGCCATTGAGAACGTGCGCTTGTTCAAAGAACTGCAGGAGCGCAATGTGGAACTGCGTGAGGCTCTGGAGCATCAGACCGCGACAGCCGAGGTGCTCGGCATCATCAGCCGCTCGCCGACAGACGTGCAGCCGGTGCTCGACGCGATCGTCGAGAGCGCCGCGCGCGTTTGCGGCATTGATGATGTGGTGCTGCGACTCCGTGACGGTGACAAGTTGTTGCCACAAGCTCATTTCGGTCCGATACCGATTGTACGTGGCCGAATGGATATTGATGCCCCGGAGTTTCGCTGGATACGTGAGCACGGTACGCTGCACATTCCCGATGTGCGCGCACAAAGCAATTTCCCCAAGTTGGGGTCCGCAAGCGGCTATCGCAGCCTTTTGGCCGGTTCCCTTCGTCAACAAGGCGAATTCATTGGATTGCTGATCGCCCGTCGTATGGAAGTGCGCCCCTTTACCCCGGCGCAGATCAAACTGCTAGAAACTTTCGCCGATCAAGCTGTAATCGCCATCGAGAACGTCCGGCTGTTTAACGAACTCAAGGAATCGCTTGAGCAGCAAACAGCGACAAGTGAAATCTTGGGCGTCATCGCTAGCTCGCCTACGGATATTCAGCCGGTGCTGGATGTCGTTGCCGAAAGCGCCGCACGGCTGTGCGAAGCTAGCGAGTCGGCAATCTGGCGTTGTGATGGCGCCAACTTTTGGCTTGTCGCGTCGCAAGGTTCTATTCCGGTCCCCCTGTCCGAAGGGAGGAGACCGCTGACTCGTTCGATACCGAGCGCCCGGGCAATGATCGATGGTGAAACCGTGCATATCCATGACCTTTTGAGCCCGGACTCTCTAGCAGAATTTTCTGAAGCGGTTCGGTCAGTCGGCATCCGCACTATTCTGGTCACGCCATTGCTTCGCGAAGGGGTTGCGATCGGAGCAATTCATATCCGCCGACCGGAGGTTTTTCCCTTTACCGAAAAACAAATTGCTCTTCTGCAAACCTTCGCCGACCAAGCCGTGATCGCCATAGAGAATGTGCGGCTGTTCAAGGAATTGCAGGACCGCAACGCGGAACTGCGTGAGGCGCTGGAGCATCAGACGGCAACTTCCGAAGTACTCGGCATCATCAGCCGGTCACCGACCGACGTGCAACCGGTCCTCGATGCCATTGTTGAGAGTGCGGCACGCGTCTGTGGAGTTGACGACGTGGTGCTGCGTTTACGCGAAGGGGACGGCTTGTTTGTGCGGGCTCATTTTGGCCCCGTTCCCATAGCCGATGGTCGCGAGCAGATCAGTATTAATGAATTGCACCACCGCTGGATACGCGAGCACGGCACACTTCACATCCCCGACGTGCGTGCCCGTAGGGATGATTTCCCTACGGTAGGCGCGAGTGCAGGGGCACGCTCGCGCACGTTTTTGATCGTTCCCCTTGGTCATCGGGGAGAACTCATCGGAACCCTGAACGCGCGTCGCATTGAGGCGCGCCCCTTCACTCCGGCGCAGATCAAGCTGCTAGAGACTTTCGCTGACCAAGCCGTTATTGCCATCGAGAACATCCGGCTGTTCCAAGAGCTGAAGGAGTCGCTGGAGCAGCAAACCGCGACGAGCGAGATTCTTGGCGTCATCGCCAGCTCGCCGACGGATGTGCAGCCGGTGCTGGACACCATCGCAGAGAGCGCCGCCCGGCTGTGCAGTGCAGACGATTCGTCGATTCGAATTGTGGAAGGCGACATCCTTCGTCTGATGACTCATAAGGGATCGATCCCGTTTTTTATGACGGGAGAACTGCCGATTAGCCGCGGTTCGGTCGCGGGCCGGGCGGTCGTCGACGATGAACTGATCCACATTGAGGACTTGACGCTTAGGGCAACCGAGTTCCCTGATGTGCAGGTTGCCTTGGACCGCGAAGGTGTTCGAACCATACTGGTGGCTCCGTTGGAGCGAGACGGGCGTGCGATCGGGGTTATTCTGATCCGGCGCATCGAGGTGCGGCCTTTCTCTGAGAAGCAAATCGCCCTGCTAAAGACCTTCGCGGATCAGGCCGTCATTGCCATCGAAAACGTGCGGCTGTTCAAAGAATTGCAGGAGCGCAATGCTGAACTGCGTGAGGCGCTGGAGCATCAGACGGCAACGTCGGAGGTGCTCGGCATCATT
>DASUVS010000267.1:0-21309 GCA_036378835.1 Binatia bacterium | reverse complement strand
CGCTTTATTTTGTGCCTAAAGCCGAAACGTTTAAAGAAGCGGGTCGAAGGGATTTCCTACAAGGAAAGTCATATGCGTAGGGGTTTCGGGGAGACGTAGGTGAGAGTGTTCGTGCTACCAACCTAGCGTCGAGCTCTCACTTCGATGTGAGCGCCGAATGATGGAGTCGGTTCAGGTAGATGCGCTCACGGCAGATTTGGTTTTTTTAAAATCGTCCGCTTTGAGGTCATGCTTTTTGAGCAGGTCGTAAAAATCCGCTCGATATTTGCCGGCCAGCTTGGCAGCTTGACTTACGTTGCCATCGGTCATCGAAAGCACCTGCACTAAATAATCTCTTTCGAACGCGTCGCGAGCATCTTTTAGCGGTCTCAGAGCGTCATCGGAGACCGGTGGTTTATCATTGACCGCCTGCGCACCGTCTGAGAAAGACATCCTTCCTTGCAGGATATACTCCTCTGTAACAAACTCCTTCTGCGTCATCGCCACGCTATATTCTACGGTATTTTCCAGCTCGCGAACGTTTCCCGGCCAGTCATGCACCATCAATTTCCTCAATGCCTCAGGCGTTAACCCTTTGACATCCTTCTTCATCTGCTGCCTGCACTTCTTTAGGAAATGATCGACCAGTGGAACGATGTCTTCTTTGTGCTCGCGCAGAGGCGGTAAGTAAATTGGGATCACATGGATTCGATAGAATAGATCGTCCCTAAATGTGCCCTTCTTTACGAGCTCTTCCAAGTCTTTGTTCGTGGCGGCGATGACTCGCACATCAACTTCGGTGGGGATCTCGCTTCCAACCGGATAAAATTGCCGCTCCTGCAGGACACGCAACAGTTTCGACTGAGTCGATAGCGGCATGTCGCCGATCTCGTCAAGAAAGAGTGTGCCGCCGTGCGCTTGGGTAAAAAGCCCCCTGGTGCTTTTAACCGCACCGGTGAAAGCCCCTTTCTCGTGGCCGAAAAGCTCGCTCTCCAGCAGTGTTTCCGGTAATGCAGCGCAGTTCAAAGCGATAAACGGTTTATCTTTTCTATCGCTGGCGAGGTGGATCGCTTTGGCGATGAGTTCCTTTCCGGTGCCGCTTTCGCCGTGAATATGGACGGTCGAGTCGAGTCTCGCAATGCGCATCACAACATCCAAAACCGATCGCATCTTGGCGCTGCGGGCGATGATATTGGCGAAATCGAACTGCTCGTGCAAAAGACCCTTAAGGCGCTTGATCTCGGAGGTAAGCTTGCGGTTCTCCAGAGCTCTTTCGATCTGCAGCAACAGGTCGCCAGGCTCGAATGGTTTGGTTAAATAGCTGTAGGCACCGCGACGCATTGCTTCCACGGCATTCTGGATGCTGCCGTGCGCCGTGAGGATGATCGTCGGCACTTCAGGATTGACGGCCTTGAACTCTTCCATCAACATTATGCCGTCACGGTTGGCGAGCATCAAATCAACGATGCAAAGATCGAACGTCTCAGCTTTGAGAGCCGCGAGCGCATTGTCCTCTTCACAAGAAGCGGTCACCTCATAATCCGCCGATTCGAGCCGCATTTTTATCAGCTCGAGGAGGTTGGCGTCATCATCGACGATCAAGATTTTGCCTAACGACATGGGTGTCCGTTTCTCTACTTCCCTCGTTCGCGCTTCTTCTGTTCGATTTCGATATCGATCTGGTTGGCTTTCTCCAGAGCTTGCCGGGATTTCTCCATCTCTTGCCTAGTTCTATCAAGTTCCTGCTTGGACTTCTCTGCAGCCAACCGAAACTTTTCCGCGTCTTCTCGCGATCTTTCGATCGCTTCTTTAGATTGTTCCATGGCCTGCCGGGTTGTTTCCGCTTCTTGCTTTGCAACTTCCAACTGCTGCAGCACGTCTAGCCATATTTTTGATTGCTCTGCCCAAGGGCTTTGCGCGTACTCGCTGATCACCTTTTTAAACGATTCCATCGCTTTGCGGTTATCGCGTTTAGGATTGTTAGGATGCGCGTAAATGAGTCCGATGTTGTAAACGGCGGCATCGGCGGGGGTATGATCCCCGGCTAAAACCAAAGCCTCACGGTATTTGGCGAAGGCGCCGTCGTAGTCGCCGTTAACAAACAAACTATGGCCCTGGAGCATCGAATCACGAACCTGGCGCTGCTCGCGCCAATCTCTTAGCAGGCTACAGCCGGATAAAAATAGAATTAACAGTGCAACACAAACACAAAGGTGCTTCCCCGCCCTAGCTGACTTTCCGCCCATATTTCACCACCATGGGACTTGATGATATTCTTGGCAATTGCCAATCCTAAGCCCGTGCCATTTCTCGTATTTGCGCCTTTGTGGCTCCCCTGACTAAACTTTTCAAAAATGGTAGTCAAGCTCTCGGCCGGTACACCAGGCCCAGAGTCTGTCACAGAAACTTGCAAGTTTCCATTTACCGCTGCGGCAACGACACTCACCCGGCCTCCTTTCGGAGTAAATTTAACCGCGTTACCCAGCAGATTGCGCAGCACTTGCAAAATTCTTTCAGGGTCCAACCTGAGCGCCGGCAGTGACGGATTGACGCTGCTCTTAAGTTCAATTTGTTTAGCTTCGACGAGGGGGGTGATCTCGGCAATGGCGCGGCGAATCAGCGGCTCGATAGTCACCAGATCGAATTCATAGCTCATCATCCCGGCCTCCATTTTGGACAAGTCCAGCAGGGAATTGACGACCGCGATGAGCCGATTGCTTTCCTCGGCAAGGATGGCCAACAGTTTACGTTGTTTGTCCGTGGTCTCGCCGCCGACCCCGTCGAGAAGCAGCCCCGTTCCCTCTTTGATGGAAGTCAGAGGCGTGCGCAATTCGTGCGACATCGATGAAAAGAAGTCGGCCTTCATGCGCTCGAGCTCTTTCAATCGCTCGCACATTAAATTGAACGCTGCCGCCAATTCGCCGAGTTCGGGCGGCGATTTGATGTTCAAGCCCCCCTCGAAACGCCCTTGCGCGATCTCTCGTGTCTTGGTCTTCAGAATCGCGATCGGTCGAGTAATGCTCCGGGTCACGATCAGCGACATCACCACAATCGAGATCAGACATGCCACGGTGATGGTAACCGAAACCTCACGGGCATGTTCCGCGGCTTCCGCCAGCTCTTTCACCTTGGTAGACATGGCATATTGTTGATCGGCTCTCAGCTTTTCCAGTGACACCAGTATGTCATCGACGATCGCGTCCTTTTGTTGCTTGAATTGCGCTTGAGGATAGCTCTTTTTCGCGCGCAAAAGCGCAGCTTCCTTGGCCACCAACTCCTCATAGTTGCGGTAATCCTGTTGAACTTTGCTCAAGATGGCTCCCGCCGCGCTGTCGCCGATGGTAATGGCAGTTGCAAGTTGAACGTTGAAGTCGCGCCTTAGACTGAGAAACTCGTCATACAGCGCATCATCTCGGCTGATGGCAAATTTCTGCTCATAACGGCTTTGCGACAGGAGCAGATCGGCAAGAATCTTTTCGTAATCGAGAATTCGGTTATCTACCTTAAGTACGGAATCGGTAAGCTCATCAACCCGGTGGAGCTGAAAAACAGCATACGTGCTCACCGCTGTCACCAGAAGGAAGATGGCAAGATAGCCAAGAGCTAACCGGGAAAACAAGCTCAACTGCATTGTCGAGACGCCGCTTCTGTAGGAGCCAGTTAGAGAGGCTTTCGGTCGGCCGCCGCGGTTTGAAATAACTCGGTCTGCCCGGCGTTCGCCGACACAAGTTTTTGTCCAAACTGCTCAAACCGCTTCTCGGCAGCTTGATAGCTGGATTGGGCATGTCCCAGATGCTTGCCGATCAGACCAAATTCATCGCGAAATCGCGTGAAGTCGCCTTGCAAACGGCTCAAGCATTCAATGATTTCTTTCGCTCGCTGTTCTATTGTCATACCCTTAAGTCCCAGCACAATCGCCTGCAGGTACGCATAGAAGCAGTTAGGCGAAACCGGGACGACGCGTTTGCTCATCGCATAGGTGCTTAGGCTTTTCTCTTCGTTGGAATCGCCTTTAATAATGATCTCATAGTAGACATTCTCGGCCGGAATATACATCAGAGCGAAATCGTAGGTTCCTTCGTCTGGCAATATGTATTTTGTCGCGATCGCGTCGATATGCTTTCTGACGTCTGCGGCAAACTGCCTCTTCGCCCGCGCTTGTTCGTCATCGACTTTGGTATCGATGATTCTTTTGAAGTTCTCCAGCGGGAACTTGGAGTCCACCGGCACCAGCGAGCTACCCAGCCTGATGACCGCGTCCACTTTCTCGCCGCTACGAAAACAGTACTGCGTTGTGAAGTGCTGTGGCGGCAGGACTTGCGCCAACAAGTCCTCGAGAAAGAACTCGCCTAGTCCCCCGCGCAGCTTGGGTGAGCGGAGAATTTCCTGCAATGAAGCGATGTCCTTGCCGACTTCGTAGATTTTGCGATTGGCTTCTTCGAGTCCGCCGAGGCTTTTCTGCACATCGCCTACCACTCTGGCAGCATTGTCCAGCCGTTGGCCAACACTCTGGTGTGTTTGCTGCAGGATTTCGGAATTCTCGCGCAAACGCTCGTTGACATGGCCGATCATCTGACCCAGCTGTTGCTGGATCAACTGCGTGCTGTTATCCAGCACTTGGCCGAACTGCACGCGAAGCTGGTCAATCTGTTGCTGCATCAATAACCAGGACTGCTCGTTTTGTGTTGCGCGGAGGAGAGAGCGCATGCGGCAGAGAAAAAACCAGCCGAGAATCGTCAAGCCGACAAGCAACAGCAAGACCAGCGGCAGGGACTTGGTTAGTTCCACGGATTGTGAGTGGAATTAGAGAAGCCGCAGCGCGTACTCAAGAATTTCACTGAGTTTTCGAATTTGCGTTGCTCTCATCGAACGCTCTTCGCGAGGCGAGGAGAAATAATCATCGAGGCTTTTTTTCAAATTCCACTCAAGCAGCTCAACGCATTGCTCCATGCTGACCTTTTCGGAACGACGACGTCGCGCCTGATGCAGGTCTCGGATTTGAATGAGTCGCCCCATAGCAAAGCTAAGAATAAGTTCGGGAGAAAGAAATTGTCAAGCCCTCGACCCCTCGATCTTGGGCTCTTGCTGCGTCACGCAATGGATGGCGCCGAGACCTGCAACGACATCGGTGCAGCGAATCCCAACGATTTTACGGGTCGAAAACAACTCACCTAAAGTCCCCAGCGCGTTTTGATCGCCCGGGTCATCGAAAAGCGGCACGAGAACTACCTCATTGGCGATATAAAAATTGGCATAGCTGGCCGGTAAGCGCGACCCCTGGCAAATGACCGGACGCGGAGAGGGCAACGTGACCACATCGAACCTGCTGCCGTGCTGATCGCGCGCTTGCTGGAGACGCTCAAGATTCTCCCGCAGAGGAACATAATTCGCATCTTGCGGATCGCCTTCGACAGCACAGACAATGGTCGTCGTGTCGGCGAAGCGGGCAATATCATCAATGTGGCCGTCGGTATCATCGCCGGCAACTCCCTCGCCCAGCCAGATGATCTGACTTACTCCCAGCGATTCTCTCAAAAACTGCTCTATTTCCGCTCGGCTCAGGTGCGGGTTACGATTGTTATTGAGCAGACACTGCTCGGTGGTCAGACAAATCCCCGCACCATTGACTTCTATGGCGCCACCTTCAAGGACAAGCGCGTGCGCAAATACCGGCACGCCGAGCAGCTGGGCGATAGCCTTGGCGACCTCATCGTCCTCTTCGTAAGCTTTGTATTTGCCGCCCCAACCATTGAAGATCCAGTCATTGAGCGCCAATGAAACAGCCGCTCGGCTGCGCACAACAAATGTCGGCCCGTAGTCGCGCATCCAAACATCGACCGTCGGGATTTCGATGAGTGTGACATTTTCCATCACCGCACCGGCCGTCTTCAAACGGCTCGAGACATGCTGTCGCATGGCATCATCATTGACCAGAAGACAAACTTTCTCGTGCGGCGACAGCGCCAGAATCATCTGCACCCAAGCCTCCCTAACGCGCTCGAGTTGAGCGGGCCAGGTTTCCTGATTGTGTGGCCAGGATAACCAAGTGGCCCGATGCGGCGTCCATTCCGCGGGCATTGAATACCCCAGGTCACGCGGCATCTGCGAGGGTTTATCTTGGTCGGCCATCAGAGTGATTGAATACGAGCGGTGATTAGGTGCCGTCGGGCGAATCGATAAATCGCGACTGCAGAGAACTGTAGGCGTCTATTCTTCGATCTCGGAAGAAGGGCCAGCTCTCCCGGATCTCATCGATCTTGCGCAGATCGCATTTGGCAATGAGGATTTCTTCACGGTCGCCGGCGGCGACGCTCAAAATTTCTCCTGATGGACCAGCAACAAAAGAATGTCCCCAAAATTTTAAATTTCCTTCCCTGCCGACGCGATTGACAGAAGCCACAAAGACACCGTTCGCGATAGCGTGGGCACGCTGAATCAGCTCCCAGGCGTTACGCTGCGTTTGCGCTACGGCGCGCGGCTCCTTCGGTATCCAGCCAATGGCTGTTGGATAAACCAGTATCTCCGCCCCGGATAACGAGGTCAGACGGGCAGCTTCTGGAAACCATTGATCCCAACAAACCAGAGCGCCGACTCGCGCGTAGCGGGTTTGAAAGCTTGGAAAGCCCAGATCACCCGGTGTGAAGTAAAACTTTTCGAAATAGAGGGGATCGTCCGGAATGTGCATCTTGCGATATTTTCCGGCAATCGAGCCGTCGGCATCGAACACCACCGCGGTGTTATGATAGATGCCCGCCGAACGCTTCTCGAATAACGAAGCTACGATGACTATCTGCAGTTCGCGCGCTAAAGCGCTCAGACGCTCCGTGCTCGGTCCCGGAATAGTTTCAGCCAGGGCGAAGCATCGCTGATCTTCGCTCTGGCAAAAATAACGCGAGCGAAACAGTTCTTGCAGGCAGACAATCTGCGCGCCTTTTCTCGCCCCCTCTCGTATGCGCGCTTCCGCCTTTGATAGGTTGGCTTCCGGGTCTTCGCTGGCGCTCATCTGCACCAAACCAACAGTCACAATATCTTTGTTCTTGTTTACAGGCATCGCTTCAATTGAACGGCCCACCCGGATCAATGAGTTAAGCGGAGCGGCAGACCACGCCTGGGCGATGGGCGGTTAGTTCTGCCTACTTTAAGTGTTGAGCAAAAAAGGTTTTCAACTTCTCCCACGAATCTTTAGCCGCGCTCTCATGATAGCTCTGCCGCTCATCGCAGAAGAACCCGTGCGTTGCCTCCGGATAGACCTTCATTGAGAAGCTCACTTTTTTATGGGTCAGCTCGGTGTTGATCTGCCCGACTTGATCCATTGGAATCAACGGATCTTTGGCTCCGAAAAAGAGATAAATCGGACAGGTAATCTCACCGGTGCGCGACAGCGGGCTCGGCTCTCCCATTGGAATGCCACCGCCATAAAAGCACACCGCCGCTTTGACGTCTTTGTTATGATGCGCTGCGGCAAGATAGGTATAGCGGCCACCCATACAGAAACCGGTCACACCGAGGGCGCCTCCTTTGACGTTGCTCTGCCCCTTCAAATGCGCGATGGCCGCTCCCACGTCGTCCATCACCTTGGGATCCTGCAAGCGGTTCATGGTGCCGATTGCCTTCTTCATATCGCTATAGGGGATGATGCGCTCGGATTCGCGGTGATAGAGATCCGGGGCAATCGCAACGTAGCCTTCTTGCGCAATCCGCTCGGTCACTTTTTTGATGTGATCGTTAAGCCCGAAAGCTTCCATCAGAACAACGATGCCGGGATACGACCCGCCATCCTTCGGCCGCGCTTCGAACGCGTCCATGTTGCCATCAGCGGTGCTGAGTTGAAGAGTTGATGTGGTCACGTCCATGACGAGCCTCCTGAAAAAATTTATTGGATGAACGAAGTCTTCTGCAAGATTTTCTATATCGGTCCATCCGCACGAGGTCAAACTCGAATCTAGCCGCCTAACGCCTCATGAGGATTGGCGAGAAAACTCCAGTATGCGATCGCAAACTGCACGGGTGGTCTGCTCCGGTGGTAGCACATTCCAAAAGCTCGCATTGGGCAACAACTCACGGAGGTAATGCGCCGCGGAAGTGGCATGAGAAGCGTCGTCACCCGGAACGATAAGAGCGGGCGCGCTAATGCCCATGAGCTCTTCCGGTTCTGCCCCGGTGGCAGTATCGCGATCGAACAGGGTTCTGCCGCTGACAGCAGTGAGTCCGAGATACCGATGCAAATCCTGACGGACAAAGTCCTCAGCGAATGAGGGATCTTGAGCAATCACCGAGGCCCAGGGACCGGCTTCGGGATCTGTCCAAAAACTTTTGCCGGTTCTCGCGCGCTCGACGACTCCCTCAAGCCCGTGGGTGCTGGCGAACCGGTAATGGCGTTCAAAGCGGTCCAGACCGCCTGCTTTCCAACGAAAACCACCGACCGGCCAGTGAAGCAAAAGCGCGCGAGTCGCCTGTGAGTAATCAACCGCGAACGCTAGTGCCACCGAACAACCCATACATCCGCCGAGGACAAGCGCAGATTCGATCTTGAGATGATCCAATAGAGCTTTGGCTTGCCTTGCATAGGTGTGCCAGGTGAGGCGTTCGACTCTTCCTCCCGATTGACCCGCTTCGCGCCTATCATAGGCAATCACTCGAAACCGAGTTGCCAGCGTTTGTAGGGCATCGATGCCGGTCCAGGCGCTGGCGGCGCGCCACTTCTCTATCGTCGCATCAAACCCTCCGGGCGCGAACAACAAAAGCGGAGCACCAGACCCGAACACTTCATAACGAACCTCCAGTCCGTCGATGGTTGCAGTTGACATTGAGTAACTCCTTCGATTAAGGCTCTATTTTATTACTCAGCCCGGCATTGCCTCCGGGTATGATGCTTAGCTATGTAAGCTTTAACACGCTGCTTCACGCAAAGAAAATTCGTCGCGCAGCGCGCCTCGGGTAAATTGTGTTCGACCACAAAAAAGCTGGAGAAAAGTTTTCCGAAGTCTTGGAGTTGATGGCCCGAATGCGCGGAGAGAATGGCTGCCCATGGGTTCGCGAGCAGGCGCATGGGAGTTTAAAGCCGTTTTTGCTGGAAGAGAGCCATGAGCTTCTCGATGCGCTTACCGGCAACGATCCGGCTAAGATCGCCGAGGAACTATCAGACCTGCTGTATCAGATCGTCTTTCATTGCCAGATCGGCGCCGAAAACGGCACATTCACTGCCGGTGAAGTGATCAGCAACCTAGCGGCAAAAATCGTCCGGCGTCATCCTCACGTTTTCGGCGGTGACGCCTTACCTGATTCCGAGGCCGTGACGAAACAGTGGGCGCAAATTAAAGGGCAAGAAAAACCCGCTGGCAATACCAATTCAGCTTTGGGGAGCCTGCCAAAGTCCATGCCGGCGTTGGCACGTGCGCAAACGATTTCGGAGCGCGCCGCGCGAGTTGGTTTCGATTGGCCCAACATAGAACCGGTGTGGCAAAAAGTGGAGGAGGAATTGAGCGAACTCAAGAACGCCTGGGCTTCAGGCGACCGTCAACGAGCCGGAGAGGAATTGGGCGATGTGTTTTTCTCATTGGTTAATCTTGCCCGCTTTCTGGTTGTTCAGGCAGAAGATGTCGCCAGTCAAACCATCGACAGGTTCATTGAACGATTCCACTATCTCGAAAATCAGCTGCGGGCAGCGGGGAAAACGCCGGACCAATCCAGCCTGGAAGAAATGGATCGGTTATGGGAGGAGGCAAAAGCGCTCGAACGACGCGGTCGGCTATGACGATGACTTTGCCCAAGATTGTCTTCCTTGACGCCGCCACATTTGGCGATGTTTCACTGGCACGCTTCAGCGAGATTGGCCATTGCAGAATCTACCAAGTCACCCAGCCTGGCGAAACGATCGGCCGATTGGCCGGTCAGAGCATCGTGGTCACAAACAAACGAAGCATCGATCAAGCGGCTCTCGCCGCGCCGGAGTCGCGTAACTTATCCTTAATCGCAGTCGCTGCCACAGGCACCGACATTATCGATCATACTGCGGCGCGGCAACGTGGCATCAAGGTCTGCAACGTACCCGGCTATGCTGCACAGTCAGTAGCGCAATTCACGATGGCATTGATTTTAGAATTGGCTACTCACGCGGGCCGCTACGCCAGCGATGTTAAGGCGGGGATGTGGCAGAAAAGTCCCATTTTCTCGCTGCTCACATATCCAATTGTCGAACTTAACGGTAAGACGTTAGCGATCATTGGCTACGGCAATATCGGCCGCGAGGTTGGCCGCATGGCTCGAAGCTTCGGTATGGAAGTTGTGGTAGCCGCTCGTCCAGGAGCAGCGGAACCGCATGAGCCCGACCGAGTTCCGCTGGAGCAACTCCTTCCGCGAGCTGATATTGTCTCGCTCCATTGCGCGCTCACGCCGCAGACCAAAAACCTAATCGATGGTGAGATGCTTAAACTGATGAAACCCTCGGCATTGTTGATCAACACCGCGCGCGGCGCTTTGATCGATGAATCGGCATTGATTCAGGCACTGCGCGAGCAGCGCTTAGCCGCCGCCGCATTGGATGTGATCAGTGAGGAACCTCCGGCCTCGGATCATCCGATCATCCTCGCCGCCAGCGCGCTGGACAATTTGTTGGTGACGCCGCACACGGCGTGGAGCGCCCGTCAAGCGCGAGAACGGCTGCTCGACGAAGTGGCCGAGAATATTGCAGCATTTTTAGCTGGTAGAGATAGGAATCGGGTTGCGTAGAAAAGAGTCTCAAAAGGGTATGTCGTCATCGAAAGGCGGCTGTCCACCCGCAGTCGATATTTCGTCATTGGCGCCGCCAGCTTCTATCTCCGGTGCCATCCGAGTGCCACCGCCGCCGCCGAGAAATCTAATTCGCTGAGCGACGATTTCGGTGACATATCGCTTGGTGCCGCTCTTGTCGTCATAACTTCGACTGCGAATGCTGCCCTCGACAAAAACTTGCCTTCCCTTGGCAAGATACTGGCTGCAGGATTCGCCCTGCTTGCCCCAGACGATGATGTTATGCCATTCGGTTCTTTCCTGCTTATTGCCGTCCCGGTCGTTCCAAACTTCCGAAGTCGCGATGGGAAACCGCGCTACCGCGCTGCCGGTCGAGGTAAAGCGAAGCTCCGGATCCTTACCCAGATTACCGATGAGAATGACTTTGTTAACGGACATTGAATACCTCCCAGCCGCTCCTCGCGGCGGCAACAGTGCAGCCAACTTAGCGCCCGCTTTATTCATAGTCAACAATCGATTTGGCACCGATCGGGCGCGCAAGCTCAATTGCATTTTGTTCATCCGTACACTAGACTTACGTAATTCGTTTCGTTGTTTGCGCTCGCCAAGCTTACTTTGATCTTGATGTTTTACCTGCTCAAGCTGTGCGTTTTTATGATCGCCACGGTGCCGGCTGCGCTGGTGACAATTGTTCTTGGCCTGTTTGATCGTCACGGAAAAAGCGCCTATCGCGCCAGCCAGATCTGGACCGCTTTGATCTTGCGGATGGGCGGGATTGCGTTGCGAGTTAGCGGCCGCGAATATATCGATTCACGACAACCTTATGTTTTCATGGTCAATCATCAGAGCAATCTCGATATTCCAGTATTGGTGCAGAGCCTGGTAAATTTTCAGTTGCGCTGGATCGCAAAAAGAGAGCTTCTTTGGATTCCGTTCTTCGGCTGGGCGATGTGGGCATCTCGGCATATCACCATCGATCGAGGGGATCCTCTCGCGGCTATCAAAAGCTTGAGGCGAGCAAAAGAACGGATGGCGGCCGGTATTTCGATTGTAGTTTTCCCCGAAGGGACGCGCAGCCGAGACGGAAAACTGCTGCGTTTCAAGAAAGGCGGATTTTTACTTGCCGCCCAATCAAATCGACCGATTGTCCCCGTGACCATCAATGGCAGCCGGCAGGTTCTGCCGGCTGGCGCATGGCGCTTGCGGGGAGGAACCGTTGACGTAATTATCGGTGAACCTATTGCCGTGGATGGTTTTGGCCCGGGCACGCTTCGCCATCTGTCAAATCAGGTACGACAAGCTATCGAAAAGAATCTGCGAAGCACGCCCGTTGATTTGGATTCCGTCACAGCTAACTCACGCCACGGCATTATCAGCGATCGTCACTTGGAGAAACGGAGTATTTAAGCAGCATGGAATCCGTCAGGATCATACCGCTAGGCGGTCTCGGTGAGTTTGGCCTGAATATGATGCTAGTCGAATACGGTGAAGCAGCCATAGCCATCGACTGCGGCTTGATGTTTCCCGGCGCCGACTTGCTCGGCATCGATCTCGTCATCCCCGATATCAGCTATCTTTTGGAAAATAAACACAAGCTTAAAGCGATCGTTTTGACGCATGCGCATGAGGACCATATGGGGGCAATTCCCTATGTGCTTGAGCGCCTCTCGGTGCCGATCTACGCCACGCGCTTGACACTGGGTCTGCTGAGCAATCGAGTGAGAGAACATGGTCTCGAAGATGTCGCCGACGTCCGCGAGATCACCGCTGGCAAGCTGTGGGAAGTAGGTCCTTTCAAGCTCGAAGGTATTCGTGTCACTCATAGCCTGATGGATTGTCTAGCATTGGCGATTCAGACCCCCGTCGGGACGGTTATTCACACCGGAGACTTCAAGATCGATAACACGCCGATGGAAGGCGAGATGTTCGATTTTCAAAGATTCGCCGCCTATGGTGAAAAAGATGTGCTTCTGCTTTTATCCGATTCCACCAACGTTGAACGGCGCGGCCACACCGGGTCTGAACGCGAAGTTGGAACGAACCTGGAACACATTTTTCAGCAATCCAACGGCCGGGTGCTGGTTTCGACGTTTGCTTCGAGCATTCCGAGGATCCAGCAAGTGCTAGAAATCTCCGAACGTTGTGGTCGCAGAGTTGTGCTGAGCGGCCGCAGCATGGTTCGCAACAGCCAGGTCGCTTCCGACCTTGGCTATCTGCGACTTCCACAAAGTTTCATGACGGAAAATGACCGTTGGCAAGATCTTGCCCCCGATCGTGTCACCTTTCTGACAACCGGCAGCCAGGGCGAGCCATTATCAGTTTTGCACCGGGTAGCTCTCAACGACCACAAGACCATCAAAATTCAACCGGGCGACAACGTCATTCTGTCTTCCAAATTTATCCCAGGCAACGAGAAAACCATTTCAAACTTGATTAATCATCTCTATCGCCGCGGCGCAGAAGTTCACTACGAGAAGGTTTCGGAAATTCACGTCTCCGGACATGCCAGCCAAGAAGAATTGAAAACAATGCTGCAACTGACGCGTCCGCGGTTTTTCGTGCCGATTCACGGCGAGTATCGCCATCTAGTTCGCCATCGCCGCTTGGCTCAAGAGGTTGGGGTTCCGGAAAATAACTGCTTTATTCTCGAAGACGGGGATGTCTTAGAGTTAACTGCCCAGAGCGCCCACAAGACCACTCCCGTTCAGGTAGGCAAAGTGTTCATCGACGGCAAAGGCGTAGGCGACGTCGGCCCGATCGTGATTCGCGACCGGCGTCATTTATCAGAGGACGGCATGGTGCTTGCGGTTTTGGCCATCCACCAGCAGTCCGGCGAAATCGTTGCCGGGCCTGACTTGATTTCTCGCGGATTCGTACGTGATGAAGAAGGCGAAGAGATTCTGGAGCAGGCTCGAAAAGTGGTTTTGGAAACCTTTAGTGGTATGAACCGTGAAACCCGCGCCGATCGAGCCGAGCTGCAGGAAGAGATTCGCGTTGCGCTACGTCGTTATTTCCGCAAAAAATTGGAACGGCGGCCTGTCGTTTTGCCGTATATAGTCGAGACATAAGGTCGCTCTACTGCCATGGAAAAAGGCCGGCTTAACCGGGAAGTCTGGGGCGTGGTTATTGGCCTGACCGCTCTTCTGATGATCATTAGTTTAGTCTCCTATAATCCCAACGACCGTTCGCTCAACACGCCTTCCGGCTTGATCGCTCACAATTGGGGAGGCTTTGTCGGCGCCTTTCTCGCCGATCTCCTGTTGCAGGGGCTCGGTCTCGCTGCCTATTTTCTGCCGATTTTCCTTGGCGTCGCTGCCTACCACCTGTTTCTTCCTAGTTTCAAAGGGCTTCGCGCTGCCAAGGCGGTTGGTTATACCGTGCTTCTCATCGGCATAACCGTTCTTTTGAGCCTGCTGATCGATTCGGAGAACGCACGAGACGCGGGCGGAATTGTCGGAGGTTTTCTCACGGAAAGCGTTCTCGTGCCATTATTCGGACGCATCAGTGCAACTTTGATTCTCCTGGCAGCTTTGCTTCTGGCAATCATGACAGTTTCACAGATATCGCTGGCGGATCTGCTTGATCGCAGCGGCAAACGACTGCTCCAGTTCAGGAAATTTATTGTTCCAAAAATTACGGTGGGCGTAGCCGAACTCAAACAGCAAAAAGACAAACCCAAGGGAGAAAACGCCAAAACCGAACGGCGCGATTATGTGCCACCACCCATTGTGGTGAAGGCTGATCCTAAGGAAGAATTGATCAAGAAAGCCGTCAAAAAGCCGACTGTCCCGCACGAGCAGTTTAAACTGCCGGTAGTTGGAGAAGGTTACCGATTGCCGCCTCTCGAACTGTTAGACCCTCCCGATCCCAGCCAGCTGATCAAGGTTGATACCAACAGCTTGCACGCGAACTCTCTCATCCTGCAAAAAAAATTGGCTGACTTCGGCGTCGACGGCGAAGTGGTAGCGGTCCGCCCTGGTCCGGTCATCACGATGTATGAGTTTAAGCCGGCCGATGGCGTAAAGGTCCGACGTATCGTCATGCTGGCTGACGATCTCGCGATGGCGCTGCGCGCCGTCAGCGTGCGCATTCTCGCGCCGATTCCGGGAGAATCGGTGGTTGGAATAGAAATACCCAATCCCCGGCGTGAGACGGTTTACTTAAGAGAAATCATCGAGAGCGACAGCTATAACTCCGTCGATTCAAAAATCACCTTGGCGCTGGGGAAAGACATTGGCGGAATACCGTTTGCCACCGATCTAGGGCGCATGCCTCATCTGCTGGTTGCCGGCGCCACGGGAACCGGCAAGTCGGTCTCGATCAACGCCATGATCCTGAGCATTCTCTTTAAAGCGACGCCGCAAGACGTTCGCTTCATCATGGTGGATCCGAAAATGCTCGAGCTAACCGTGTACGAAGAAATTCCCCACCTTCTCGTGCCTGTGGTTACGGATCCAAAAAAAGCTGCCGCCGCGCTTTTCTGGGCCATGGACGAAATGGATCGACGTTATCGTCTCATGAGAGATAAAGGCGCGCGCAATATCGATAATTACAATCGAACGCTGGAAAAAGAAGGCGCCGTCAAGAAACCCGTTATTGAGCTCACCGAGGCGCAAGCGGAGGAAGATCCGGGTGCACCGGGCGGGAGCCTGGCAAAGGAAGAGCCGCTGGTGCACGAGCGTTTGCCACGGATTGTTATTATTATCGACGAGCTGGCCGATTTGATGATGACCGTCGGACGCGATATCGAAGAATACATCACCAGACTTGCGCAAAAGGCGCGAGCGGCGGGTATCCACCTGATCCTTGCCACGCAGCGCCCCTCGGTCGATGTTATTACTGGTTTGATTAAAGCGAATTTTCCGGCGCGCATATCATTTCAGGTGACCTCGCGCATTGATTCGCGCACAATACTTGACTCGATGGGCGGTGAGAAGCTTTTAGGCAACGGAGATTTGCTGTTTTTACCGCCGGGCACGGCCCGACTGACGCGCATCCATGGAGCCTTCGTATCGGATCAAGAAGTGCGCAAGGTCATGAAGTTTATCAAACAGCAGGGACGACCGCAGTATCGGCCCGAAGTTTTCGAAATCAAAAAAGATATCGACAACGCCGGTGCCGACGAAGAATACGACGAAATGTATGATCAAGCGGTGGCTATCGTCACCGATACGCAGCAGGCTTCGATCTCTATGATTCAACGGAGATTGCGGGTAGGATACAACCGGGCCGCGCGGATGATCGAGCAGATGGAACGCGATGGCGTTATTGGCCCGGCAGACGGCGCCAAGCCGAGAGAAGTGTATGCGAGAAAACTTGAAGCCTAAGCGACTGTTTGGGGCGCTGCTGATCGCCTTGTCCTTGGTCGCACACGATTGGAGTATCGCGGCGGAGTCGAAAAGCGCCGAGCAAATCGTCGACGCGCTGCAAAAAAACTATGATGCTACTGTCGATTTCGTCGCCGATTTCCAGCAGGAAACCGAAGTTAAAAGTCTTAACCGCAGCTTAAAGGCGTGGGGAAAGTTGTCGTTTAAACGACCGGGCAAAATGCTGTGGCGCTACGACGAGCCGAAGGGCCAAATCGTACTGACAGATGGAAGCCACCTGTATTTCCTACAACCTGAACAGAATCAGGTGATTAAAAGTCCATTGAAAAATGCCTTTCGCTCAGATATCCCGCTATCTTTTCTACTTGGACTGGGGAACTTGAAAAAGGAGTTCAATGCCGTCCTCAAAGCCACTGAAAACGATCAATACATTCTCCGCCTTGAACCGAAAGGCGAAGCCGGAGGCTTTAGTGAAATTCTCATGGGGGTGAGCCGGAGCTCCGCTGATATCGCCTGGGTGAGCATCCGCGACGCCGCCAACAATCTGACAAGCTTACGTTTTTCCAATATGAAGAAAGGCGTTGGACTTCAGGAATCATTGTTTCGGTTAAAAATTCCCGAGGGGGTTGACATAGTCGAGTTAGGCCAATGAATCAACCAAAACAGAAGTTTAGCATTATCAGCTTAGGATGCGCTCGCAATCTGGTTGATTCGGAAGTGATGTCCGGACTTCTGGGACAGGATCAGTACCAAATGGTTCAGGAGCCGGCGGACGCGGATGTTGTACTGATTAATACGTGCGGCTTTATCGATACGGCGAAAGCGGAGTCGATAGACACAATCGTCGAAATTTCCCGACTGAAACAAGAAGGAAGATTGCGAAAGCTGGTAGTCGCCGGATGCCTCTCGCAACGGTACCCGCAAGAATTAGCAACCGAGTTGCCCGAGGTCGATCTATTTATCGGCACAGGGGAAGTTCCGCGGATAGTCAGTATTCTTCAAGACCATGAGCAGCAAAACCGTAGACACTATGTCGGTGTTCCCGAGTACCTATATGATCATGTGACGCCTCGGCTTCGCAGTACTCCCTCGTACACTGCGTTTCTAAAGGTTTCGGAAGGATGCGACCATAAGTGCGCCTTCTGTATCATTCCGAAATTGCGCGGGCCACATCGTAGCCGGTCCATCGAATCCGTGATCAAAGAAGCTACTATGCTGGCCCAAAGCGGCGTGAAGGAGATAAATCTTATCGCCCAGGATCTCACTGCATACGGCAGAGATCGAAAGGACGGTACGACTCTGTACGGGCTCCTAAAGGAACTGGTGCATGTGCCGGACCTCGTATGGATACGGCTCCTCTACGCCTATCCGAACTTTCTTGATTCCTCGCTGCTCGAGCTGATCAACACCAGTGAAAAAATCTGCAAGTACATTGATATCCCCTTCCAGCATGTCAGCGCTAGCATCTTGAAAAGCATGCGCCGAGGCAAAAGCGGCAGTGCCGTAGCGGTTGCGGTAGAAAAGTTGCGCGAAGCCATTTATGGTTTAACCCTTCGAACCTCGCTGATTGTCGGGTTTCCCGGGGAAACTGAGGAGGATTTCGAAGCATTGCTCGATTTCGTTGAGAGAACCAGATTTGAACGCCTCGGCGTCTTTAAGTATTCGATCGAAGAAGGCACTGCCGCGGCAAGCCTTCCCGATCACGTCGACGAAGAAGAAAAAGAACAACGCTGGCAAGAGGTGATGGATTTGCAAGCAAACATCTCGCGACTCAAGAATGAGGCCTTGATTGGGTCTATGCAGCGGGTTATGATCGACGGCGTTGACGAAACAGGGCAGTTGATTGGGCGCACACAGGGTCATGCGCCGGAAGTCGACGGCGCCGTATACTTGCACAACGCAGCTTCTCTGGGATCTGGCGATTTCGCCGACGTAAAGATAACTGAAGCTCTTGAGTATGATTTGATTGGTGAAATACAACATGTCTAAATCGGAAAATTCCAAGGACGCTAAAGCCAGAAAAGAATTTCTCAAAAGCGCTGCGGAAACTTTGTTGGAGATGAAGAAGCAGCTTCATAAAGAAATGCAGGTTCGGGTAAAAGGCGAAACCGATGGTGTTAAGGATGAAGGTCGCGACACTTATGATCTAGCGAGCGATGAAAGGGACCGGGAAATCAATTTTATTCTCAATGATCGAGAGCGGGAGAAACTGCACGCGATTGACGAAGCCCTCGAGCGTATTAAGGACAAGAGCTACGGCATCTGCGAGAGTTGCGAAGGTGAGATTCAACTCGGACGCTTGAAAGTGCTGCCATTCACAAGACTTTGTGTAAGGTGTCAGGAAGAAAACGAGAAGGAAAGCAAACGTCAGAAAACGCTCGAGGAGGAACGGGGCTATCGCAAGCTTGTTTTGACCGATTTCGAAGAAGAGGGCTCCTAACATCAGATCCGGTCCGGATAAAACTTCCAGAGTTGGCTTCACAGGCAAAAAAAGAGGGCATGGTGGAAACCATGCCCTCTTTTTCGTCAAGCTTTGGCTAATCAGTCGCCGCCCTTAGCAGGGGTAAATTCAATCCCGCTTACGTAATTTTTCTCGCCTTTCTTGGTGTACTGCACCGTTGCCGATGATCCCAAGCCAATATCGGCCATTTTTGCATCCTTAGCCTTTAATTCTGTGACCTTCGTCTTCTGGTCAAAGTCAACGGTTACCAGCTTGCCTTCCTTGGTAACCACGATCATGTAGTTTTTTTCAGTATCCAATAAGCCGATATCGCCGGAAACTTTCTCCGCCTTCGCTTTTTCCGCCTTTTCCCCTTCTGCTTTTTTTGCACCCTCTGCTTTCTTCTCCCCTTCCTGGGCCACGATCGGCGAGGCCAGTGAGAGTGCACACATGATACTCAAAGCGCTAACAATTTCGGATTTCATCTTCATAAATTCATCCCCTTCCTGGACGTAGGTAATTAGACGTGAGACTTGATTAGGATCAATCCCCGCCTTTGGCTGGGGTGAATTCCACGTTTTTGGCGATATTTTTATCGCCCTGCTTTGTATATTCGACCGTTGCCGAAGAACCAAGTCCGACGTCCGCCATTTTGGCGGGTGTAGGATCAATCTGGGTCGCTTTGGTTTTGGCGTCGTAATCCAGTGTAATCAGCTTTCCTTCCTTGGTAACAAGGATGAGATAATTCTTCTCCGTATCGAGCAGACCAACATCGCCTCGCGCCTTTTCCACTTTTGCTTTGGCTTCACCCTTAGCTTCGCCCTTCGACTCGGCCTTTGCCGTAGCATCATCACCGGTCGCCTTCGAGCCGGCTTTGGCTTCGGCTTTGGCCGGCGATGCAGCGGGTGCCGCCGCGGGCTTGGAAGCCATTTCTTCTTGTGTCGAACATGAAGAGACAGCAAAAGCCACCATCACCGCAGCCGCACCATTACCAATCGAAAACAAATTCTTCATCGTTGCCTCCTGGAACATATTTGCCAGCAAAATTAGAGTTGACAATTATCGTGAGCGCCGATTCATCTCAATACTCTATAAGTATGGTTTTGTCGGCCACTAATCTTGGGAAATCAAACTATAGTCTTAGTAAAGAAGCCCTGATTACTAAGTTGGCATGTCGATTCATTTCGTGTATTTTGCGCTTGCATGGGTAATCTTCACTAGGAGCGAATGCAATGATGCCGATCAAAGTCGTAATTGCTGATGACCATGCTCTGTTCAGAGATGGGCTGAGGCGAATCCTTTCGCTTGAGAAGGATATCCTTGTCGTTGGCGAGGCGGCCAACGGCGACGATGTGATCAAAGCCGTCGAGCGGACAAAGCCGGATATCTTGCTTTTGGATCTGAAAATGCCAAAGGGGGATGTAGTTCAAAATTTGCTGGAAGTCGGCGCAAAATACCCTTCAACCCGGGTTATTATCTTGACGGCCTTCTGCGAGGAGGAGAGCGTTCTAAATGCGGCGAAAGGTGGCGCCAAGGGATTCGTTCCCAAGGGGGTGCCCTCTACTACCTTGCTTCAAGCAATCAAGGCGGTGCACCACGGGGCTTCTTGGACCGATAAGGAGATACCCGCATGGGAAGCTTTCGAGGAGATTGCTCAGGGCCAGTCCAATGCGCGTGAACCGCCGACTCAGTTCGACGAGAGTATTAGAAGCCTTACAAAACGAGAAATGGAGATACTCCGGTTGGTCGCCGAAGGGCTTACGAACGAGGAAATCGGCAAGAAAATTTTCATCAGTGAGAAGACAGTCAAAACTCACCTGACCAATATATTCGACAAACTAAAGGTTAATAACCGCTTCAAGGCTGCTCTAATGCTGATGGGCCAATCGGGTGAGACTAACACCGCCAGTTGGCACCGAAGTGGTCGAGGTCGGTAACGATCTCCCTTCGAGAGCCATGTCCCGCGCCGACCCATTCATCTCTGGCATCATTACTCCCGAGGAAGGCTGGCTCCTGCAACGAGAGAAGCTTTTGGCGTGGCTGCGGCTAGCTTTCGCCATCGTCGCCATAGCCGTAGTACAGCTTAATCCGTCACGCACTATCCGATTTCCGACGCTTTCAGTCTTTTCACTATGGTCGTTTCTAATTTATAGCCTTCTTATCCTAGAGCTGGTTCGCCGGCAAAAAATAACCTCCAAGAAGATCGGAATCATTACCGCCTGTTTAGATTCGGTTTGGATTTTTTTGATCGTATTTTCCACCGGTGGCACCCGCACACCGTTTTTTTTCTACTTCTCTTTCCCGATCCTCTCTGCCAGCCTACGCTGGGGAATCAAAGGAAGCGTATTGGTCGCTTTGGTAGTGGTCGGCCTTTATGGTTTGATACGGTTTAGCATGGCGGCGGAAAGCTTTGAGAGGCCGATGGGCATCGACACCTTGCTCGTGCGCAGCATCTATCTGATTACCTTAGCTTACATCTTCGGTTTTATCAGTGATTTTGAGAAGAAGCAGAACCAAAGGCTACTCGCGCTTTCGGACACGGCGATCAAGGCTGCGGCGATTCAGGAGAGACGCAGAATCACCTACGAAATCCACGACGGCATTCTTCAATCTCTGGCAACCATCATTCTAAGACTCGAAAGCTGCCGCAGCAGGCTTCTTGATTCCCAGGACGAGTTATACCGGGACATCGAAGGCATCGAGAATTTTACCAGAACTTCGATGACCGAAATTCGGAACTTTTTGGCCGGCAAAGACACCCAGCCGTTTACGCCGGGAACGCTGATAGAAAAGCTTCGAGAAGAAATGAAGTTTCTGCAAGAAAGCCTAGGCTTG
>DASUVS010000266.1:0-17153 GCA_036378835.1 Binatia bacterium | reverse complement strand
CCGGCTGTGTACGGATTGATCCTCTGTTTGAGGCGCCCGAGCCGGCACGGGCGCGCGGCGCAATTGTCACCTTCGAGCCCGGCGCCCGGTCGGCCTGGCACACACATCCGCTTGGCCAGACCTTGATCGTCACAGCCGGCTGCGGATGGGTGCAAAGCGAAGGCGATCCAAAAGTGGAAATACGACCGGGCGATGTGGTTTCATGCCCGCCGAAGGAGAAGCATTGGCATGGCGCTACGACGACCACAGCGATGACTCATATCGCCATTCAGGAAGCGCTCGACGGTAAGGTCGTCGAATGGATGGAGAAGGTCAGCGACGAACAATATCAAACGGCTCAGCCCCCCGGAAACGAGAGATAATCATTATGCGTGCAACTATCATGTACAGCGCCGGCGACGTTCGTATCGAGGATGTTCCCGATGCCGATATCGTGGAGCCCACCGACGTCGTCGTAGCGGTCAGCCGGGCTTGTATCTGCGGCAGCGATTTATGGCCGTATCGAGGAATGGAAGAGATCCCGGGGGGCGGCCGCCGCATGGGACATGAGGCCATCGGCGTCGTTCAAGCCATCGGTGCCGAGGTTCGCACTATGAAAGCCGGCGATCTTGTCGTCATGCCGTTTGCCTATTCCGACGGCGTGTGCACGTTCTGCCACGAAGGACTGCAGACATCCTGTGTTCAGGGAGGGTTCTTCGGCATAGCTGGCATGAATGGAGCACAGGCCGAAGCGCTGCGCGTGCCTCTGGCCGACGGAACACTCTTCGTTCTGCCTGTAGGGCAAGATGACGCATTGATGCCTTCCCTTCTCACTCTTTCTGACGTGATGGGTACAGGTCATCATGCCGCTGTTGCCGCGAAAGTCGGTCCGGGAAAAGTCGCCGCCGTTGTTGGCGATGGCGCTGTCGGGTTGTGCGGCGTGATCGCCGCGAAGCGTTTAGGAACCGAGCAGATCATCATTCTCGGCCGGCATGCCGATCGGATCGCACTCGCTAGAGAGTTCGGTGCAACGGACGTCGTGAGCGAGCGCAGCGAGGAGGCAATCGCGCGAGTGCGCGAGCTCACGCGCGGCTTCGGCGTTCATTCGGTGCTCGAATGCGTCGGCGTCGAAGAGTCGATGCGCACGGCGATCAGCATCGCGCGTCCGGGGGGTGCAGTCGGCCGCGTCGGCGTTCCTCAGGGTGAAACTCTGCCGGCTTCGCTCCCAGCCTTTTATAACAACGTAACTGTGAGCGGCGGGCCCGCCCCAATCCGCGCCTACATCGAGGAGCTCTTGCCGGACGTAATAGAGGGCAGGATCGAGCCTGGCCGGGTCTTCGACCGGGTCGTAGGTCTCGACGAAGTGCCTGATGGTTATCGGGCGATGGACCAGCGTAAGTCGATCAAGGTCATGGTCGAGCCTTGATGGAAGCAGCGGCTAGGCTCTAGCACTGGCACTAGGCCGCCAGCGTAATTCTTTGTCGGATGTCGATGCCTTTACTGCTATAAATTCATACGCTATGGTTTAAAAATTCTACGGATAGCGTGAAGCACACAGATTGGATCGGTACGAGATGGCCGGCTCTTTCAAGGGCCGGCTTTTTTTGGTTTGCGATCGCCAATGAATTCTGCACGAGACGGCGATCTTTGGTTGATCAAGCTATGCTCACAGGTTTCTAGACCGAGATTATGTTGGCTTATTACCCTTCATTGATTCTCTTCTTTCCGTTGGCGGCGGGGTTGATCATCGGCCTTTTGGGGCGCGCCATGGGCCCTAAGGCTGTCCGGCTCGGCGTCGCGGCGGAAGTGATCTCTTTCACGCTTTCCTTGCTGGTCCTTTACGAAGTAACCAGCCGCGGGCCGCAAAATATCGGTTTATTTTCTTGGAGCGACGGCATCTTACAATTCGGCTTGCACATCGACCGGCTTTCGTCCGTGATGCTCGTGCTCATCGCGACCATCAGCATCCTGATCCATCTATTTTCCATCCGCTACATGCAACAGGAGCGCGGATATACCCGATTTCACAGCTTACTCGCTTTCACCACATTCGCGCTGTTCGGCATGGTCTCGAGCGCCAATCTGTTAATACTCTTTATATTCTGGCAGCTGCTGAGTTGGCTCGTCCCGCTCCTATCTTTCAATCATAGCCATCCTCTGACGGTTCGCGGCGCCTTTAGAACATTTATCATGCAGCGCATCGGCGACGTTGCCTTTCTCGCTGCGATCCTGCTCGCTTATGGCTCCTACGGCACTTTGGAGTTTCAAGAGCTGTTCTCTCGCGCCGCCGAGGTTCAAACCTCGCTGTTTCTCGGCCCAGGCGATAGATTCGAGATGCGCGCCGACACCGCCGTAACTTTGTTGCTTTTCATCGGCGCCATGACCAAGTCGGCGCAGTTTCCACTGCACATGTGGTTGCCCGACTCTCTGTATGCCCCGACGCCCGTCACCGCGCTGCTGCACGCGGGAATCATCAATGCAGGCGGTTTTCTCTTAACCCGTCTGGCGCCGCTCTATGACCTCAATCCTGGGACCCTGCATCTAGTCTTCGCCGTCGGCTTGCTCACGACGATTTTGGGTTCTTCCATGATGCTGGTTCAGAATGACATCAAGAAGACCTTGGGCTACTCAACCATCGGCCAGATGGGCTTTATGATCATGGAGTGCGGTCTTGGCGCCTACGGCCTGGCAATCTTTCACTTGATGGCGCATGGTTTGTTTAAGGCCACGATCTTTTTAAATTGCGGCTACGTGATCCATGCCGCTCGCCAGGAACCCAGACTGCCCCCCAAGGCTAAGGCAATAGAGAGGCGTCAGTTCTCGACGCTGACCTGGGTTACCGGATTCATCACAACGTTGATTCTCCCATTGATGATCCTGCTGGCTGCTCATGGGATTCTGCGCATCCCAGTGGGAGACTCACAGGGAACGACGATCTTTCTCTTCTTCGGATGGGCGACTTCTTCCCAAGCGATCCTGACGCTCTATCGGTTGCGGGCGGTTGCTAGTTGGAAGGTGGCGGCGAGTATGCTCTTTACACTCTTTCTGGTCGTCGTCACCTATTTGCTGGCCGCGGAAAGCTTCACACACTTCCTATTTCCGGCGCGAGGTGAGGTGGCCGTCCATTTCCAAGCGGGCGCTTTACCGGTCCTAGTGTTCGATATTTTGGTATCGGCCTTCGCCTTGGTCATCATTCTCGGGTGGGTACTGATTTATGCGGAGAGCCATGGGCGATCGATCGGCATGCCCGAATGGGTGAATAGCTTACGAATTCGCATTTACCTGCTTTTGATGAACCGGCTTTACCTCGATGCAGTTGCCATAAGATTTAACCGGGTCTTGAGACGTGAAATCGACCGCCTGAATGGGAGCAGAATCTTTTCGTACCTGGCAGCTTTGATCGCAATTGGCTCGGCAGTGACCTTGGGCGGGCGGCTGCCGGTTGTTCCGGCAGAAATCGGACTTTCAATCTTGGTCGCCATTCTGCTGCCGCTTTTTCCACTGCACGGAATCTACGTGGCTGCGCTCACGCGCTGGCAAGGATATCAGGCAATCGCCCTGGCGGTGCTGCTGCCGGCGGCGGGACTGTTCGCAATAGCTCAGTTGATGCCGGATCTTCCGGCCGAGACTCTTCGCGCGGTGCGCGTGCTGGCTTTGTTCGGCGCGGTGTATGGATCGTTCAAAGCCTTGGCTCAAACGAGAGTTCCCCAGGTTGTTGCTTACGCCGGCGTCGCTTTCTTTTCAGCTCTGTGGTGGAGTTTCGGCGTGGCCGGAACCTTTGCTTTTCAGCCGATCATCTACTGCGCAACGACAGTTTTGATTTCTGCTGGCCTGCTGCTGGCATGGCAGACTGTGCGTGCACGGTACGGCAATCTGAGCCTCGAGGCGATGCACGGTCTGGCAACCCCGATGCCTCGCTTTGCCACCGTGCTTTCCTTGTTGATTATGGCGGCGGTCGGCCTGCTTCCGTTGGGGCTTTTTTCCGCCTATCTGGCGATGTTGGTGCAGGCTTCCATCGCCCTCTCGTGGGGTCTCATGGTAGTTCTATTCAGTTGGTTTTTAGCATCATGGTATTTGTTCAGAATGATGCAGCAGCTTCTGTTTGGACCGCACCGCTCCGACACTCGCTACACCGATCTCGAGGTGAGCGAGGTCGCGGGTTTTGCGCTTCTGCTGCTGATTCTAATTGCTCTGGGCGTCATGCCGCATGATTGGTTGGAAACCGTTGTACTGGCCCATGTCGGTCGAATGCCATGGAGATGAACCAGGCGGAGATGGCAGCAGCTCAGTACAGCGAAACCCAGCGGATGGAGCTCCGGGCCTTGATCCTGCTCGCGAGCGAGGTCATTGCCGATTATTGGCCGATGCGGACATTCGTTCACCACAATCCGCTACATGGCCTCGAGTATCTCCATTTTGAAGAGGCCGTTTCTCGGGCGCAGCGCTTGATCGAGGCCAAAAGGTATTTGCCGGTTGAAATTTTTCGCGACTATTTTTGCTCGGGCCGGATTCTGCCCGATCATCTCGATCTCGCGCTGAGAGGGCGCGCAGAAAACAGGCAAGTCCAACTAGGCGAACATAACCTGACCCTTGGCGCTGTCCTTCGCGCCTGCATGCTGCAAGACCTCTCTCCTCCTGCTCTCAACACGTTCGACGCTCTGCTGAAGCGCCATCCGGACCGGAGCACGATCAAATCGCTTGCAAGCCATCTAGTATCCGCCGCAAAGCCGCCGCAGAGCGGCCGGGATACCGCAGAGCAGCGAGATCTCGGTCGAACTCTGACGCTGGCCACCTGGTGCGACCGCACCCTGGGCACAGCAATCGTCGAACAAATCAATCGTGAATTGGTGAAATGGTGCGAGGCCTTCTTGGATGAAGGTCATGCGACCTGGCCGATGCCGCGCCGCGAGCAGGGCTTCTACGGCGCCTGGAAATTTCTCGCTCAAAAGGAATGGTCTCCCGGAGCAATCGAAAATAGTCGCGAGAAGCTCGCCCGATTGCCGGCTCAGCCGGAAGACGCGCTGCTGGAAAGCTTGGCAACCCTCGGCATTCCGGCCGATGCGCGGCAGGATTATTTTTCGCTTCACCTCGTTGCTCTGTCGGGATGGGCGGGCTTCATCAAATGGCGCGGCGATCAAAGCGAATATGAATGGCAGCTCGCCTACCCCATCGATCTGGCGCAGTATCTTGCGGTACGCCTCTGGTACGAGCGTGAGCTGGTGCAAAAAGCTTGTCGTGAATCGCTCGGCATCGACGGCAACCTCGATGCGATATCGACCGCGCTGCAGCGGCGCAAGGACTTATCTCGAAAACATTCCGGCCAGCCACCGGCTGAGAGCCTGGCCGCTCTTGTCGCGGCCTGGCGCTTGTACGCGCTTGCCCAAGCCCTGGGGCATGATCCCGTTATTCTAACGCAAAGTCAGCCCGGCAATCTCCTGACACTGCTCGACTGGATCGATGGATTTCCCGAGGCGGACCATGGCCCCGTATGGCTTAAAGCGTTCGAGGCGGCATACCAGGAACAACTATTAGGCAAGCTCGCTGTGAATCTCGATCAACCCGGCGAAGCCGCTTCCGGTCCGAGCTCGTCCCATCGAGCCGCGGCAGAAAGCGAATCACAGCGCGAGACAAAAGTTCGTCACCAAGCCCAGGCGGTCTTTTGCATCGACGTGCGTTCAGAGCCGATCCGGCGTCACTTGGAAGCGATTGGCGATTACGAGACCTTCGGCTTCGCGGGTTTTTTTGCCGTCTTCATCCGCTATCAAGGCCTCGGCAGCGACCATGTAACCGATCAGTTTCCGGTTATCATGAAGAGCAAGAATTTGGTCCGCGAGATTCCGCGGACCTATCAAGGTCAATATTTATTCAGGCGCCGGCATCGAGAAAAGCTTCTCGAAACCGGCCATACCCTGCTCTACGATCTTAAAGAGAACGTCGTAACGCCCTATGTCATGGTCGAGTCGCTGGGGTGGTTTTACAGCCTGCCGTTCATCGGCAAGACTCTTTCGCCGACATGGTATCGAAAGGTCATGAGTTGGCTTCGGCGCAAGCTGGTCCCGCCGGTCGCCACAACCTTGACTGTCGACAAACTATCGCGGGAAGAAGTAGAAGAAATGCTTGCGGCCGAGCAGCGGGCGGTCACGCGGCGCGCGCTGCAGGAAAACTTTGGTGAGCGCCATCTCAATTTATCATTGGAACGCTTGGAGTTTCTGCGCCGGCGCGCGCTCTACAGCGAGAGCGCGGGAGAACCATCGCCGCAGGCGCGCTCCACCGCGCTTTCCCGCGAGGAAGAAGCGGCTTTCGTCGAAGATCTCAGGCGAAACTACGGCATTAACCCCGGCGCATCCTTTGCTCGCATGGAGCGCATCACTCGCACCGGGTTCACTCTGAGCGAGCAAGTCTTCACTGTGGAAACCGCGCTGAGGATTATGGGCCTGACCCGGAACTTCGCCCGTCTAGTGCTTTTTTGCGGGCATGGCAGCACCTCTGAAAACAACCCGTTCGAAGCGGCCCTCGACTGCGGCGCCTGTGGCGGTAACCCAGGCAAGCCTAACGCCAGGGTGCTGGCGATCATGGCGAACAAACCGCTGGTGCGGGAACAGCTCGCCAAGAACGGCATTGTCATTCCACAGGACACCTACTTCGTCGCCGGACAACACAATACCACCACAGATGACGTCGATCTCATCGATCTCGAAGATCTCCCTCCGACCCACCGCAAGGACCTGCTCCAACTCGTGCGCGATCTTGAATCGGCAGGAACGCTCAACAGCCAAGAGCGATGCGCCCGCTTTCCCGAGACCAAAACGAGCCTGCCGGCTTCGAAAGCCCGGCGAACGGTGCATCGCCGAAGCGCCGACTGGAGCCAGGTGCGGCCGGAATGGGGGCTGTCGGGCAATGCCGCATTTATCATCGGGCGCCGCGCTCTGACCCGCGGCATCAATCTCGATGGACGAGCTTTTTTGCATTCTTACGATTACCGCGAAGATTTTGACGGGCAATTGCTCGAGGTCGTGATGACCGGACCACAAATTGTCGGACAATGGATCAATATGGAGCATTACTTCTCCGCTGTGGATCCGGAAAACTACGGGAGCGGCAGCAAAATCTACCACAACGTAGTAGGCCGTTTTGGAATAATGTCCGGTCCTCAGAGCGATCTGCGCACCGGCTTGGCCTCGCAGACGGTGATGAATGGAATCCGGCCTTATCATGAGCCAATGCGGCTCGTGACTCTGGTGGAGGCGCCCAGGGAAAGGATCGATAAAATTATCCGCAACCAGCGCCATCTGAAGCGACTGTATGACAATGAATGGTTGTATCTCATCGCCATCGAGCCTGAAGAGCAGCTAGCCTATCGTTATGTTTCGAAAGAGGGGTGGCAGGCCGTGAAACCCAGCAGTTCGTCCCCGCGCCAAAGATTCGTGTAGAAGGAGATCAGCATGAGCAATCTCACGCTTCATCCAATGAAGGAGATCAGGATCATCATCCAGGGTGAGCACTTGAAATTTGCCACCGACTTGCTCGACAACAAGGCCACTGGATACACGATCATCCACAATATTTCCGGAAAAGGGCACCACGGTTTTCACACCGCCCATCCGATGTTCAACGAGATAGACAGCATCGTCATGTTGATGTCAGTCGTCGCGCCGGAGAAAGTCGAACCGATTTTGGCTGGATTGAAACCTCTGTTCGACCGCTATACGGGAGTCATGTTCGTTTCAGACGTTGCGGTCAGCCGCGTGGAATACTTTTCCGCAGGAGCCGGTTCGAAGTAGCGGCTCAATACTCCGGCGAGTTGTGAACAGAACATTCTTCCGATGGTCGCGGAGGGCTTCTTCCGTTTATTTCTTCGTGGCTAAATCGTAGGAACCTTAAATCCGTGCATTTGCATTTCTCATCGCTCTACCAAAATCTCCATCGCAGCGCCTAGTTCCAGTGACAAATCGGGCGGCGTCCTGGTTATCGCGCTTGACAGAATTTTCCCTGTTTCGTACGGTCGCGATGATGTGATCTGCGGAATTGAAGGCTGTTAATCGCTACCTTTTTTCGCCCCGCTATCGGGGAGGACAACCAAGGGAGCTCGGAAGACTGGAAGTTTCAAATATCGTGAATAGACCTTGAGGAGTTTACGATGGATAACGTCGAACCCAAAGGCGCGGCTCACTGGATCGATCATTTTGTCGTCGGCACCAACGATATGGTCGCCTGGACTGACTGGGCGGTGAACGGCATCGGGCTTATCCGAAGACCCATTAGGGGACTGACTACCGAGGCGCGTAAAAAGAATATCAAAATTATCTGCTTTCTCTGGTGGGAGGGCGGATCGTGCCGCATCGGCGCCTTCCTTCAGCCCGAAATCTATCCGGCGGCAAAAGAACTTGGCGAAGAACTGCCCCGTTGCGGCTTCTATATCCGTCCGGAAGATATCGATGGGCACCTGCGCCGGCTCGATCGCTACGAAATTTCGCACACCGATCCGGTGAAGACCGCCGCCGAAGGCGAAGAAGGCACGGCAATCTACTTCGCCGACCCTGACGGCAATCAGTATGAATTCTGGGCGCCCATGCATATGCCCGAAGGCGCCATGGAAATCGCCACCGACGAAAAAGTCGGCCGCATCAGTCATGCTGTCTATGGTTGCCGCGACCTGGCCAGAACCGCGGCATTTTTTGAGAAATATTGCGGCATACAAGCTGAACAGAATTCCAAAACCGCCGAGGGATCGCTGGTGCTTCGTTTACGCGCGGGCGCCCGGCTAATTTACAAATTGGTGGATAAGGTCGACGAACGTGTCGCCGGGCACGGCCCATGGTGGGACATGCACACCGCCCTGACGGTACGGGAAGAGGAATTTTTTCCCAACTACCGGCGCATGTGGGACGGACTTCCGGAAGAAAAGACGGACAAAGCAAATGCGGACCTGTCCATCGAGCAGCAAGAGGCGCTTCCGGCGCGCACAGGCTTGCACCGCAGTCCCGTGGGCCGTAAGTGGAAAGAGATCTGCGACCGAGGCGACGAATTCTACGACTGGGACGCCCACGCTTTTCACTTCATCGGCGGCATACCGCTAAAAACTAACGGCTCGATGGCGCTGTATCAGGCCAAAGAACAGGAAGAGTATTTACGCGAGCTCGCCGAGTCGCTGAAGGGATAATTAACGTGATCGTGTCCGGAAAAAGGACGTGGTCGCGGGAAAGACAACGCGGAAGGCTGAAAGCGGAAACGGAACGGAGAGAGGACAGATTCGGAGACAATACAGCTGACATGCGCTCGCAACGCACGCGGCCTTCCTCCGATCACGTACACGCTTTTTAATTCTTCGAGGATACACTCAATGATGAACGACCCGAAGTTTATCGATGTTGATCGAATCAGGACCCGCTATTTCGACAAGGGCAGCGGCGAAGTGCTGTTATTGGTGCATGGCAGCCACATGGGCACGCCCGACGCATGCGAAAGCGCCATCGATTGGGAATTCAATTTCGACGTTCTCGCCCAGTCGTTCCGCGTCATTGCCATGGACAAGCTCGGCCAAGGCTATACGGGCAATCCGAAATCCGACGCCGACTACACCATGGCGGCGACGGTAAAGCATGCGGCGGGTCTCTTACAGGCGCTCGGGCTTAAGAATGTTCACGTCATCGGCCACTCGCGCGGCGGTTACGTCGTCACGCGGCTGACACTGGATCATCCGGACCTGGTTCGCTCTTGCGTCATTGTCGATAGCGGCACGCTTGCGCCCGGGCCCTCGAAGACGGAATTCATTATGGCCAATGCGCCCAAGCCCCGCCTCAGCCGCGAAAGCCAGCGCTGGTGCATCGAGCATTACTCGTTCAGGCCGAATCACATCACGCAGAACTGGCTGGATACTTGTGAAGACATCGCCAAGTCAGAAAAATACCAAGCAACCGTCAGAAAAATGGAGGACCAGGGACTTAAAAGAAACCAGTTCTTCACT
This sequence comes from Binatia bacterium, assembly GCA_036378835.1. Taxonomy (GTDB): domain Bacteria; phylum Desulfobacterota; class Binatia; order UBA9968; family UBA9968; genus WHTF01. The sequence continues at coordinate 7,210 of DASUVS010000266.1, read as the reverse complement.
CACCTGGCTCTGCACAAGGAAGAAACGCTTAATTGGATTATGCACGGCAAGCTGACCCAGCCGACGATGTTAGTGTGGGGTTACAACGATCCGACGGCGGAGCTCAAACGCGGCCATGCGCTTTTTGAGATTATTGCCGACAGCAATCCCAGATCGGAAATGCACATCATCAATGAGGCCGGCCACTTCTGCTACCGCGAGCAACCGGAGACATTCAACGGAATCGTCAAAGCGTTCGTCGAAAAGTGCGCGAAATTGTGATTTGGCAGTTCCGCGGGATCTTCGAATCTGTAATTGGCGCGCGGGCGCTTTTCACCGCCTCTTCTCACTCTCTTGTGATGTTCAGTTCCTTCCACAGCCAAACTGAATCATAGGCGGGTTTACCTGCGTGACTGCCTCGCATGCCTTGAAGAAAGTTGCGCTCACCGGCGTGGAGGCTCTTGTCCTCTGTCACACAAAACAGGTCGAACACGGTCCGGCCATCGCCGAGATCGCAGTCGAAAGCGAACCAACTGTGGTAGGCTAGTTAACCGTCTCGGAGGTCATGACATCCCTTAACTCCTCATCCGGTTCTTCCGAAAGCCAGTCGCCCCAGAACGTTGGAACGCAACGCGGTATGCTTCCTTGAATTCAGAGCGGGTCGCGAAACGCATGAGCTTCAACAACGCTTCGTCGCGATCTACGGAACTGTAAGATTTCGTCGCTGCGGCAGTCTGGCTCAGACAGCACTTCTTGAATTTGAGACCGCTACCGCATGGACAAGTTTCAATTCTGCCGACAGAATTCAAAATTTGGCTCCGCTCATCGCCGGTCGGTTAATTTTCTAGACAACCTAAGCACTCCTCGATCAGTTTCTCCGGATCGGTATCAAACAACACCGTAGCCCGGCTTGGTTTCTTGCAGAAGTCGATGACTTCTTTGATGTGATCGGCGCAGCCGCCGGTGCCTTCGAGGACCCCGACAATCTTTCCCTCGTCATAGGCGATGGTGAATTCATTCAGAGTGCCGGTTGCGCCACCGAAGATGATGACGATGTCCGACGAGCGCACGTTGACGACATTGCGGCCCTTGAGGCCAAAGCCGGTATAGATGATCACATCCGCGGCATCGGGCGGCATCTTGTAGGTCTCGATGTGCTCCCGGCGATTTTCGGCAGGAGAAATGCCCACAGCAAACCCGCCGTGTTCACGCGCGGATCTCGAAATCAGATCCGGCAGACCCGTTGTAGCTCCGGAGATCAAAATACAATCGTGCTTGGCGATGGCGCAGCCGAGTTTTTCTGCGAGTTGCTTCAGGCGGGCTTTCTCGGCATCCGTGAGCGCGTCGCTTTCTGAAGCGCCCATCACCCCGATGACACATTTAGTCATGAATCATCCTTTGGAGAGTTCTCACCACGAAGCACACGAAGGACACGGAGGTGAATCAGCAAATCATCTCGCAGAGACGAATCCGACTGAAATAAAGCGCTTGAGCTCCTTTCATCCGAGGCTATTTTACTTCGTGTCCTTCGAGGTGCAATCGGTTGGCTGTTCGGTGTGACTTTTTATCGCAACGCAAGAGCTTAAATCACTTTGTCGCGCCGCAGATCGGCAATCGCCGCCGCTTCGTATCCAAGCTCTTGCAGGATTGCGTCATTGTCCTCGCCCAAATCGGGGATGCGGTCATAACGTGCAGGGCTGTCGGTCATCTTGAGGGCGTTGGCAATCACCGGAACTTTGCCCACCGGCGAGTCCGCTTCACGGATCAGTTTTCGCGCCGCCACTTGCGGGTGGGCGAGCACCTGAGCAATGCCGCGGACGATGCCATGCGGCATTTCGGCTTTCTTGAGCTGCGCCAGCCAATGCTTGTGATCACGCTCGAGGAAAATCGCTTCAATGATTTCTTCCAGCACGCCGCGGTTCTTTCGTCGATCCTGGACGGTTCTAAAGCGCGAATCTTTTAGCAGGTCCGGCCTTTCGATCACCACTTGGCAAAACTGTTCCCAATCGGCCGGGCTGGCGACTGCGAGATTTACGTATTCGCCATCGGCCGCCATATACGGCCCGTACGGTGTTACATAATGGTGGCGCATGCCGGCGCGGCCTGGCTCCTCTCCCGCATGCCAGTAGTGGTGTGGGAAATAACCGAGCCACGAGACGATAGAGTCGAGCATCGACACGTCGATAAACTGTCCCTCACCGGTTTTCTCGCGCTGGTAGAGCGCCAGGACAATGCCGATAACCGCGTACATCCCGGAGGCGATATCGGCGATCGCAATGCCTGCCTTGGCGGGCTTTTCAGGATAGCCGGTGGTCGCAATGATTCCGCCCTCGCCCTGAATCAGCAGATCGTATGCTTTGACATCGCGGTAGGGTCCGTCCTGGCCGTAGCCTGATAGGGAACAATAAATCAATCGCGGATTGCTCTGGCTGAGTTCTTCATAACCGAGACCCAGCCGCGCGGCCACGCCAGGAGCATAGTTTTCAAAAAAAATATCGGACTTGCTAGCTAACTGTCTAAGGATCTCTTTGCCTTTTTCTTTTTTGACATCGACGGTCAGGCTGCGCTTGTTGCGGTTAAGCCAAACGTATCCTGACGATAGGCCTTTGACAACGGAATCCCAGGAACGAATGACATCCCCTACTCCGGGCCGTTCGACTTTGATGACCTCCGCGCCCATGTCGGCAAGCAGACAGGTGGCAAATGGCCCGGAGAGGACCTGCTCGAAAGCAAGAATTTTAACTCCGTCTAGAGCACGGTTTGGTTTTACGCTGCTGGCCACGAGTTACCTCTTTCTATGTGAACAGGTTCCAACTGTTCCAGTAATTTCAATCGTTCGAGTCGGTCAAATTCAAACCTGAGGCACCCCGGTTGAGTTTAGGTTGGATCTTTAACTATGGAACCATTGAAACGATTGGAACAGCCGGAACAAGATAGTTTCTTAGAATCGAGGCTCAACCCGTAAGCTCTACGATTTATTATCTTCCCTAATGGTAGGAAAGAGATCTCTTTTCGGCGCATGCGCCTTTTTCCAAACCATGACGCTGCGCGCGTAATCAATAACGACTTTGCCTTCTTGTTGGACACCGCGGGTGCGCACTTTGAGGATGCCCCACTGCGGCTTCGATTTCGACTCGCGTTTCTCCAGCACTTCGGATTCCGAATAGAGCGTATCTCCGGCAAACAGCGGGTTGGGCAGTTTGATTTCATCCCAGCCCAGGGCGAAACCATTTTCGCTGACATCGGCAACGCCCATGCCGGCAACGATTGCCAGGGTCAAAGCGCTGTTGATCAGACATTTGCCGAATTCGGTACGCTTGCCGTATTCATTGTTAAAGTGAATCTGATTGGTGTTATTGGTGAGCAGAGTAAACCAGATGTTGTCGGCCTCGGTGACCGTTCGTCCCAATCGACAACGATAGACATCGCCGATCTCAAAATCTTCAAAGTACCGACCTTCCCATCCCGGTTTGACCGCCATGACCTTCCTCCCTCGATTGGCAACGAACACTATTTCGCTATAGTCTAACGAGTGCTGATTGATTCTCTTGCAGGCTGCTCAAAAAGATCTCAGAGGCGAGGCGCGCGAAGAATCAACGAGCTGAGGCGTACATCGGCAGTACGTCGAAGCGAGGCGATCGAGCGCAACGAAGCACATGAGGCTTTTTCAGCAGCCTGCTACGGGCCTAATTATAGGAGGCAGGCATGGATTTCAACCTGACGCCGGAGCAGCAACAGATCCGAGAAGAAATCAAAAGAGTGTGCAGAGATTTTCCCGATTCTTACTGGCGCGAGATTGACAGCAAGAAAGAATATCCCGAAGCATTCGTGCGCAAACTCTCCGAGCTGGGCTGGCTCGCCGCGTTGATCCCGGAAGAATTTGGCGGCACCGGTCTCGGCATCACCGAAGCGAGCATCATCCTGGAAGAAATCAATCACTCCGGCGGCGTGGCGACTGCATGTCATGCGCAGATGTACACGATGGGCACGCTTCTCAGGCATGGCAATGACGAGCAGAAGAAAAGATATCTGCCGAAGATTGCGACTGGCGAATTGCGCCTGCAAGCGTTCGGTGTCACCGAACCCGACGCCGGATCCGAGACCACCAAGCTCCAGACCACTGCCGTTCGTAAAGGCGGTAAGTATCTTATCAATGGCCAGAAGATCTTCATCTCCCGGGTGCTCCAATCCGATCTGATGCTGCTGCTGGCGCGCACCACACCTTACGACGAGCTGGAAGACAAAACCCGTGGCCTCTCGGTTTTTATCGTCGACCTTAGAGAAAATAAAGATAAGCTTGAAGTTAAGCCGCTGGACTTGATGATTAATCACCATACCAATCAACTATTCTTCGACAATGTTGAAGTACCAGTGGAGAATCTCGTTGGCCAGGAAGGGATGGGTTTTCGCTACATCATCGACGGCTGGAATGCCGAAAGGATCTTAGTGGCAGCCGAAGCCGTTGGCGATGGACGGTGGTTCGTCGAACGCGCGGCCAAGTACGCCTCGGAGCGGATTGTCTTCGGTCGCGCCATCGGTTCGAATCAGGGCATCCAATTCCCCATCGCGCAGGCCTATGCGCAAATCGAAGCGGCGGATCTGGTGCGCTATCAGGCTGCGACGAAATTCGATCGCAACGAGAAATGCGGCGCAGAAGCCAACATGGCCAAGCTTCTTGCCTCCGAAGCCGCCTGGGCGGCTGCCAACGCCTGCCTGACCACCCACGGCGGCTACGGTTTTGCCGCGGAGTACGATGTCGAAAGGAAATTCAGAGAGACACGGCTACTGACCGTCGCGCCGGTGAGCAACAATTTGGTGCTGGCTTATCTTGGACAGCACGTCCTGGGCATGCCGAAGTCCTATTGAAGACAAAGATGAGAGCAGAAAACGGAACGCGGAAATCAGGATCGAGCCGGGTTCGTTTTCAGCTATCAGCTTTCATAATTCATTCTTCCACTTCGCCGCACGGCAAAAATTACCAGTAGGAATAGAATCGTCGAGCCCAGCGATCCATAAACAAACACCGCCCCGATGCTGGTGGCGTGGGCGATGATTCCGCCGACGGACGGACCAATGATATTACCGACGTCCCCGGCCGAGTTATAAACCGCCGAAGCCATACCGCGCTGCACTTTGCTCTCATCGACGTCTTGCACCAGACCCACCGCGTTGGCGACGATGACGATGGCGCGCATCAAGCCCGACATAATGTAGACGATCAAGATCGGCCCGAAACCGCTGAATAAAGGGATCAACATGAGAAGCGCGGATTGGAGAGGAATGCCCGCGTATGATAAACGGCGATGGCCTACTTTATCGACGACATGACCGCTGATCGGGCGCGTGACGGCATTGACTCCGGCATAAGCCGCGCGGATGATGCCGATCTGCGTAAGGGTCATGCCCACCGCCAATCCGTACAGCGAGATAAATACGCCGCCCATCTGGTGCAGCAAATTGAGAAACAATGCCGTCACCACCACGGTGGCCAGTCCCGGTTCGAGCAGCGCTCGCCAAAACTCTTTCGACATCAACTTTACTTTCGGCTTCTCCTTGGCATTACCTCCCCCCTGGCCGGCGGGAGCTCGCAACAGCCACAACAGCGCGCACGGCACCAACGACAAGAACGCGGCGCCCTGAAACGTAATCGCGTAACCGAAATGATCGGCAAATAGACCGCCGAAAAAATTTCCCGTCGAATAGCCAAGCGCTAAACTACCCACATAGTATCCCATAGCGTGATTACGGTTCTCATCAGCAGCCAAGGAATCGACATAGAACGCCATATAGAGTGTCGTCACTGCGCCGTATGCAAAACCATTGAGGGAATGAATCAGTGCGAACGCAATCGTATCGCTGGCAAAGCTATAAGCGAAGTTCGTCGCTCCCATGGCGAGAACTGCCAGGGTGATCAGAAGTCGAGCGCGATGATGGTTGTAGGCCATGCCGACCGGCAGACGCGATGTCAGGGCGAGCACCGGCCCAAGTGAAATCAAACTGCCGATCACGCCAACAGGAATGTGGAGATAATCAAGATAGGGGGGAATGATAGTCGATGCGGAATTGCTTTGGATTGTGATCGCAACCAGCGGCACCAGAAGCTTAACCGTGCTCGCCTTCATCGTCGATTGATTTGGAATTTCGAGGATTGATAAATCATCTCTCTTTTATTCTCTAAAAGCACCGCGGTTGCAAATCATGCCGCCGAATACTGTGAAGATAGACATTTCCAAGTCCTTCAGGTATTTGAACTTCGATAGGAGAACGGAGAATGGATCTCATACGCTCATGGATGTTTGTGCCAGGGCACCGGCAAAGGATGATCGATAAAGCGCTCGGCCTAAATGCCGATGCCATCATGCTCGACATCGAAGACGGCGTGGCGCCCAACGAGAAAGATAGCGCGCGCAAAAACATCGCCGAATCACTGGGCCGCGACAAAGCACCGAACACACCGTCGCGCTATGTGCGGATCAATGCCATTGGACATGCGCGCATGGACGCCGATCTGGAAGCTGTCGTGCGCCCGGGCCTCGAAGGACTGGTTTGCCCCAAAGTGGATACGCCTGAGGAAATCCGCAAGGTCGATCAAATCCTGATGGAACGTGAGCCAAAGCTGGGAATGCAAAAGGGCGCCGTCAAATTGCTGATCGCCATCGAGAGCCCCAAAGGTTTATTGAATGCGCCGGCAATTGCCGCGAGCTCGCCGCGCATCAGCGGGCTGATTTTCGGCGCCGAGGATTTTGGCCGTGAAATAGGGTTGCCGACTTCGCGCGAGGGCGAAGCGCGCGACCTAATCTACGCGCGATCCGCCATCGTCGTTGCTGCCGCGGCCGCGCATGTGCAGGCGGTGGATGGCGTCTGGGTCGACTTGAACGACAGCGAGGGTCTCCTGAACTTTGCCAGGCAAGCACGCCAATTGGGCTTCTCCGGCATGTCCTGCATTCACCCATCACAGGTTGATGCCATCAACACGACATTCAGTCCAACCGCGGATGAAATAACTTATGCGCGGGAGGTATTAAAAGCCTTCGAAGAGGCCAATGCCCGCGGCGACGGTTCCATTGCCATGGGCGGGCAGTTAATTGATCGCCCCATCGTTGAACGCGCCCGCCGGACAATCGATATGGCGAAGGCGCTAGAAATTGCCACGTAAGCGCGCTGTTAATGCGTTCGATGCTTCGGTGTGTTCCCTTGGTCTCACCTCCAAATTCGCGTTCGTGGTACGTGT
>DASUVS010000265.1:0-7597 GCA_036378835.1 Binatia bacterium | reverse complement strand
ACGGGAGCTTGCGAGCGCCACTTCTCGGGCATCCGGCTGGCGAGATCGACGTTGCCTTCGTAGACGTGGCCATCGGCATCTATCACAAGCACATCGTCAAAGTTATCCATGATCCGTTCCCCCCTCACCGTTTTTCTGATGTTCTATCTTCACGCTAATGATTCGGCAACAGGCCGCCAAACTGTGCCGCCGCTTTGTTGGTGAAATTCACATCGTTATCAACCGAGACTCGTATCATTCAGAATAGCTTCGCTCAAGCGAGTCATGAGACCCGTATTTGGTCGTGTTGACACTGTCCTTAGTCGCTACGCGACTCGAATCGTGTGGACGTTACCTTGTTGATCATTTTGCGAACAGCCATGATTTTACGATTGAAGTGCAGTTGACCCAATTATAGCGATCCGATATGCACAGGCTGATGCAGCAAGCATTGAAAGAATGTCTTCAAGGAAAATTGCTCGAGTTACCCGAGGCGCTTGGGCTTTGCGAAGTCATCGGCGATGAATTACAGGAATTGCTTGCCACCGCAGCGCAGCTTCGCGACATGCACAAGGGCAGAGTGGTCACTTTTTCGCCGAAAGTATTTTTGCCGTTGACGAATTTGTGCCGCGACTTCTGCGGTTACTGCACCTTTCGCAAAGCGCCGGAGGAAGCCGGCGCCAAAACCATGACCCTGGAGGAAGTGGTTCGTGTGGCGCGGCAGGGAAAACTGCTTGGCTGCACTGAAGTGCTTTTCAGTTTGGGCGACAAGCCTGAGACGATTTATCCGCAGATGAAAACTTTCCTAACCGAACGCGGCTTCCAACGCACCTTGGATTATCTATTCGAAGCCTGCCTAACGGTGCTTGAAGAAACTGCGGTGTTGCCACACGTTAATCCTGGGGTCATGGGTCAGAGGGATTTGCAGCGCTTGAAGCAGGTGAACGCCAGTATGGGGTTGATGCTCGAGAGCACCAGCGAGCGCTTGATGCTCAACGGCGGCGCTCATGATCGTGCGCCGGACAAAAAGCCCAAGGTTCGTTTACGCACTCTCGAGCAGGCTGGCAAGCTGTGTATTCCTTTTACCACCGGCATTCTGATCGGCATCGGCGAGAGCTGGCAGGAAAGAGTCGAGGCTCTTTTTGCTATTCGCGCGCTGCATGAGCGCTACGGCCATATTCAAGAAGTAATTATCCAAAACTTTCGCGCCAAACCGACCATCCCGATGCGTCTTCATCCGGAGCCTGCCCCGGAAGACATGGTTAAAACTATCGCTTTGGCCCGGTTGATATTCGGCGGCCCCATGAACATCCAGGCCCCACCCAACCTGACGCCGGAGGGTTATGAGCTTTACTTGGAAGCCGGCATCAATGATTGGGGCGGGGTATCGCCGCTGACCCCGGACTTTATCAATCCTGAAGCGCCATGGCCGGCTCTCCATAGACTACGGGAAAGGAGCGCAGCGGCGGGATTCGAGCTGCGAGCGCGATTACCTATTTACCCTGAATACATTTATCAAGCCGATAGATTCCTATCCCCAAGTATTCTGCCCTATGTCAATCAACTATGCGGCAAGGACGGACTGGTAAAGAACAATGGTCCATTGGGCAAAAACCCGGAGACTCAACTGCCCGACGTCTAGCCGCCGCGACCCGTTTAGCCATGATCTTAGCTTTGACCGGCGGTACCGGCGGCGCCAAACTCGTTAAAGGTCTCGCGGCGGAGATCGATCCCGCCGATCTGACGATCATCTGCAATACTGCGGATGATGCGATCTTTCATGGGCTTCATGTTTCGCCCGATATCGATACGATTGTCTACACGCTCGCCGGTCTCAACGACGAAGAAAAGGGTTGGGGCATGGCTGGCGAAAGCTTCGTCGGTTTGGAACAGCTCCGGCGTTTGGGCGAGGAAGTATGGTTCAAGCTTGGCGATAAAGATTTGGCAACGCATATTCTGCGCACGGACCTTCTACGGCAAGGCTTGACCCTCTCTGAAGCGACACGGCGAATTCGCAGCGCACTGGGCATTCAGTCGGAGATTCTACCGATGTCCGACGATCGGATCGAGAGCCGAATCGTAACTGCGAATGGAGAAATATCGTTCCAGGAGTATTTCGTGCGCGAGCGCTGGGCGCCGGAAGTCAAACGGGTGTTCTTCGCCGGCGTCGATCAGAGTAAGCCGGCGTCGCGCGTGCTTCAGGCGATCGCCAACGCTGCCGGGATCGTCATCTGTCCAAGCAATCCGATCACAAGCATCGGGCCGATTCTTGCTGTGCCGGGGATTCGCCAGGCTTTGCGCGAAGCTCGCGGCAAAATCGTCGCTGTCAGTCCGATTATCGCTCGAGCGGCGATCAGCGGTCCGGCGCATACGCTGATGGGAACTCACGGTCTTGAGCCTTCCGTAAGGGGGGTGGCCAAAGCCTATGCCGATCTTCTCGATGTTCTGATCGTCGACCGGGAAGATCAGTCTCTTCAGAGCGAGATCGAAAAACTCGGGGTCAAACCGGTTTCGGCAGATATCCGGATGAACAACCTGGCCGACAAACGGCGCTTAGCCCGCCAAGTCTTGGCCTTGCTCTGAAAATAGTGCTAAGAAATTTCCGGTGATCGATGAAAGTAACCGCACTTATTCCGGTCAAAGGATTTCGTAACGCCAAGCAGCGTCTCAGCGCGCTTCTCGGCAGCGCCGAAAGGGAAGCGTTTGCCGAAGCGATGTTTCGCGATGTGCTGCGCCAGGTGTTACGCGCAAGCGGAATATCCGAAACTGTAGTGGTGACCGGAGACGATAAGGTTGCGGCGATTGCCGGATCATTGGGAGCCACAGTTATGTTGGAGCGCGCCGAAACCGGCGAAACTGCCGCCGTCGATTTTGCCCGCCTCAGCCTGAAAGATGCCGGGCATGAAGCGGTGCTTATCTTGCCCGGCGATCTGCCGCTGCTTCAGAGCGGCGATATTGAATCGGTTCTCGCGCAGGTTCCAGACACTCAGAACGCGCCGTTTGCCTTGTTGGTTCCCTCGCACGATAAACTTGGGACCAATGCGCTGCTGCTCGCGCCACCGGACATTATCAAACTCCGCTTCGGCTACGACAGTTTCAGTTACCATATAAGCCAGGTCTCGGCGCAAGGATTACCGATTCGTTATTTCGAGAATGAGCACATTGCCTTGGACATCGATGAGCCCCAGGATTTGGAAAAATGTCTTGCCAATTCGAGCGATGATGGTGAGGCGTTGAAGACACTGAGGCAATTCATCGCGGCGCGGCGCTCTGAACCCAGCCGGCGCGTTGCAGAAGCATGAACGGCTTAGCGATTTTCGGGCTTGCTGGAATTGGCGAGGTCCGCGCCGGTGATTCGCTTGGAAAGCTGATCGTCGATGCCTGCTCACGCAACGGTGTTGTGCTCGAAGCAGACGATGTGATTGTTATCGCGCAAAAAATCGTGTCGAAATCGGAAGGCAGGTTGCTTCCACTCGACGGCGTGGTGGTGTCGGATTATGCCCGCGAATTGGGTCGCGAGCTCGATAAAGACCCTGCCCTCGTCGAGTTGATCCTATCTGAAAGCCAGCGGATTGTGCGCCGCGGGGGCCGGGCGATGATCGTCGAAACTCATCACGGATTTGTCTGCGCCAACGCGGGGGTCGACTGCTCCAATGTGGGTCTGAGAAAAGCGACGCTGTTGCCGAAAGATCCCGACAGCTCAGCGCAAAAGATCCGCGCCGAAATTCAAGAGCTCGTGGGCGCGTCTCCAGCGATTATCATCAGCGACAGTTTCGGCCGAGCATGGCGCTTGGGTACGGTCGATGTGGCCGTGGGGATCGCAGGATTCAAGCCGATCAAAGATGAACGCGGCACCCAGGATCGTTATGGATACGAGCTCAGGGCGGCGGTAACGGCGATTGCCGACGAAATTGCGTCCGCGGCTGAACTAGTGATGAGAAAAAAAGAGGCTATGCCTGTCGTCGTCGTCCGCGGCTGTGAAATTGAAAAGGGGGAAGGATCGGTGAAGGAACTCCTGCGTCCCGAAGCGGAGGATCTTTTTCGATAGATTAAACATCATGGAAAATCTTAGCGTGGCGATTGTTGGCGGGACGGGAAATCTAGGAGGAGCGCTGGCACTTCGTTTAGGGGCGCCCGGGGTTCGGATCCTTATCGGTTCCCGCGATGCGGAAAAAGCCAGGAAAGCGGTGGAAACCTTGAAGCCGGCTCTTCGCGCCGGGGAAATGGTCGGCATGACTAATCAGGAGTCGATTCGCGACGCCGATTATGTCGTGATCGCCGTCCCCTATGAAGGCCATGCTCAAATGGTCCAGGACATCAAAGGACAGGTCGCCGGAAAGATCATCATCGATACGGTCGTGCCGTTAAACAAGGGTAAGCCGTTCGTGCCGCCAGCCGGTTCGGCGTTGCAGGAAGCGCAGCAGATTCTGGGCAACGAGGCGCCGGTGGTCGGCGCGCTTCATAACATATCAGCCGTTGATTTGGCCGATGTGGACTCACCGCTGGGCGATGTGTTGGTCTGCGGCGACAAAGCTGACGCAAAGGAGAAAGTCATGGAAATAATCCGGCGTATCGGCGCGCGCGCGTTCGACGGCGGTCCGGGGAGCAACGCCTACGTCATCGAGGGGCTAACCGGCGTCATCATCTCTCTTAACCGGAAATACAAATCCAAGCATGGCAGTATCAGGATTGTCGGCATCGGTGAGGAGCCCGGGCACTAACATCATGAAACTTGGCACCGCCTATGATCCTGTAATAATGATTGTGCAATTCTGAATTCTTTCGGATCATCCGTCTTTGCACTCAAGCCACCAGCGACGCAGCACCCGGTTAACCTATATTCCTCTAGTTGCTCACCGCTTAACTCCCCATCGGGAGCCGATTCAGGTACTGACCTAGTGCTCTGGCTTTGCTTATTTTAGCCCCTCCGCTATCGCGGTTAACCTTTTTCCAGTCTCTACGTCTAAGGCTTTAAGAACCCTTAGATCACGAACAGAGGCAGGGTAAATCGATTAACGCAACGCCTGAAAATCGTTCGCCGGAAGATCTTCCTGATATGGAGCTTGTGGCGTTATGTCAGCAAGGGGAGGGGAAGTTCTTCGAGATACTCGTCCGTCGTTATATGGAGAAGGCTTTCCGGATTGCCTTGGATTTTACCCGGGACACGGAGGAGGCCAAAGATCTCTCCCAGGAGGCTTTTTTGCGAGCGTTCTCGCGGATCAAGCAATTCGACGGCCGCTCAAGTTTTTACACGTGGTTCTATCGTCTGGTCGTCAATCTTTGTTTAGATCATACGCGCCGAAAGGGGAAAATCGTCTGGGAACGATTGGAAAGCGAACAGGATGATGAGAGGCAGCGCAAGGAGCTGACGGATCATGCGTCGGGTCCCGATCAGGAAGCGATTGCCGGGGAGACAAAACGGCGTGTCGACAAGACGTTGGATGCCATGCCAAACAAACAGCGCACCGCTTTTATCTTGCGAAACCATGAAGGGCTGCCGATCGCAGATATCGCCAAGGTCATGAAGACTACCGAAGGAACAGTACGGGTGTATCTCCATCGCGCGGTGGCGGCGCTGCGCCAGTGTCTGGTTGAGTTTGTTTAAGGAGAGAAAGGTTATGGCTGCGAAAGAGTTGGAAACGATGTGCAAACAGTTCGAAGAAGACTTGGTGCTCTACTATTACGGCGAGATCGGTAACAACGAAAAGCACAAGCTGGAACAGCATCTCGCCGATTGCCTTGGCTGCAGCCGGTTCATCGAAGATTTGCATCGATTGCTGCCGCACATAGCCTTGCCCGAGGAACTTCCGCAGTCCTTCTGGGATGATTATTATCGGGAGACCGTCACCAAATTAACCCATCAGCGCGAGCAAAAGTTCCACTGGCGCAACCTTTTTGCACCGATGCGCATGTGGATGATTCCAGCGTTTGGCACGGCGGTCATTGCCGCTCTGGCGTTCGGTGTGGTCCTAAGCAAAGGAAATCTGCCTGCGCTGTACAATCAACCGCAAGAAAGAATCCCAAGGGAAATCGTAACCGACACCGAACAGTTGGAATTCTTTAGGTCGCTCGACATGCTGGAGGCGTTAAGCTCTCTTGAAGGGCTGGAAACCAGCAAGGCCGACTCTCATGCTATTTGAGCTGAGGCTCGATCCGTCGATTACTTGTTGTAATGGAAACTTCTAAAAACTGATTATTAGAGAGCGATCAATTCTGATGAAGCGCCTTGTTGCCTCGATACTTCTCTCCGCCCTGTTGCTATCGCCACTGGCCGCCTGGGCAGCTAGCAGCAGCGACGATTGGCGCAACTTGAGCCCAAAAGAGAAAGACAAAGTGTTACGGAACTATCAGCGATGGCAGCATCTCCCGCCTGAAGACAAAGAGCATTTGCGCGAGGAGTGGGACCGTTGGCAGCGTTTACCACAGGATCGTCGGGAGAGACTTAAGCGGCGCTATGAAGAGCGCGAGCGTCGCGATAATCGGTAAACTTCATAGTTCGACCGCAACTCCGGAGAAGCCATACGTATCTTTTCTATCTTTTGCCTGCTCTCACGCCTGTAAACTAACCCAAACGCAAGCCGTCTAAGAGACAGAGCACACAAGTGAAGTATCAGAATGAACGAGCCATATAGTTGGCAGACGCCTTTAGGAGGGTTCAGACATGAAGAAAGGTACTTTGATTGGACTACTGTTAGCTCTGGCGATTGGAGTTGTGAACATTCCGAGCTCTGCTCTAGCGCAGGGTTATGGTTGGTCCTCATGGGGGAATAAACGGAGTGCTTCGCAGCACTTGGAAGGCACCTGGTATCTCAACGGCGATCGATCTAGGAGAGCCGAAATAAACGAATCGCGACGGGGATTCGTAGCCAGAAACGAGAGGGGCCAGACTACGCGGCTAGAAGTAAGCCGGAGCGGCGACGTGTATGCTCGGGACTGGCAGGGTGGGCTGCGTGGTGACGTTCGCCACGATCGCATCGTATGGGAAAATGGCACCATTTGGACCCGCGAACCCAGCTACCGCACCGCTAGACGCTAACTTAATTGCTCCTACGTGAAAAGGGCCGTCTCGATTGATTCGAGCGGCCCTTTCTTTTGATCCGTCTTGAATATTTATCGTGAGCCAGTGTGTGCCTTTGGCGATTCGCATCTTTAAACTCCGTCCCGCGAGCGGCACAATTTAGAACCGGATCGTGCTCAGGGACGAGTTTCTAGAGCGTGGCATGGCGGTTGCGAAAACAAGGTTGCAAGGAGGAAAAAGCATATGGACAAAAGAAAAATACTATGGTCTGCCAGTTTGATAGTAGCATTGATGAACGTTCCACTTGCCAGCGCCCAAGACGATAGAAGAGATGACGGAAGACATGATCGGCGAGATGACCGTCGGGGCAACTGGTGGGACGGCATAATTAACGGCAGTGCAGCAAGTTCGAGGGACACCGATCGCCGCGACCTGGAGGGCACTTGGTACCTAAACGGGGATCGCGACAAGCGCACCCAAAGTACTTCTTCTCGCGACGGCCTCGAAGCGAAAAACGAGAACGGCGATTCCAGCCGGTTGGAAATTAGTCGGAATGGCGATGTTTATGCCCGCGATTGGGAACGCGGTCTGCGCGGAAAC
>DASUVS010000264.1:0-2786 GCA_036378835.1 Binatia bacterium | reverse complement strand
TCATTTTGGCGCTAAGGATCCTGAGATCATCGACGATGCTTATAGAAGTTTCGTGCCGTTGTTCCCAAGAATTCCATACGTCAATGAAGACGGAGTGCGTGACTTTCTTGCAGACACCGATCACCCTAAAGCAACAAGTGCCGATCCTAAAACTTTCTATGACAATAGCTTCTTGAATGAATTGGAGAAGTCCGGGTTCGTCAAAGATTTGTATGGCCAGCGTTGACAATCGGTGCTGCGATTAGAGGAAACTATGCTTGTCGTATCGAATAGAATTCAGGTCTCTCGCGGTTTTGAAAAAGAATTCGAGGAACGATTTGCTGGCAGAGCCGGGTTGGTGGACAAAATGCCGGGGTTTATCCGGCTTGAGATTCTGCGGCCGATCAAAAGCGATTACTATATCGTGCTCACCCATTGGCAAGATGAGGTCTCTTTTCGACGGTGGACCGACAGCAAAGAGTTTCAGGAAGCGCACAGCAACCGGCCGCGAGCCGAGATATTTGCCGGGCCCAATGTCTTCGAAATGCACGAAGTCATCCAGCACTCGGAGAAGAGCTAAATCAGACGTCTACAACCGGAAAAATGTCATCCTGCTTCCACACCACGCTCGAGTTGCTGCCTGAGCCTGCGAGTCGACTACGCTGCCGCCACTGTCATTTGACCCTTCCTCGCGACGATTTGAAAGATGGTTTCTGTCCGGAATGTTTCGACACCTCGGGACTAAAGCAATACGAGTTCGAGGAATTGGTCGAGGAAAAGAGCGGCGTTGCCCGGTACCGCTGCGAGGAGTGCGGCGTGATCATTAAAAGCCGTTAACAAATTGCGCATCCTTGATCCGAATTTGCCGCTGGTTGTCGACCTTACCTTTTGCTCAGTCAGCTTGACACTTCTTTCCGCCAGTTGATAAGGTCCGCATCAGCGTGCTTCGTCAGATCGGTATAAGTGCATCTACTAACCAGGGTTCGATTTGCCCTCCTATCAGCGTCCAAGGAAGAAACAGATGATTAGAATATATGCATTGCTTTGTACTGTGGTCGTTTGTATTGCCTCGGTTAACGCAGTGTCAGCGAGAGATAATCTGCCCATCGGCTATACCGCGATCACCGGCATCAAAGCGGGGTTGTGGGTCGCGGAAGAGGCCGGAATTTTTGAAAAGTATAATATCCAGCCGCACCTGATTTTGATCACCTCGGGTTCCAAGATGGTGCAGGCAATGCTGGGAGGTGATTTACCGTTGGCAGGCGCCGCCGGCAATGCTGCAGTCGATGCTGCTTTAGCCGGTGCGGATATCGTGATGATCGGTGCTCTAGCGAAGGTGCCGGCCTTCTATATTATGGCGCTGCCGGAGATCAAGTCGATTGAGGACCTGCGCGGTAAGTCCGTTGCGGTCACCCGGTTCGGATCTTCAACCGATTTCACAATGCGCTATCTTCTGCGCAAACACGGCATGAATCCTGACCGTGATGTGACCATGGTCCAAACCGGCGATATCTTCGCGGCCGCTGCGATGATGAAGACCAAGGCGATTGTTGCCGCGCCGTTTTCCAGCCCGGCCAACCTGAGAGCCCAGGAAGCGGGCGCCCGTGTGTTGATGAATATGGGTAAAGCTGGGATCTACTTTCCGCACGATGCCTGGATGGCAAGCCGGTCCTATATCAATGCGAACGAAGATCTTATTCGCCGCTTCATGAAGGGTTACTCCGAAGGAGTCGCCAAACTGTTCAGCGATCCGGATCTCAGTCGCAGAGCAATCAGGAGATTTACACGGGCCACGGATCCAAAAATCGTCGATGCTGTCTATCAGTATGCCGTGGATTATGTCGAGAAGATTCCATACAACACCCGCGAGGGTATCCAGGAGGTATTGAATCAAGCGGCGGCGAGAAACCCTAAAGCCAAAGACGCGAAGCCCGAAGCTTTTTATGACGATCGCTTCGTCAAGGAGTTAGATAGCCAGGGATTTTATAAACAGTTATGGAAGTAAGTTCGACGGAGGGTTTATGAAAAGACGACCGATAGCCGTTGTTCTTCTCGCCGTCTTCGTCATTGCCGCTCCGAAACAAGTGCTTCAGGCGGCAGAGACGCGAATCTCTATCGGCGTTACCGAAACCATGGATACCTTCAATCCGTACGCTGACAGTGTTTCGCTGATGTACAGCGTTTGGTGTCAGGTGTTGGGTTGTCTGGGCACCTATGATTTCGACAAAGGCCAGCCGGTTGGCTTGTTGGTTGATCGTTGGGAAGTTAAAGACCCCAAGAACTGGATTTTTCATCTACGGAGGGACATCAAATTTCACAACGGTGCGCCGCTCACGGCCGAGGATGTCGTGCATTCGATCAATCGAATCCGGACCGATCCTTCAAGCAAGCAGCGCCAGAACATCGCCGCTATTGCCAGTGAGGCGGTGATCGATAAGCACACTGTGAGAATTACTACTAAGGAGCCGACCGCGCCCCTACTCGATTACCTCTTTGATCGAATCATGATCACCAACAAAGCGGTTTACGACAAATACGGCCCGGAGATTGCTGACCGCCAATATCCGGTAGGTGCCGGTCCGTTCAAGTTTCGAGAGTTAATTCCCGGGCAGCGGCTGGTGATCGGCAAAGATCCCAACCATCCGATGTGGAAACAATACAAACAGGCTCCGGACGAAATTGTTTTTCGCATCATGCGCGAGCCCGAGCAGCGGGTTACCGCTTTGCTCAATAACGAAATCCAGATCGCGCAATTCGTGCCGCCTCATTTACGGGAGCGGGTCGAGAAAAGCCCTAATCATAAGATC